>CAJWAO010000029.1 GCA_913020765.1 uncultured Flavobacteriales bacterium | reverse complement strand
ACGAAGTGCTTAACCGCGCTTAAATCAACATAACCTTGAGCGATAAGATCAAACATCCTGCCGGGTGTGGCCACAAGAACCTCAACATTGCTGTTTAGTGATTTGATCTGCGGATCTTGATCAACGCCACCAACAAGACCCAAAACTTTAATCCCTGTTTTCATACCGATAGCGGTAAATACCTCAGCAATTTGAACGGCGAGCTCTCTCGTCGGCACAAGGACAAGAGCGGTAATCCGGCGCTTCTTTGATTGGCGGTTTAGAATGATTTGTTGAAGGACGGGTATCACAAAGGCTGCTGTTTTTCCTGTTCCTGTTGGGGCAACAGCCATAACGTCCTCTCCATCTAGAATGGCTTGAATCGCCTTAAATTGTATATCTGTTGGCCGCTTGAAGCCGAGATAATCTAGCTGCGTTTTCAGCTTGTTGTCAATATGATAGTCCTTGAATTTCAATGTGTCGTAAAATTACGACAATTAGAAGTCAATTGTATGCTCTACCGCTTTAAATCGATAGTCGAAAATTTCAGCAAGCTTCTTTTTAACAATGATCGGATGCAGCAACCTACCAAGAAAACCAAGAGGCAGCTCATATGAAACAATATCGGTCATCTCTACACCACCCGGAACTTCCTTGAAATGGTGCTCATGGTGCCAAATCTTGTAAGGCCCTTTGCGCTGCTCATCTACAAAAAACTCAAGCTCTTTGACTGTTTTAATTTCCGTAATCCAATTCAAAGGAATACCTAGCAAAGGTCTGACTGTGTACTCAATCATAAGGCCTTCATACATCTTTTCAGGCAGCTCTGTCTTCACGTGAAAACCCATCTCTGGAGGTGTTATTTTCGCTAAATTGAGCGGAGAAGAGAAAAAGTCCCAGGTGCTTTGCAGGTCCGCCTTAATGAGCTGTGTTCGCTTTAATTGATACATGATTTTAAAACAATACTTAAGATACTATGTTTCGGATCAATCAAAAAAAGGCGACCGAGGCCGCCTTGACAATTTGTTTAAAAGGGCTTAAATATTCTCAATTACCATGGCCGAAGCGCCTCCTCCACCGTTGCAGATTCCTGCACCGCCGAGCTTACCTCCATTTTGCTTAAGCACATGCAGCAACGTAACCAAAATTCGAGAACCAGAATTTCCAAGTGGGTGTCCTAAAGCAACTGCACCACCATTGACGTCTACTTTTGAAGGATCCAAGCCTAATATTTTGGTATTTGCGATACCCACCACAGAAAACGCTTGGTTCAATTCCCAATAATCTACATCTGCCGTTTCAATGTTGGCTTTGGCCAATGCTTTTGGCACTGCTTTCGAGGGTGCTGTGGTAAACCATTCGGGCTCTTGGGCAGCATCAGCGTATGAAACAATTTTACCAATCGGTGTCAATCCGTGCGCTTTGACTGCCTCTTCTGAAGCCAAAACTAAACAGGAGGCTCCATCATTTAAGGTAGAGGCATTTGCTGCCGTAATCGTACCTTCTTTATCAAATGCAGGACGCAGATTAGGAATCTTATCAAGAAATACATTTTTGAATTCTTCATCTGTGTCAATAATTTTTGGATCACCTTTTCTTTGAGGAACTGACACTGGAACTACTTCATCAGAAAATTTACCATTTTCCCAGGCTGCCGCTGCTCGTTTGTAAGACTCTATGGCAAAATTGTCCTGGTCCTCACGTGTAATATTGTGCTCCTTCGCACAAAGCTCAGCACAATTACCCATTGGCACTTTGTTGTATACGTCTAACAAGCCATCTTTGGTGAGGCCATCAAGCATCTGTATGTTCCCAAATTTAGTGCCTCTTCTACCCGTCATATAATGGGGAGCCATGGACATATTCTCCATACCTCCTGCAACGACGATATGATTGTCACCAGCAATTATAGATTGCGCACCTAAGGCAACAGACTTCATTCCTGAAGCACAAACCTTATTGATTGTAGTGCAGGGTACCTCATTACCAATACCCGCGCCGATTGCTGCTTGTCGCGCCGGTGCTTGACCGACCCCTGCCTGGAGTACATTCCCCATAAAAACCTCATCCACTGAGGTGGCAGAAACATTTCCTTTATCCAACGCGCCTTTGATCGCAACGGAACCTAATTGTGTAGCTGGTATACTCGACAATCCACCTAGAAATGAACCCATTGGCGTACGGACTGCCGATACGATATATACTGTTTTTGACATGCTTTGAATTTTTGGTTACGAATATAGGTATTTGATTCTAAAAAGAGGTGCTGAGCAAGTCCGAGAATTTATGTCTTGTTGTAGATTTAATTGCATTTTTGTCGCTAATTTTAAGCCATGAACCTCGAACTAGAATATTCTGCCTTTTGGCTTTTTGGTATTCTTTTACTTTCGCTTTTTGTAAGCTGGTTTTCCTACTGGAAAAAAAATGGATTCAATGAACTTTCTTTGGTGTGGAAATCGACGCTATACTTGACCAGGTTTGGTTCCGTTTTCCTCATTGTCTCCCTCTTATTGGGTGTATTTGTCAAAACATATATCGAACGCATCGAGCAGCCTCTTTTTTTCCTTGTTGCTGATCACTCCGCTTCCATGCTGAACTATAAAGACAGCGCTACAGTAGCAAAAAGTATTCAGCAAACAAAAGATAAAATAACCGCAAAGTATGGATCGAAATTCGACCTGAAAATACTGAGTATTGGTTCAAATATTGAAACGAAACAGAAGCATACATTCAACGAAGCTAGCTCGAACCTTGAGGCAGCATTTGCCTATATTCACAGCAACTATTACAACAGAAATATCGGTGGTATTACACTAATTTCGGACGGAAATTTCAATGTTGGTGCCAATCCAATATACAACGCTGCTAAGATCAGAACCGCGCCCATATTTTGTCTTGCCGTTGGAGACTCGATACAGCGAAAGGACCAGCTTGTGCGTTCAGTCTTCAATAATCCACTGGCGTTTCTAATGAATGATTTTCCCGTAGAAATTGACATTTCCTCTTTTCAATTCCCCGAAGAAGAGGCGCTACTGACCATCTCGAAAAAAGGAAAAGTTGTCGCCTCGAAGACAATTAATTACAGCAAAAACCGAGAAGACTTTCAAAAAGTTCGTTTTCTAATTCCTGCTGACGAACTTGGGAATCACACCTATACCATTCAGCTCGCAGAAAAGGAAAACGAGATTTCATATAAAAACAATACCAAAAACTTCTATGTGGAGGTTTTGGATTCGAGAAACAAGGTATTGTTGCTTTCAACAGCCCCCCATCCTGATATTTCAGCCTTAAAAAATGTGCTTTCCACCGACGATAAAATTGAATTTGAATCTGCATTATTCAAAGACTGGGAAGGAAAGGTAAATCAAGCCAACCTTTTAATCTGTCACTCCCCTCAAAAAACCACGGATTTAAATACAATCCAACGCTTTGAGCAAGAAAATATTCCCATACTCTACATCCTTGGACCTTCTACGAACGAGTCGCTATATCGGCGCCTATCCATTCAATTCCCTCCGCGAACAGCCGGTAAGAAGGATAATCTTCAAGCAGCACTAAATGACAATTTCGCAGAGTTTGTCGTCAATCCACTGCTCAAAACATCATTAGAATTCTATCCTCCATTGCAAGGGCACTATGGCGATTTTAAATTGCCTACCGGAGCAAAAACGCTTTTCAAGCAGCGTATTGGAAGCGTCACTAAAGAAAGTCCCCTTCTTTTCTTCCAAACACAAAGAGGAAAAAGGACAGCTGCCATCATGGGTGAAGGAATTTGGAGGTGGAGAATGAATGAATTCCAAAGGACAAAAGACCATAGTGTATTCAATGACTTAATCGACAAAACCATACAGTATCTTACTGTTCCAGGAAGGTCAAAAGGCCTAAGCGTTCGGTTTCCGAAAAAAATCAACAAACAAAAAGAAGTAATTGTAAATGGTGTATTCTATAACTCGTCGTTGGAGGCCATTACAAGTCCTGTCCTAAATTTGAAAATAACCGATGAAAATTCAAAAACATACACAACGCAATTTTCTGTCTATGAAGATGGATATCAGGCCCAATTGGGTAAACTAAATCCGGGCAAATATTCATGGGAGGTTGAAGGTGAGTTTAAAAATAAGACGGAGCGAAAATCAGGCGTATTTATTGTAGAAGACATCGATCAAGAGCGTGCTGAATCCGTCGCAAACCATAGTGTCTTAAAGCAGCTTTCCGCGCAGAGTAACGGAGGGTTTTACAAGCTTTCTGAAGCCAATGAATTTATCGAAGACCTTTCCCAAAGAACAGAAATTGAATCCGTATCCTTTTCTGAGGAGTCTAGCTTCAAGTTGATTGATTATACCTGGTACCTCATCCTTTGTATATTTTTCCTCGGCGGGGAATGGTTCATCAAAAGAGTCCATGGAATCAGATAAAATCAATTAAAGCTTAACGACCCGCATCGTCTCGTACTTTTGTCCATATCGGACAACACAAAGGTAGGTTCCAGAATTAAACCCCTTCAAAGTTAGCCGCATTCCATTTTGAACGCCCATCACAGTTCCGTTTAAAGCGTAAATCGTAGTCTCTACAGGTCCTAGATGTCCTTCTATACTTATATTGACGTAATCCCTTGTAAGACTCGGATAAAGCTTTAGATCTGTCGTTTGGATTGCCAAAACATCAGCTAGAGCAGTCCCATTAAATGCGCCAATGTTCGGCGCAATACTGTGAGAAACAGGATTCCCAAAATAATCTAGGCCACCATTGTGATGCAAGTAATCTGTGGTGTCATTGCTTCCGTTGACCAGAAAACCGTTTCCATAGGCCGGACTGCTATTGTAGATTTGATATGCCTCGGGATTTTCTTCCCCCAAAATGGATGTATTCAGTAATAAGGGATCCCCATATAATGCATTGCTGATGAGGTCACTATCCAAATCAATGCGAGAAGAATCATAAAAGAGATTGTGACTGATATGAAGTTCATTGAACTCGTTTTCAATAAGTGTTGGAATCAATTGGCCATTTTCTCCAACGTAAACGATATTATTGTAAAGATGTACATCCCCTACGTCGGGCCAAAAATAGATTTCCGGGTTTAAAGTATCGTTGACAAAGACAGTATTGTTGTACATGAACGTTCCTATGCTTGGACATCGAACTGTGTTGCTACCGCAATAATTTGAAACCCAAAAAATCTTCCCTTTTTTATTCCAAGGTGTTCCGTTTGGATCTTCTCGATAACCATCGTTTATGCTAATATTATAACGATAACCGCAATTGATGTTGTCACCTAAGATTTCTGCAAACCCACCCTCATTGCCATAGCTCAGGTTGTATTGAAATACCACATTTTCATTGCCATAGTCGATGTGTGAACCATATGAATCCATCGGACCGTGCGCATGCATGAATTTATTGTGCTGGGCAATTACATTTTTGCAGTCAAAAGGCCACATACCGCTCCCTCGTTTCCACATACGCTCATCAATATCTGAACCAGTATGGTTAAAAATGCAATTTTCAACCCGAATGTTTTGACTTTTATTGGGGACAAAACCAGAGCCCCCAGTATATTCAAATACACAATTTTCAACAAGGATTTGATTATTTTTTACGGAATCAATCCCGTTTAGACCCAATGATTTGATCCAAAAACCATAATGACCTGTTTCTGTGATTGTAGAGTTTTTGAGACTTACATCTGCCATTGTATTGAGCAATCCTGAGGTTGTATCTGATTGGGTTTCTAGCTTTATTCCATAGCCCAAATGAATATTATCCGCTATGTCGGGCGTAGGATAAATCTCATGAATATAAAGGTCATTAAATGAAAAGTTTTTGAGGTCTTGCGTTGTTGCAACCACCTTAATGCCGAAGCGCACATTCTTCCCTGAACCCCAAGAATTGGCAGCACCTCCAAAACCAGTTAGTTTCTTTACAACACCAGATGAATCCAAATGAGAAAATGAGTTGTAGAGCTCCAACCCATTGATCTCAATATGTTGGTCGTTATAAATAAGAATACAGGATTGATAGCCATATCCATTGATGATCGGCCGTATTTCACCACCATAAGAACCCACCACAATAGGATTCGAAAGTGCACCAGAACCTTTCAACCACCACATTCCTTCCCAATAATCTCCTGATTTCAAAAAAATAGAATCTCCCGGAGTAAACACAATGGAATTTAGCTTTTCAATCGACTGAAATGGAAATTCTACACTTAAACCATCATTTTCATCATTCCCAAAAGTATTGCTTACATAATACGCACTCGCTAAAACTCGTGTTGAAACGGCGAACAATATACATACTTGAAGGGTAAAAATAATCTTGAGCATATCGAAACGAGGGGCTATCTTCGCTTCACAAATTTAGAAAATATACGCCGAAATATCGGCCAAACAAGAGAAACTCAAGAAGACAAAAACTAGGGCTTGGTGATTTCAATATTAGGATTGGAAGATATCGCACCAAAACCTCCAGCAACATCAACAAGAGAATCGTACCCCATTCGCTTCATAATAGAGCAGGCAATCATGCTTCTATATCCTCCTGCGCAATGAACGTAATGCCTCTCAGACTTTGCAATTCCATCAAGGTTGGAGTGAATCGTATTTAAGGGAATACTCACTGATTCGCTTAGGTGTCCATTTTTACGTTCACCACATGCCCTAACATCAATAAGACTAATTCCATCAGCCAACGCATCAGCCAGCTCATCTGAGGAAATTGTTCCAATCGTATCCAATTCATTTCCGGCATCCTTCCAAGTTTGCATCCCACCCGAAAGGTAACCAAGGGTATTGTCAAAACCGACACGAGACAAGCGCATAATGGCTTCTCTCTCCTGCCCAGGCTCACACACCAACAAAAGTTTGGTTGAAATATCCTTTAGAACAGATCCCACCCATGGTGCAAATCCACCGTTAAGGCCAATAAAAACTGCACCAGGAATGAATCCCATTCTGAAATCATCTTGACTTCTAACATCTAAAACGACAGTATCCTCATTCGAGGAAAGTGCTGTAAATTCTTCCAAGCTCAATGCTCTAAGACCGGTTTCTAAGACCTCATCTAGGTCAAGGTATCCATCCTGATTGAGTTTGACGTTGGAAGGAAAATAGGTCGGAGGTTCAGGAAGTTCATCGGTCAGCTCTTTGATAAAGGACGCTTTATCGAAAGAACCGTTCAGAGCATAATTCACCGCTTTTTGATTCGCCAAAGTATCAACGGTTTCCTTCATCATATTTTTCCCGCAAGCGGAGCCAGCTCCGTGCCCTGGGTATACCAAAATATCTTCATTTAATGGCTTTATTTTTTTATTGACAGAATCGTAAAGTATACCGGCAAGTTCTTCCTTCGACACGCCCATATAACGCTGAGCAACGTCAGGAATACCGACATCACCAAGAAATAAAGTATCTCCTGTAAAAATACAATGCGCTTTCCCATTCTCATCTTTAAGTAAAAAGGAGGTGCTCTCCAAGGTATGGCCCGGTGTATGAATCACTGTTAAAGTAACATCACCGATCTCAAAAACCTGATTGTCTTCGGCGACAAGGGCATCGAAGTTAGGTTCAGCCTGAGGACCATAAACAATTTTTGCACCTGTTTGCCTGGCAAGCGTCAAATGACCGCTGATAAAGTCAGCATGAAAATGTGTTTCGAATACGTATTTTATTTTTGAATTAGAGGCTTCGGCCATTTTGATGTATTCCGAAACATCTCTTAGTGGGTCGATGACTGCTGCCTCCCCGTTGCTTTCAATAAAATAGGCTCCTTGAGACAAGCAACCCGTATAGATTTGTTCTACCTTCATGGGACGAAATTAAGAATTATCATTCTAATGTGTGAACAATTTCTCCTGCAATAAATGTCCTCCAAGCATAATTTTCTATGAAGGTTGCCGTCTTATTTAAAGGTCGATCTAAAATCACAAATGTGGCATCTTTTCCCTGCTCCAATGAACCTAGCTCATTTTCTTGAAAGGCGGCAAAAGCTGCCCAAATAGTCATTCCCTTTAAGGTTTCTTCCATGGTCAAAGCTTCATCCTTTAAAAAACCTTTTTCGGGATAGTCCTTTGGTGTTTTTCGATGCACTGCTGAATGAATGGTGTAAAAAGGATTGGTGTATTCAACGGGAAAATCAGTTCCTAAAGCAATCATACCAAAAGAATTAAGCAATGACTTGTAGGCATATGCCCCCTCCAAACGTTCCTGACCTATTTTGGAGGCAGCCCAACGCTGGTCCGTTGTAGCATGCGTAGGTTGAACTGAAGGAAAAACAGCGTAGTCAGTAAACAATCTAAATTCGGCTAAATCCACGAGTTGCGCATGTTCCACACGAAAGCGATGGTCTGCCTTTCTATTAAAAGCCTCTTTACACATTCCGAGTATTCTAGATACCGCAGCATCCCCAATACCGTGGCAATTCAATTGATAATCTACTGAAAGACAGAAGTCACGGAGCGAGGCCAATTCTTCGGCTGAGCTTAAGGATAAACCTTTATAATTTGGATGGTCATGGTACGGTTCTTTTAGCAATGCACCTCTCGAACCTAATGCACCATCAACATAGGCTTTAAAGCTCCTTATCAATAGGTTTTTATTGCGATAAATTCCATTTTTTTTGGCAAATTTCTTGTTTTTATCGGAAGGAGATAGCATAGCATATACATTCAAACTTAGACTGTTTTCATCTACCATTTCAATTAAAAGATCTCTTTGATTGGCATCGACCCCAGCCTCGTGCACACTCGTTACTCCGTATGCGAGAAGCTCATCTTGAACCTCAACAAGCTTTGCTTTCATTTCCGCATTAGAAAATTTGGGTATAAATCCTTCTAACAACTGGAGCGCAGCATCCACAAATAGTCCGGTATACCTGCCCGAGTTGTTTTGTATTGCAGCACCTCCATTGGGCACCTCAAAATCACCAAGGACCTCTATGAATGCATCGTTAAGTAATGCAGAGTGTCCATCAATACGATATAAGCAAACAGGTGTATCGGGAAAAGCAGCATTCAATAATGCATTGTCAGGGAATTCTTTATTTGTCCACAATGACTGGTCCCACCCCATTCCAACAAGAACAGACTTATTACTTTTTACTTGATAATCTTGTACGCGACGCACCATCTCTTTTTGAGATGTACATCCTACCAGGTCCACACCCAACAATAACTCCGCATAGGACATGAGGTGTCCATGGGCGTCAATAAAGCCCGGATAAATCTCTTTTCCCATGGCATCCATCGACGCATCATATGCATATTTATTCAGTATTTGACGGTCCGGTCCTACCTCGATGATTTTTCCATCGCGAATCGCCATTGCCTCTGCTTTGGTCTTTGATTCATCCATAGTGAATATGTTGGCATTGAAAACGACTAAATCTGCTTTTTCAGACTTCATACATGAGCCAAAACAAAAAACAACAAAAACAAGTAAAGCAAATCTATATTTTTTCATATTAAAACGGATAACCTAAACCAAAATGAAACCTCGGAACGAATGGAGATGGCATCGTATTTTTATCAACACCCGCATCAATCCCCTCCTGATAATAGGTCTCACGGTTTTTAAAATCTTGAAAAACCCACCTCGCACCATCTGAATATGCTGGGTTGTATACTGGGAAACCTACATCGAGTCGAATAATAAAATACTCTAAATCTAAACGCAATCCAATGCCCGAGGCAACCGCAAGCTCTTTCAGTGCGCGATTCAACTGGAATTGTGCATTTCGAGAATCTTGCTTGTACGTCCAAATATTTCCAAAATCAGTGAAGACAGCACCTTTGAATAAAGGTCCTAGGGTAAACCGATATTCTACTGAACCACCAAGCCGAATGTCTCCAATCTGGGTTAAAGTTCTGTTAGGATCTAAATGATACTTGTAAGCTCCGGGTCCTAAAGTCCGGGCATTCCATCCACGATTGTCATTTGCGCCGCCTGCATAAAAACTGTAGTCATAAGGCAGCGCATTTGTAGTATTTCCATACGGGATTCCAAAACCAGCATTCGCTCTAAAATGAAAAGAGGATTTTGGGTTTATCTTTTTAGAAAGAATATACCTAGAATCAATTTTGACAAATTGAGCATACCTAAGATTTAAAAACTCATGGCTTCCGTCAGCTCCAATGTCCTGCATACCTTGAAAAATCGACAAAACATTTCCCGCGGCATCCAAGCTTGCTGAAAATAAAACATTCGAACCGAGAAAAGCCTTGTGGCCCGGTCGAAAGGTTTTGTTTTTATTGTTAAACTCAAAGGAAAACCGCGCATCCTGCCAAACAAATTGATTGCTGTAAGCATTGGTCAAAAAAGGGTCGTTAATTGAATCGAGTCGCTGCTGAAAGGCATCTGTAGGTGAGATATTTATTAACTTAATTACCGAAGCTCCTGGAAGCCCCACCTCAAAAATTTGCGTTTTACCGACTAGAAATTTCCACGAATAATTTAGCTGAAAAACATCGCGTTTTTCGAAAATCTCCCGTTTTTCAAAATTGTATGCTGCGGTGACCAAAGTTCTAGCTCTGTGTCTTTTGCTAAGCAGTGTTGGTGAGAATGGTGCTAGACCTATCAGTTCCATTTGCACGCTTGGTGCAATCTCAATAGAGTTGAACAAATCGATTGACTCATTGGCGTTCTGCTCAAAAACTTGGGTCTGCGTCTCAAAACCAGCACCAAAGGAAAGGGTCAATTTCGCCGCCTTTCGATTTACATTTCGATTTACATAATTCAGAGCGGTACTTATTCCGGGTTGCCCCGTGGACGAAGTTGTAAAACGATTGTCAAAGGCGAAGGATTGTTTTTTACTTGGTTCAAGGTAATAATGCACATCCATCAAGCGCACCATTCCAGTATCAGGCAGCTCAATAATCACAGGCTTGACAGAACGAAATACACCAAGCTGAGAGAGGCCTTTTATCGACCTGGTGAGGTAATCTCCCTTGAAGTAATTTTCTTTTTCTAAGAAATTATGAAGCTCTAAAACACCTGGATTTATGAGCGGCTTGGCACCATTAAAGTGTACCCAGACATCCCGTTCTTTCGAACCATTCAAAGTGTTCCCTTTTCCGAGATAATATTCTTTTTCCTTCGTGATGAAAAACTGCTTGTACTCCGAATCCTTAAAATCAATGCATTGACAATAATCGCTAAAATACCCCTTGACATTTAGGGTATCACTCAAGTGAAAATGAACATCATTGATGCTGGAATATTTATAGGGACGGAGAAATAAACTATCTGGATTATCTGCGTTTGATGTGTACTCAGAGTTCAGCTTCATTTCCAAGACCACAGTCATTTGTTGTCCAGAGGTATCAGCAACAAACTCAATACTTGACGATGAATAATTATAATAACCATGGTTGCGCTGATCTAAAGCAAAGGCATCTCGATAATCATCCAATAAATCAATATCAAAAGGTTTACCAATCAATGGATGAACCTTGTCATTTAAAATACGCTCTGAAACATAAGCTTTGTGGTTGCGAATCATGAGGTCATTTCCCGAATAAAAAACCGAGTCAATCACAAAAACAGGTCCCACATCAAGTTTGTAAGTCACTTGAAGCTTGCGCTTTGCACTATCTATCTCAATAGTATCTGAAAGAATTATATTGTAATGGCCTTTTCTACGCAGAAAGTTCACAAGCTGTTGATTGGTTTTCTTATATGCCACCGAATCAAAAACAATAGGCTCTTCACCAAATTGATATTTTAGCCGCTCTCGAATAAGTAGATGGCTATATATGGTATCCTCAAGTTCCTTTTTCTTATAATGAGTCTTACCTTGGCGCTTTGCCTTCGCAATTCTTTTTGTATTGATCTTATTGTAGCGTTCGCGTTTCTTTTTTAAGTCTTTTTGGAACTTTTCGAAGCGTTTCTTTTTCTTTTCGACAATTTTTGCTGAATCAATAAGATTATAGGTCCGCAGCTTCATCAATATTCCAAAGGTTCTTTGGTTTGGTCGTTGCTTAAGAATGGACTCTAAATCATAGGCAAATTTGACCTTCTGAGCATACTCGATTTTGTTGGACTTTAATAAAAAATACCCTTCGGGTACATTTTTGGTAATAGAGCAGGCACTCAAGCAAAGCAAAAGTAGTGTAGGACAAAACCAAAGTTTATCTATCTTCATCATTGAATTGATACAAAAGTAAGGAATATCATATGCAAAAAATCTCCAATAAGCATTTAAAGTGGATAAAAAGCCTTCACCAAAAAAAGAATAGAGACCTCGAACAATGTTTCATCGTGGAGGGGGTTAAAATTTGTGATGAGGTTATGCGAGATCACCCCGAAAAAATAAAAGATATCGTCTGTACCAATGAATACTTTGCTAATATTTCAAGTACACTTCATGAAAAGACATTCACCCTTTCTCAAGCTGAGCTTTCAAGGGTTTCCGCATTAAAAACACCAAATGCTGTATTATTGGTATTGAAAAAAGTTAAGAGGCCAGATTTTGACCGTAATCAAAAAGTAATCCTTCTCGATGATATACAAGACCCCGGTAATCTTGGAACATTAATGCGAACTGCAGATTGGTTTGGAATCAAGCAATTCGTTTGCTCACCCAATACTGTTGACCTCTACAATTCAAAAACTTTGCAGGCCACTATGGGTAGCTTTTTGAGAATCAGCGTTTGGTACCAAGATTTGAGTCAATTCATCACGGAAAATAATCTAAAAGTAGCCGGGGCACTTCTCGAAGGAAATGAATTTGAAGACAAAGAACTTCAAGTAATGGATGCATTAATCCTTGGAAATGAAAGCCGAGGAATATCAAAACACCTTCGACCAAAAATCAATCTCCCATTAAGGATTAAAGGTTCTGGAAATGCTGAATCACTCAATGTGGCAGTTGCCGGTGCTATTTTTATGGAACATTGGGTAAAATAAATTAATTTTTCTCTAGCGACTTTAAAAGAAAGGACGTACTTTTGCAACTTGCCAAACACAAGGAAGAATGATTGATGTTGACCTGTACAAAGCCAAAAAACTTTATCCATTTCAAGAGGAGACCGTAAACACAATTCTTGACGAATTGGCGAGCAATGGCGAAGATTTCAACTTACTCTATCAGCTGCCCACAGGAGGAGGAAAAACTGTTATTTTCTCTGAGATAGGAAAGAAATATATTAAAAGATGGAAAAAGAAAGTGTTGATTCTTACACACAGGATTGAGCTTTCGGTTCAAACATCAAGACAGCTGTCTGCCATAGGCGTAGCAAATAAAATCATCAATTCAGAGGTGAAAGAGCTTCCTGACCAGGACAATTATTCTTGTTTTATTGCGATGGTTGAAACTTTACACAATAGACTTACAGATGACCATGAGTTCATTAAGAACGTCGGTCTTGTCATCGTTGATGAAGCACATTACAATAGCTTTCGAAAAATATTCCAATATTACGAGGATTGTAACATACTTGGTGTAACAGCAACACCCCTTAGCAGTAATAAATCCCTTCCACTCAAGGACAACTACAACCGCTTACTTGTCGGAGAATCTATTGCGAGCTTAATTGAAAAGTCCTATCTCTCCGATGCAGATACCTTCAGCTATGACGTCAATCTTCATGGTTTAAAAATTGGAACCAATGGAGATTTCACAATTACAAGTTCGGACATGCTCTACAGCAACTATTTCATGCAAGAAAAGTTAATCTTTGCATATGAGGAGGTCGCACTTGGTAAAAAAACATTGATTTTCAACGCAGGAATCGAAACATCCATTCGCGTCAAGGAGTCTTTCGAAAAACTAGACTATAATATCAAACATCTGGATTCTACTTTCAGCGATAAGGATCGAAAAGAAATCCTAAAGTGGTTTAAGGAAACACCCGATGCTATTTTGACATCTGTTGGTATTCTTACCACTGGTTTTGATGAACCTACGGTGAAAACAATTATCATCAATAGGGCAACTAGATCACTCACACTCTATCACCAGATGATTGGACGTGGTTCACGTAAGCTTCCGAATAAATCGAATTTCCATATCATTGATCTAGGAAATAACGTAAGACGATTCGGTCTTTGGCAGGATTACATCAATTGGCAAGATGCTTTTAAGTTTCCTGATAGGTTCCTTGAGTCTAGGGTATCTGAGCTAGAGGATATGGAATTTGAGGCAAACTATCAATTCCCTAAGGGCTATGATAAATTCTTGGATATAGAAAAACTGGAAAGCTTCAACATAAAAGAGCGTTACCATGAATGTATCGATAACGGCCTTAAAGGTAAGCAAGCCGTTGAGGAATCTATGGAAAATCATTTTGATGTGATTTTAGAAAGTGCGAAAGACATGGAGCACGGGTTTGAGATTCTGGAATTTCTACAAGACCATATAGAATACAGATTGAAACATTACACCAAGTGCATCTCAAAAAGTACGGACAATTACTTTAAATTTCTCTTAGAGACATACAATCGGCAGCTTTCTCAAAAAATAAGAGTAAATATAGACGAATCGGAATTGAACTAATCTGCAAAAATTAGTTTATTTTTAAGGCATGAATAAGCTTCTAATTTTCACCTTTTTTCTGCTATTTACGTGCTCATTAACTGCGCAAAATAAAAACCTTAAAGCTTATTTAGACCTCAAAGAATTCTATCATCCAACTGTCGGATCATATATTGAAATTCAGCTTCAATTTTCGGGCATCTCAACACACCTGAAAAATATCGGCGATTCCGCATTGCAATCGACGCTTGTCATCTACATGGATATATTTGATACGGACTCTTTGGTGGCCTCAGATTCATACATCTTAAATTCACCTCAGTTTCTGCTCCGTGACAGCATTGTTGAAGATTTTTATGAAATCAAAAGGTTCGCTTTAAATGAAGGGACCTATACCCTAAAGCTCGAATTACAAGACCTCGGTGATTCAACCAAACATAAGATCAATGGATCGGAGACATTTTCAATTGGTTCAAAAAATGATGTTTCGAGTTTCTCGGATATCACAATAGCCGAATATGCTGTTCCATCCTCAGCAGGTGGTATTTTTCAAAAATCTGGATATCAAATTATTCCCATGCTGGCCAAGTTTTTCCCAACCGAGCTTTCACAAATGCCGATTTACTTTGAATCGTACAACACACAAAAGTTAGATGGTATGACCTTTGGAATAAAACGTGAAATTATTGATGCTACCAATAACAAAGCCTTAGATAATTTCACTAAAATCAACACTTACGATACTGCACAAATCCAACCGCACCTTGGTCTCGTTGATATTGAATTGCTCGAAACAGGCAGCTATATTTTGAGGCTCTCAATGCTTGATGAGACCTTAAATGAAATATGTAGCACCAGCATGTCTTTTGAAAGAAGCAATGAGATAACGACTAGCCTCGTATCGACTGAGATCATACTCGATCCAGCATTTCAAAACTCAATTTCCTCTGATAGCGTTGGATTCTATTTGGAGAGTCTTATTCCAATTGCCAAACCCGCTGAGGTCAGGAACATCATTAGTACCCTTAAAACTAAAGATGATGAGAAATGTAGAAAGCACCTCCAAGCCTTTTGGGTTAAATCAGCAAAGATTGACTCATATTCTGAATGGATTAAATATAAAAACCAAGTGGACTTCGTACAAACGGTTTATGCAAACAATTTTCAGGATGGCTACGAAACAGATAGGGGTCGTGTCTACCTTCAATACGGTGCACCAAATACCCTAATCAATAAAGAGACATCTCCCTCTGAATATCCATATGAAATATGGACATACGATAAGATAGGTGTATTTAACAACCGTAGGTTCGTTTTTTACAATCCAAACCTTGTAAACAGAGCCTATAGACTGCTTCATTCAGATATGGTAGGAGAATTAAAAAACCCTCGCTGGCCTCAATTGTTATCAAAAAGGAACACAGTCAACGGTAATATAGACGACCCAAATTCGAACAATGTCGACCATTGGGGAGGAAACTCAAACGATTATTACCGCCAGTACTAAAGCATGGAAAAACTAGCGGTTGTTATTCTCAATTTCAATGGTGTTCAACACCTCAAAACACACCTTCCTCAAGTACTTAAAAACAGCACTCCATACGATGTGATTGTGGCAGACAATGGCAGCAACGATGATTCTCTAGCGTATATCAAAACATTAGATGGCATTAAAGTCATCGAAAACAAAGAAAATACTGGTTTCGCAGGTGGATATAACAATGCATTAAAACAAATAGAAGGGCAATATGAATTTTATCTCTTACTAAACAGTGATGTAGAAGTAGAACCAAATTACCTATCGCCCTTATTAAATGTCATGGAAGATAAAAACATTGCTGCTTGTCAACCAAAAATTTTATCCCTGCTCAGGCATTCTAGTTTTGAGCATGCAGGCGCATGTGGAGGCTTTATCGACAAAAATTACTACCCTTTTTGCAGAGGAAGAATATTTGATCATGTTGAAGATGATTTTGGGCAATATGATTCAGAAGTATATGTTACCTGGACCTCAGGAGCAGCCATGCTTATACGATCGGAGTGTTTCCATAGTGTTGGTGGTTTTGACAAAAGCTTTTTTGCGCACATGGAAGAGATTGATTTGTGTATTAGACTTGGACATAAAGGGTATAAATTTAAAGTCATACCAACAAGTAAGGTCTACCATTTAGGAGGTGGTACCCTGCCCTACTTATCAGCACAAAAGGTATACCTGAATTTTAGAAATAATTTATTTTTAATTACCAAGAACCACAAAGGGTGGTTATTTCCGATGCTTTTCAAAAGAATGATCCTCGACGGTATCGCAGCCTATAAATTTCTTTTTGAGGGTAAAATATCTTTTTTCTGGAAAGTGTTTTTAGCACATATGGCGCTTTACAGCAATTTTGGTAGCCTTTACAAGAAAAGGAAAGCCCTATTAAAAGACGCTAGTCCTATTGTGAAGTATCGAGGAAACATCTTGATCAACTACTATCTTGAGAAAAGAAAAACCTTTTCTAAACTAGACAAGCGAAAATTAAACTCATGAAACCAATAGCATATTGCATTTTCCTTTTTGGGATGTTTACCCAGGTGAATGCTCAAGTCATTAAATCTTTACAAAAAGTGAGTGACAAGGCCCATAATGTCATTCAAACACAAAAAAAAGACATGGTTGTATCTCCCGTGACCTTGGTCAATCCATTTGTAGGGACCGGTGGCCACGGACATACTTTTCCTGGTGCGACGGCTCCATTCGGAATGATTCAGCTTAGTCCTGATACAAGGCATGAGGGTTGGGACGGTTGTTCAGGGTATCATTATTCTGACTCTGTAATATATGGCTTTAGCCACACCCATCTGAGCGGAACTGGCGTTCCGGATTATTGCGATCTATTAATTGTTCCACAAAGTGGTAAAAAAGCAAAATTTATTCCTGGCTATGAGGATGCTGAAGGGTTTGGTTCTACATTCTCTCACAGCACTGAAATTGCGAAGCCGGGATATTACGAGGTGTTTTTGGAAGATGATGCAATCAAAGCTCAGATGACCACTAGTGAACGTGCTGGTATTCATAAGTATACCTTTCTTCGAGAAAAGGACAAGAAATTCATCCTGATCGATTTTGACCATAGAGACGATCTTATTTTTGCAGAATACATCCTGAATGAAAATAAGCATATCTCTGGTCAAAGAATTTCTAAAAGCTGGGCAGAAGAACAACACTTCTATTTTGATCTTGAATTCTCGATTGAACCATCGAAAATCAAAAGGGTCCCCAATAAATATGGTCACAAGCTTCTCATTGAATTCCCAAAACAAACAAAAATACTGAAGATAGCTATTGGTATTTCTCAGGTGGACGAAGCCGGCGCCCTCAAAAATAGGCAAGCCGAGCTCGAGAATTTTAACTTCTCCAAAACAAGAGCATTGACACGCATCAAATGGCAAAAGGAGCTTTCTAAAATTAAAATCAGCAACGAGGATAAGGAAAAAGCCTCAATTTTCTACACTGCCCTCTATCACTGTTTTATTGCACCCAACCTTGCCAGTGACGTAGATGGTCGTTACCGTGGACATGACCAAAAGATTCACAAGCTAGATGAAGGGGAAAATCACTACACCGTATTCTCACTTTGGGATACCTACAGAACCCTTCATCCACTATTTACGCTTATACAGCCAGAAAAAACAGAAGAGTTCATCAGAACCATGCTTCGCATTTACGACCAAAGAAATGACCTTCCTGTGTGGGAATTGGCATCCTGTGAAACTGAATGTATGATCGGATACCATTCCGTTTCGGCCATTGCAGATGCCTATCTCAAGGGATACAATGACTTTGATACTACTAAGGCACTCGATGCCATGGTGCATACCAGTAAATTGGATGAATACGCGAAGAAAGAATTTGCTGCTCAAGGATTCATTAGCTCGGATCAAGAAGCAGAATCTGTTTCAAAAACTTTAGAATACGCCTATGATGATTTCTGCATTGCTCAAATGGCCAAGAAAATAGGGCGTGATGACCTTTATCGAGAATTTACGAAACGAAGCCTGAATTTTGTAAACCTATACGACCCATCTACGAAATTCATGAGGGCAAGGCGCGGTGCACAGTGGTTTGGTCCTTTCAATCCAATTGAGGTCAACTTCAATTACACCGAAGCCAACAGCTGGCAATACTCCCTGTATGCTCCCCACAACATTCCTGTACTTGCAGATTTAATGGGCGGTAGGGATTCCCTAGAAACATGGCTAGACCGACTCTTTTCGGCAGAATCTGATTTAATTGGCAGACACCAAGTCGATATCACCGGGCTTATTGGTCAATACGCACATGGAAATGAACCTTCTCATCACATGGCTTACCTATATAACTATACAAATGCGCCAGCAAAAACACAGTTTTATGTGGATCGCATCCTGAATGAGCTGTACACCATCCAGCCCGACGGCTTGTCAGGTAATGAGGACTGTGGGCAAATGAGTGCATGGTATGTGATGAGCGCCCTAGGCCTCTACCCTACAGCTCCCGGAAATACGAACTATCAAATAGGTCGCCCGATATTTAAAAAAGCAGAAGTTAAGCTGCCCAACAGGAAAAAAATTTCCATTGAAGCACCCAATAATACCGCATCAACAAAATATGTTAAGGAGGTTTCATTCAATAGTTCAAAAGTAGATGAAACGGAGATTGACCACAATCAAATAAAAAAAGGAGGACTTCTTTTGTTCCAAATGACCGAGGAACCCATTTCGAAACAGCAATTAAGCCATGAAAGTAAAGAGAGCCTATTAAAAACGGACTTTGTACCCACTCCTTTTATTGCAACTGAACAGCGAATCTTTGAAGATTCGATTGTGATTAATATTGGAATTAGTAAGATAAATAATCTAAAACAAAGGCTTTATTTCTCTATCAATAATGGGGTATGGCAAGATTATATTCATCCCTTTACAATACATGAAACAAGTACAGTTTCAGTCAAAGCCTCCGGGTTTCCGGACATTTCAGATACAACTCACAATGAGAAAATCGCACCATACTGGAGCCCCGTTGTGAAAAGCCTATTTAGCAAAAGAGATCCCAGTGTAAGTCTGAAACTTGAAACCCAATACGCCAACCAATATGCGGCATCAGGACCCAATACATTGATTGACGGGGTTCGAGGAGGAGCTGATTTTAGAACAGGAGATTGGCAGGGCTATTTTGGTAAAGATCTCAATGCGGTTGTTAGCTTTGAAGAAGCCAGGGAATTGACCTCCATAGGCATATCATGCATTAGAGACATTAAATCATGGATCTTCTTCCCTGAAAGAATTGGTATGAGCTACTCGCTTGATGGTATAAACTTTACAGCGCTTCCCGACCTCACATACAATGAAGCCACAACAGACGATTACGAACCGAAAATTAAGTCTTGTATCCAAAAATTAAACCAACCCATGAAAATCAAATATATCAAATACACGGTATACAATCCAGGAACATGTCCGAGTTGGCATTTGGGAAGTGGAAACGATTCATGGATCTTTTTGGATGAATTCTTATACGATTAATATGACGTAAAGAACATACTTAGCGGCCACGCAAGGTCATTTGACTTGTAAACGCCATAAGACACATCTTTTGCGCCAAACTTTTTATTAAAATCAGCCACTCCTTGTGTATTGGAACCAACAAAATCGAACTTCTTGAGCCCCTTGGAAATCGCATTCTCAATGCCACGATCTATCAGATGATACATTGCTCCTACCTCCTTAGCCTTCTCGGAGGATGCTCCTTTTACGTAGTATCGAACACCATTCAAATCAATGAAAAAAGCCATCGCAATTGGGGCCCCGTCATGCATAACGACACTTAAAGACCCAATTCCTTTTTCAATCGACACATCGATTAATTTTTTCAATCGGTCGTAGTGTAGCGCTTTGAGGTTTCCATATTTGAAACCGACATGCGCTTTAAAAAATGAGACAAAGGCTGAAGCTTCAATGTTTTGTTCGAATATCAAATCATCCGTATGATTCTTCAACATTCTCTTTGCATTTGTAGCATAGGTCTCGCGCTGGTTTGATATATTATCCAACAAATCAAGTAGCTGATATGTGCCAGTAGCAGACCACTTGTCAGAGGTATTCAAGTGAAAATTCAAATGAACCAATGCACAATTCGCCTCTAAAACTGAGCAAATCTGTCCAAAGTATTGCTTATCAATTTGTTTTCCAATCAAAGGAGTGGTTCGTAGGAAAATTGGCTGACGAAAAGAGGTACAAAACCATTTTCGCTTATGTGGCAATGGCACGACTAAATCATAATCGCCATAAACAAGTAGGTCCCAGCCCGGATGCAAAATATCCCAAACAAAATCTTGCGCATAAAGGTCCCTGTTGTCAGGGTATCGATCCAAAGCCAGTTTATACTTCGTACGATCTATATTTCTATGGTTGATGTAGCTCCAAGACTCCATTAGTGATGTATTGAATTTGAGGTCGCATTCACAAACGTTGCAAATCTAATCCATTTTTAGCATTTGACTTTGAAATCCATTAATTTTATGAATTAAACACATCATCATGAAAATAATTAAACTTCTAACCCTCTCACTTTTAATATCAACTAATTGTTTCGGTCAAGAATCAGAAAATACTGTAAATCAAATAAATAATACAGAAAATAATTATATTACAGAACTTGAGGACCTAGAATCATTACTTGACCTTAACGCAGAGCAGGTGCAACAAGTTTCTTCCATTCTTGAAGGAATTGAGCAAAAGAATGGCCAAGTTTCGAGTATGAATTTAATTCAAGAAGACAAGGATGCCATCATTGAGCGAAACCAACAAGCGAAATCCGCCATGATCATTGCCATACTGAATGAAACTCAAAAAGCCATCTATCTCGAAAGCTTGAACTAACAAACCCCACGCCATTTATCTGGGAAATCATTGCATGGAAATATTGATATCATCGTTGGTATTATTTATCCTCCCTTTTGCAATACTTAATGTGTATAAGTGTTTTGGAGAAATCTTTTTTTAGAACATCTCTTGCATATCTTTGAATAAAGAAAGTGCAATGAATCAATACATCACCTTATTATTATTCAGTTTATCTTTAACAGTCACATCCTGTGGTCAAGATAGTAAGACAAATCGCGAGGTAGAAATAACCACAAACACAACATTAGATGAAGCTGCTTTAAAAAGTTTTTCCATTGATGATTATCTGAAAGAGAATCAAGCTCTTGACATGCTAACGGACTCGATATTCCACTCACTTTCTGATAAGCAAAGGGTTGCTCAACTCATTATGCCTGCTGCGGGAAAATATGGCAAACCACACGAAACGATTAATGGCCTTATAAAGGATAGCCTCATTGGCGGGATTTTGATGCTCAATGGAACCGTTGAACAATTTACAACATGGATTAAAGCGTTTAATCAACTTAACCAATCCCAAGGTAATCTTCCTTTCTTATATAGCGCGGACGCTGAGCCCAGTTTAGTAAATCGAAAAATTATGGGTTCGACACCTGTAAAAAAAGCGAATGAGATTGACTCAATTCAAGAGGTGGAATCTGTAACACAAAAAATCAGTGCGGATCTTAACAAAATTGGAATAAACTACAACTTTTCCCCTGTTGTAGACATGTCTCCGAATTCAACTGTGGGATACAGGAGTTTTGGAAAGAACCCTGAAAACATTATTCCTTGGTCGAATCAATTCATACAAACGACACAACAAAATAACATCATTGCAACGGCCAAACATTTCCCCGGACATGGTTTGGTTTCAGGCGATACACATAAGTCCTTACAAGTAATCAATGGTTCTTTGAAAGAGATTCAAAACTACCCGCCGCTGATAGAAAATGGTGTACTATCAATTATGGTTGCGCACATCGCCATAGAAAATAATGAAATGTTTTCTACCGATGGACTCCCCTCCACATGCTCAAGGAGGATTGTCCAAGATTTACTCAGGGATAGTTTAAAATTCAATGGTCTAATTGTTACTGATGCAATGAATATGGGAGGTGTCAGGAATGTTCCCGACAACAATACTAGGGCAATTGCTGCGGGATGCGACATACTACTCATGCCCGCAAATGCCAGAAAAGCACATGAAGAACTCATGAAGGCTTATCAAGGCAATGTGATAAAAAAAACAATAGATGCCTCTGTTCGAAGAATAATCAGAATGAAACTTTGCTTAGGTTTAATTTAGATACAAATCCACAAGACCCTCTGGCGCATTAATTAATATTTGTTTTTGGGTCGCATCAATTGATATTAATAAGCCTTCAAAGACGGGCAATAAGATTTCTGATCCATTGAGGTCGACAACAAACAAAGGATTCCCTTTTTGCTCCAGAACCTCCATCAGGATTCCTATATCCCCTTTTGTCTGATCAATTACTTTGTAACCAATAAGTTCGTGTCCCAAAAAACGCGTTTCATCAGCCTCCTGAAGCTGAGATGATTCAATAAAAACTTTTTTATCAATCAAGTTTTTGGCACTCGTTTCTGAATCAACACCTTCGAAGTGAAGCGCAACAAAACCCTTATTCTTCAGCTTAAATACCTTGATAAAGAAAGGCGTTAAGATACCGTCAAGTTCAATAAAAACTGACTTTAGATTAGCATAAGCACCTGGATTAGAAACGTCCATATACAAAGAAACTCCACCTTTATATCCGTGGAGTTTCACAATTTTTCCAATATATGATCGGTCTTTTAGATGCATGTTCTGCTATTCGGCAGCAGCGTCTTTTTTGTCGTCATCTGAAGCTGGTGCTTCTTCTGGTGCAGCTTCAGCAGCTGGTGCTTCTTCTGG
>CAJWAO010000028.1 GCA_913020765.1 uncultured Flavobacteriales bacterium | reverse complement strand
GAAAGAATTTGAAACGGAACTGTAGCAATCAAGGGAACTAGGTACTCGTTCGTTTCTGGAATTTCTATGAAATCATCTGCAAATTCCTTAACCTGCTCATCCCCTTCTGTTACAATAGCAATGATTTTTCCTTTTCGCGCTTTTACCTCTTGGATATTACTAACGACTTTCTCATATGAAGGACCTTTTGTGGCTATCACGAAAACAGGCATCTCCTCATCAATAAGTGCAATTGGTCCATGCTTCATCTCTGCTGCAGGGTAACCCTCTGCGTGTATGTAAGATATCTCTTTCAGCTTCAAAGCTCCTTCTAGCGCAACAGGGAAAGAGCTTCCACGTCCTAGATATAAAGCATTGGCCGCATCTTTATATTTTTCAGCGATTTTTTTGATTTTCTCAGTCTTGTCTAAAACCAGCTGTACCTTTTGCGGTACGGCCTCGAGAGAGGACAATAAACTCCTAAACTTAGACTCGTTTAGCTTTCCTTTTTTTCGAGCTAAAGAAGCCGCCATTAAGGTAAGCACTGTAACCTGAGCAGTAAAGGCCTTCGTTGAAGCAACTCCAATTTCTGGACCAGCATGCGTATAAGATCCCGCATCTGTGATTCTTGAAATAGAGGAGCCAACAACATTACATATACCCAAGATAGTTGCCCCTTTTCGCTTAGCAAGCTCTAGTGCTGCCATCGTATCCGCAGTTTCTCCAGATTGAGAAATTGCCAAGACAATATCTCCTTCGTTTATAATTGGGTTTCGATACCTAAATTCACTTGCGTATTCTACCTCTACGTTTATTCTTGCTAAATCTTCAAAAAGATATTCACCAACGAGACAAGCATGCCAACTTGTTCCACACGCTACCATTACGATTCGATTGGCGTTAATGATATCATTTTCATAATATTTAATCCCCCCTAAAGAAACCCAACCTTCCTTTGCATTTAATCTTCCGCGGAAACAGTCTTGAATTGAGTTAGGCTGCTCGTGTATCTCCTTTAACATAAAGTGATCATATCCTCCCTTTTCAAGTGCTTCTAAATGTAGCTCTAATTGCTCTACATAAGGATCTGTCAGCTCTTCTTCTATATTGTATAATTTAAGCCCTTTTTCTTCGTTGAGTATGGCAATATCTCCATCATTAAGATAAACCACCTGTTTTGTATATTCAACAATAGGCGTAGCATCGGAGGCAACATAAAAATCATTTTCTTTACCAATCCCAAGGACAAGTGGGCTACTTTTTCTTGCGGCGATCAACTTGTTTGGCTCATCCTTACACATTAACACAATCGCATACGCACCTACAACATTTTTCAACGCAAGCCTGACAGATTTACCAAGCTTATAACCCGTATTCTTTTTAATATCAGCAATAAGGTAACACAACACTTCGGTATCGGTATCGCTTTTGAATTTATACCCTTTCCTTTCAAGCTCTTGACGCAGAACATCGTAGTTCTCTATGATTCCATTATGAACAATAGCGATGTCTTCTTCTTCAGAAAGATGTGGATGCGCGTTTTTATCATTTGGTGGCCCATGCGTGGCCCAGCGTGTATGTCCAATACCTCTGGTGCCTGAAATATCCTGTTTAACAGCAAAGTCTTCGAGGTTGGAAACTTTCCCTTCCTTCTTGAAAAGCTTAATCTCACCTTCCTTGAGCAAAGCTATTCCTGAGCTATCGTATCCTCTGTACTCGAGACGTTTTAATCCTTTAAGTACAATAGGATAAGCCTCTTTTTTTCCAATGTAAGCAACGATTCCGCACATGTCAGTAGCTTGTATAAGTAATGGTTAATTTTGGTTTCATCTTGTTGATGGTTTTACTACCATTAAAAATAATTCTTTCCGCAGAATTAATAAAAAATAAAGGAGAAACCAAAAGTTCCGTAAGTGGTAATTCTTTGTTTACTATTGACTGAACGTAGTCTCGAATGTTAAGGTCAAAACTCTTCTGAGTAGGGTTATAAACACCCACAATCCCAACATTAATTAATCCTTGGGACAGAGAATCTACCCTTGTTGCTACACTCACATTACTACCGGGCTGGTATTTGTATCCTGTCTGAAATTGGATCGGTAAGGATAAATCTGCCCTATGGATTATAATATTTTGTGGTAAGTCCAGAAGTCCGGGAATTGACAATGCTGCCCGTGCACCAAACGCTTGCGCATAGTAAGTGTCTTGCCCCTGTGTTGAATCAATAATTACCTGTTCAACATCACTCCCTATTTGGTCAATCAATACTTTAGTAAAATCAGCACAGTCCGAATTGATTAATAAATCATAGGTCGTTGGCTCTCCCTCTTGGCGAAAATAAATAGTTGCTTTTGAGGAGGGGTCATTAATATCTAAATATAGGGCTGCGCCCTCTCCTTCTGACTGAGCTGGATTATTCGTTTTTATGTGTAGGCCTTTAAAAAAAGATAAAAATTCGTCATTGCTAGAAAATGTTGTACTGCCACTTGTAGCCTCTGTAATAAGACTCCGAGCTAAGTTAGTATCAAGATGAATTCTTAGCTGAGGAGCTAAAGAATCTTCACCCACAATCGTCGGAGAAGATGTATTCGGCGTAATTGTAGCTTTTTCAACAGGAACCAAATTTGAGTTAGAATGAGGAATTGAAGAAAAAGAATAGTAGGTGGAATCTAAAGATAAGCTCTCTTCAAGCTCATAGGCCTCAAATGTTTGAGGGTCCAGATCTCCATAATAGCCCACATATTCTAAAGCGAGCACAAATGAGTCTATTACGATCAAGCTTGGGTCTCCGAAATTTGGGTCTACCCCCGCCAGTCTAAGCTGGGTGTATATGGATGCTTCATAATTCCCAAATATTGGGTCCTGGTACGCACCCAAAACAACATTCGCCGGATTGTCAGAAATGACGGAATCTTCAAGAATGGAATACGTCACTAAAGAAAAAGTATCGATGGATGTACCGCTAAGTATGCTCGAGGGGTCAATAACATCTGAACCCAACTGATATTCTTTTTTCTTGCAAGCAATGATTGCAAAACAGCATAAAAAAAATAACGCTATGGAACGAATCATCTTTTAGGATTAGACCATTGCACTTTCCTCAATGATCTTGTCGTAGAAAGAAGAAAGCTCTTTGGCCAAATGTTCTTCTTCCACAAAACCGAGTTTATGGCAAGCACTACCCTCGAAGGCTTCTTGTAATTCAGCGCTTAATTCTTCAGAGGAAACATTAATGCCGTCAAAATACTTTAACGCTTTTGTGGTAAAGTTCTCAAAAGTAGTTTCCTTGAAATCATTACAAACCTCATCACTAAATCCTTCAAATTTTAGCTTTTCAGAAAAGCGGTTATCCCAATTTTTATTGAATCCATCATTGTACAAGCTGTAAACAACTTTGGTTTCTTTGAAATGTGGGTCTTTTCCGTACATCTCTTTTATGTACAAGCCCATAATGCCCGTCATGTAGCCATGACAATGAATTACATCCGGCTGCCAGCCTAATTTTTTTACTGTCTCTAGGACACCTCGACAGAAGAACATTGAGCGCTCGTCATTGTCGGCAAAATCATTTCCTTGGTCATCAATGAGCGTATGTTTTCTTCTGAAAAATTCATCATTGTCAATAAAATACACCTGCATTCGGGCTGCAGAAACAGAAGCTACTTTGATAATAAGAGGATGGTCTTTGTCATCAATACAAATATTAAGCCCTGAAAGACGAATAACCTCATGAAGCTGATGTCTTCTCTCGTTTATTACGCCAAAACGCGGCATGAATACGCGTATTTCTTTTCCATTCTCTTGAATGACTTGAGGGAGCTTTCTAGCCGTATTTGAAATTTCAGTTTTTGGTAAAAATGGAGCGATTTCTTGTGAAATATATAGGATTTTCTTCTTTTCCATAAGTTTGATTCGGAGTGCAAAAATACGAATTTTTATCAAACTTTCATAAAAAAACCTAGCTTTACCAACTGAAAAGAGGTGCAAAATGACTGGTTTTCAAACATTTTACGATTTTGGTAGCTTGCAAAGGTTCATTTCTAGTAAACCAAGCATCTCTAATGTCGGTATCGTTCCCACAATGGGTGCACTTCATGTAGGTCACCTATCATTAATCAAAAGAGCCCTAAATGAAAATGACCTAGTGGTTGTTACCATATTTGTGAACCCTAAACAGTTTAATAACCGTAAAGATCTCGAGAACTACCCCAGGGTTCCTGAAAACGATTTATCTCTTTTACGCCAATACCAAGGTGTTGTCGCATGTATCCCTGAGGAAAGTGATGTTTACCCGAAGCTTGATCCATACCCTGGGATTACGTTAGGCATGTTGGATCGGGTTCTTGAAGGACAATATCGGCCTGGGCATTTTAAGGGGGTTGCACATGTTGTCCACAACCTACTATACTTCATCAAGGCCAAGAGGGCCTACTTTGGACTCAAGGATATACAGCAACTTTCGGTAATTAAGCGTATGGTTGATGAAACCCGGCTTCCTGTCTCCATTATTCCATGCGAAACTGTAAGAGACGATAGTGGTTTGGCCCTAAGCAGCCGAAACTTACTTTTAACAGAGAGCGACTACACGGCTGCCTCAATTATTTTCAAGACACTCGATTTCGTTCGAAAAAAAATAAAAAAAGAACAGCCCGAAGTTGTTAAAAAGAAAGCAACCGAGTTATTTAATTCAGGCTCCTTAAAATTAGAATACCTAGAGCTTGTAAACAAAAATACCTTTGAGCCGTATACAACAGGAGATGTAAATGGCGTCTGTTGTATTGCTGCATATTGCAATAATGTGAGGCTAATAGACAACGTTTTGTTGTGAAATGATAAAACCAAAAATGAACAAGTCAAGGTTGTTTTCTCTTGTTAAAATTCTCATCTCAATCGGATTAGGAGTTTACCTGACCTGGTATATATTCGATAACATGTCGAAAAATGAAATCGATATATTCAAAAATGCCATATTAGATTCAAATCCTTGGCTAATTGCATTGTCCCTTGCCTTGGCTTTTGTTACTTACCTTTCTCGCGCATATCGATGGAAGTATACTTTACACCCATTAGGGTATCAGAGCTCCTTTAAAAATCAGTACCATTCTCTTATGGTTGGGTATCTCGTAAATATGACTATTCCGAGGGCTGGAGAATTCACGCGAGCGATTATGCTCAAGCGTTCTGACAATATTCCTGTTGCAGGATCATTTGGTACAATTGTAACCGAGAGGATCATTGATATGCTCATTCTCTTGGGTATCGCTTTTGGGACTGTCTTTTTAAATCAACTGGAAGCATCGGCCATAATGCTTAATCTAAAAAAGAGCTTTTTAGGTGAGGATACTACTCAAGATAGTCATTTCACCTTGTGGACTTTTACAGTCATTGCGCTTATCCTAATTGTATTGATTGCAAATAAAAAGTTTCGCCATAAATTTTTAAGTTTTTT
Organism: uncultured Flavobacteriales bacterium; assembly: GCA_913020765.1. Lineage (GTDB taxonomy): Bacteria > Bacteroidota > Bacteroidia > Flavobacteriales_D > Crocinitomicaceae > UBA952. The sequence continues at coordinate 18,237 of CAJWAO010000028.1, read as the reverse complement.
ACACTCTCTCAAAGAAGGTGTACTGTCCATATTTAGAATGAAAAACTTGAGCGCATATATCTTTCATACTCTTATAATTTGGGGAGCTTACCTAATTATGTTTGCCTTACCTTTTTGGGCATTAGAGGAAACATCGAACGTTCCTGTCTCAGGAATGCTTTTGGCATTTATATTTGGTGCCATCGGGATCTCTTTTACCAATGGAGGAATGGGCGCGTACCCATTACTAATTGGAATTACAGCTGCGTATTACCTCAATGAAATGGGTATCTCCAATTCCCTTGCGATTGGCAATGCCCTAGGAATGGTCATTTGGGCAACACAAACCATATTTTTAATACTTTTAGGGTTAATATCGTTGGTCCTAATGCCCAAAAAATACGCCACAGATGACAAGAGCTAAAACTCCTTTAAAGGAGAAAAACATAGACCAAGACCAGCTAGAACTTCAGGTCTCTTTGTGGAAATCGAACGGGCTGAGCATTTGTTTTACAAATGGGTGCTTTGATCTTATACATCTCGGTCATATTACCTATTTAGACGAGGCGGCAAAACATGCCGACATTCTTGTTGTAGGAGTAAACAGCGACCGCTCCGTTAAAGCGCTATCCAAATCTCCTGAACGTCCCATAAACGGTGAGCGCTCAAGAGCGAAAGTTCTTGCTGCACTTGAATCAGTTGATAGGGTGGTTATATTTGATGAAGAAACTCCGAAAGAGTTAATAGAAAAATTAACTCCTAATGTTCTTTTAAAAGGGGGAGACTATGACCCAAAAGAAACAAATCATGAGCACCCAAAATACATTGTTGGACGTGAGCACGTTATAAAAAACGGAGGTGTGGTAAAAACCATTGGTCTAGTTGAGGGCTTTTCTACAACCAATATTATTCATAAACTAAAAAGTTAACGCCCAGTAGCCATTAAGCGGTTCTTTCATTGTTACAATTAAAACAACTCTCATGAAAAAATATATCATCAGCGCTTTTACGGTAATGATTACGCTGTACTACTTTGGTCAAGGCCAAAAAAAAATATCATTTGGTGTCCCAATTAGCCCCGCAAACGCTTATAGAACAGTCCTAGAATTTGAAAGCTATGGTACAAAAAGAATCTCTTATGGAGCCAATATTGGATATCATTATGGTATGAAATCGATTATAAATTACCCCCTTATGTCTCCTCTTCCAATAGGTATTCTTCAAAATAATGGAGTCTGTTTTGGGGCATTAGGGAAGCTAAGACTGACAAAGTCAATGTCTAAATTTCAATCTTATTTAGGATTCGATGTTGAATACACCTATGCCAAAGGGGGATCTGTTTCCAGTCGAGATGGAGAGTATGATTTGGAGGAAGGTAGATATATTGCTGAAAACATGAGTTACCATAGAATCAAACCCAGACTTAATATCAGTTTTAGATGGGATCTGGAGAAGAGCTTTTTCATAGAGCCATTTATAGGAATTGGCGTTTCAATGCATATTGAGCAGGACCTATACGATAAAATGGAGTATATCAGCGTATCAAATGAACCAAATGAGTTTGCCCACCTTTCAGGCTCCCGGACTTTCGGTATTCCGACTATACAATTTGGCGCTCGCTTGGGAATTTGGAAAACTAGAGGTAAATAGGAGTTCTAATTTTAGGATTACCCCCCGCCCTTAATTCCGATTTTTTCCTCTGCTGCCTCAGCCTCTTTTTTCTGCTGTTCCTTTAGCTTTTCGAGTGCTTTTTTGAGTTTAGACTGCTTCTTATTTGGCTTGACCTCTTTGGAACTTTTAGGATTTTGCAGCAATGAGTCCGAACTCACAGGGTCGTTCTTGGTCGGCTCCCAATTTATTTTGATATCTTCTTTGGGTTTCTCCTCAGGGACATACTCCTCCAAAGTAGTGTCCTTTTTAAAAGCACCAAATTCGGTCTTTAACATCTCCTTGAGCTGCTTCTTTGTTTCTTGACGATATTCTTGGGTGCTTTTTTTCTGTTGCTCCCTATCCCACTCGAGTGTGGGGTTTTCCAGGGGGCCATACATCTTCAAAAACATTCTAAATCCTGTTCCGTCATCAATTATTTCTCCAAATTCTGAGTCTTTATTGGATTGTTTCAAATCTCGAAATTTAAAATCAAATTTGTAATCAATATCATTGTCGAAATTGTGCGTTCCGGAAATGTTCATATCCAGTATAGAGGATGAAATCAACATTTTTGGAATACTCACAACACTATTTCTAATTGTAATGGTATTTTTCAGACGTTCAAAAGAGATGTTTTTCAGGCGCTTTTTAAGCACTTTAAGATTCTTTTTCCCAAAAACATATTTTGCCGGGCTATCTTTTATACTTTGCGCGATGTCATTCATAATTGCGGCTTTTCGAATCACTCCGTTTGAAATATCCAATTCCATTTTGCTGTCGATAGTGGGATATTCTAGTCCTGTTTGAAGATCGAACAAGCCGCGAAATGAAATATTTAGTGCAGCAACTCCCTCTATGTTTTCAACCAGCAAGACATCTTGGTAAAAATTATCCCACTCTCTAAACGCCTCTTGTATGCGTATGCCAGAGCTGTTTGCGTTTATTGATAGTTCAAAACTTTCAGGTTGAGACTCAAGGATGTTCAATCCGCCCTCTATTCGGCTTCCAGAGTTTTCTAAAGAAATATAGCGAAAGTCTAAATTTCGGCCTTCAATAGCCAAAACACCTTGAACATTTCTAAAGTCATGTTTTTCATAATTCAGATTCTGAATATCAACGGATAGGGAGCCTTTTATATTTTCGGGAAGCACAAATGTTTTTTTCTTGGCTTTCTTCTGCTCTTTTGAAGTGGAACCTAAATCTGTCAATGCAATGTTGGATCCACTCAAATTTAATTTCACCCCTAAATCTCCATCGTTGTATAAATAATTGAAGATATTGAACATGCTTCCTTTAAACGACATGTCTGTTTTATTTACAGCCAATGAGAAATTATTTACTTTAAGGCTTTGCTTTGTAAAAGCGACTTTTCCATTTATTTCTTCAAAACGCCTTTTGTCTTCTGATAACTTCAATGTGACGTTTTCAAAATTTACCGTTCCATCACATTTCTGTAATATCATCTCTGGTTCAGTTTCGCTCTCTGAAGCCAAAAAATCCGCCGATAGATTGACAAAACCCTTTACCTCATCAATTCCTGAAAGTCCAAAAATGCGATTTAAAGAGTTTAAATTAATCTTTCCCTTTGCAGAACCATTCCATTTAGGTGCGCTAAAATCAACGATAGATAAGGAGCCTTTGAAAGGACCGGTTTCAGAAATTAAGCTGATATTTTCTAGAACCAACTCTTCAGGGTTTTCATCTATTTTAAAGTAGTGCCCTTTAAGGTTAATCTTTCTCAATTGTATGTCTTCAATCGGCTCGCGAAGTTGTCCGTTTTTAATTGCAAAAAGACAGCTTATGTTTACAGGATCAGCACTCGATGTTCCACCAAATATTTCGAGTTCAAAATCCAACAGCCCTTTGCCTTTAAATTTATTCAAGGTTTCTTTTGAGCCCCTCAATGCTAATTTTTCGACTGCATCTGTAAGCTCAATCTCATTTGATTTGACATTAAACCACAGACTATCTGGATGAATATATCCATCTATTTCAAAAGGCAATCCGCCGATATCTATCTCTGCAGTAGGTATTTTTGTAACCCCCTTTGTTTTATCCACACTAAGACTCAAATCAAACTCCAGTCGTTGGTTTTTAATGAGCAGAATTCCGTCGCTAAGCGCATCTAGTACCTGAACATTTCCCTGGGTAAGCATTTCAAACTCATTTTCGGAAAGCTCTCCGGAAAGCGATATTAATTCTACACGTGTAGAATAATCTTGTTTCGTAGCCATATTTAGATATCGAACATTCATTTGCTTTAGCCGAACGGCCCGCAAAGCCAATCGAAAATCAGAATCATTTCCTTCTTGGCCATCCTTTATGATATCAAAATTTTCTCTGCCAAGGGTGTCTATTTCGAGGTTTAATGTACCTTCAGTTATGTTGATTTGCTTGAGGTTATAGTCCCCTCCAAGAAGGTCTAATGGGTTAAATCGCAAATTGAATTTATCACTGGTCAGCAAAACGCTTCTCCCTTGACGGCCAGGTATTTTTACACCCAAAAGGTCAACAGAAATATTTGGAAAGCTTGACCAAAACGCAAGTTCAACCCTGTCCACACTCATTGGAACCTCAAGGTTTTTATTTAGCTCAACTATGGCTCTGTCAATCAGCTTATCCTTTAGTAAATAAAGGGCGCTAGAAAGCATCAAAAAGACAGCCACGAGCAATAGTAAAACCCACCTTATATATTTTTTGGTCTCTAGCTTCATTTTACCCTAAATTAGAATCAATCCCCCTTCACTTATAATAAGTTTACCTCTAATTATCAACTTTCTTTTGTGTGTTTGTAACATCTACAGCTACCATTATATTTTATGAACAAGAATTGTTCCAGTTGATTATAAAATCCCAAAAGGCTTATTTACAGATTTTTAGTTCTTGAAGAACAAATTCTATATACAATTGTAAGTATGTCAACTAAACTACAAGCCACTACAGAATTTAAAAACCAAGGCTTGAAAAAAATAAACTATGATTACAGTAGGCATTGACGATATTTCCATTTATTTCCCCAAGCTTCATTTTGAAATAGAAGCGTTCGCGGCATACCGAAATATGGATTTCAGTAAGCTTAATAAGGGGCTAGGGTTGGAATCTATGTCAATACCTGATGTACACGAAGACGCAGCAACGATGGGGGCAAATGCTTGCCTAAGGCTTTTAGAAAGAAACAAAATATCACCTAAAGATATAGGAAGAATCTACCTAGGAACAGAGTCTGCTCTGGACGGAGCCAAACCGACGGCAACATATATTATCGAAATGCTAGAACAAAAATATGGGGCTGGTAGCTTTAGCCATTGTGATGTTACGGACATCACATTTGCATGTGTTGGTGGCGTTGACGCAGTGCACAACACCCTTGATTGGGTGGCGCGAGGAGGTGCGGAAGAGAACAGACAAGGCATTGTCATATTCTCTGATCATGCAAAATATAGTTTGAACTCACCCGGAGAATATACGCAAGGGGCAGGAGCAGGCGCTGCACTCATTAAACAGAACCCACGTTTATTGGAGATTGAAGATACTTGGGGAGTATCTACAAACCCTGTGCACGACTTTTTTAAACCAAAACGAAAAATTACGCATCAAAAAATGGTGCAAGAAATTCTCGATCTTGCGAAAGAAAAAGATACAACTTTCCCTGAACACCTATCAGAAGAAATCGTAAAAGCTATACCAGCATCCTCCAAAAAAGATGAAATTTTATTTGAAGAAAATTCACTAACAATTCACAAGGATACTCCTGTTTTTGACGGGCAGCTTTCAAACAGGTGCTATACAGATGCCGTTAAAAATGCGTTCATTAATTTTAAAGAAAACGCCATTAAAAGAGGTCGTTACAATGAAGACACTGATGATATCATCACCGAACAGTGGAGCCGCATAGTTGTGCACCTTCCATATGCGTTTCAAGGAAAAAGAATGTTTCCTGATGTCTTCATGCTGGATAGAAAAGAAACCCACACCGGCGCTTCAATTATCAAACAAATCGGTGAAGACCCCTCTGCTGATGAAACGAAAATGGCCGGCTTCAGCGATAGCGAGCAAGAAAAAATAAAGAATGGCTACAGAAGGTTGATTTCTAAAACAGAGGAGTACCAGAAATTTACAGCAAATAAAATTGAAAAAACCCAAAAGGCATCTGGTTTTGTTGGGAACCAATATACCGCATCAATATTTCTTGCATTGATGTCTACATTGGAAATAGACCTCAGTGAAAACAACAAATTAGAAGGTAAAAAAATTGGGTTTTGTGCTTATGGAAGCGGCGCAAAATCTAAAGTTTTCCAAGGAATTGTCCAAAAGGACTGGGCCGAAATCACCAAAAGGTTTAATCTGTTCTCAAGACTCGAAAATCGAACAGCCATAAACGCCACGACCTATGAGGCCCTGCATCGAGGATATCAAATAGAGTCTGTTGTAAAACCATCAGGTGAATTTGTAATAGAATCAGTCGGAGGAAGTGATGTTCTTGAGGGTCACAGAAAATACACATGGGTAGATTAACGAAGCTTTGTTTTTATAAACCACTGCAATACAGGTATTTATAGTCAAAAACGCACCTTTTTATTAAAATTAAAAAATTGTCGAGAACAAATTTGTTTAACTTTTGTTCAATTTTTTGTAATAATAATTAAACAAAATGAAAACTAAATTTACTTTTATGAAACACTTTAAACACATTTTTAGCGCAATAGCGATCTTCTTGGCAACTTCAGCTATTGGACAAACTACTGTTATGGATATTATCTCGGGAAGTCCAGACCATTCCTCATTGAGGGCGGCCTTATTTCAAGAAGGTTTAAATACAGTCTTGTCTGATGCCTCCGCTGAATTTACTGTCTTTGCACCAACAAATGCTTCTTTTGATGCTTTAGCCGATGCGCTTGGAACAGACCTTAATGGAATTCTTGCACTACCCAATTTATCAGACGTTCTAACCTATCACGTCATAGGAGCAGCTGTTCCTGCGGCTGACGTGACCAATGGGGCAATTGTTGATGCAGTATCAACGACAAACACATTAAAGCTTACCAAAACTTCAACAGGTAGCGTGTATGCGAACCAAGCGATGGTAGTGGGTGCAGATTTGACCGCTGACAATGGTGTAGTTCACTCTGTAGACGCTGTTTTGCTTCCATACGAAACAGTCGTAGATGTAGCCATTGACAATGGATTTAATGCATTGGCAACTGCCGTTATCGCTGCAGAGCTCATGCCAGCTTTAACAGAACCATTAGCAGAATACACTGTTTTTGCACCAACCGACCAAGCTTTCCAAAATCTCGCTGATATAGTTGGAATACCACTAGAGGACTTATTTACTCCCGAGGCAATCGCACCTGAAGAGTTGGCTCAAGTGCTTATTTATCACGTGCTTGGTAGTGAAGTTCTTGCCGCAGATGTAACTAATGGCGCTATCATAAATAGTTTGAGTCAAATCAACGACCTTAAACTTACGGTTAAAAATTCAGGAGAAGCGTTTGTGAACCAAGCGCAGATTACTGCGACAGATATAATGTCAGCTAACGGTGTTGTTCACGTACTTGACGGAGTTTTATTACCAAACGAAACAGTTGTAGATGTAGCTATCGACAACGGCTTTTCTACACTTGCAACTGCGGTAATCACAGCGGAATTAATGCCTGCACTGACTGACCCTTTTGTGTTTTATACGGTGTTCGCGCCAACCAATGATGCTTTCGACGCGCTGGCTGAAGCTTTAGACACAGATTTGGCTGGAATTTTAGCACTCCCAAATCTTGCAGATGTATTGTTGTATCATGTGGTGGCCGGAGAAGTTGAATCAACCGATTTAGTGAACGGTCCAGTTCCTACGCTAAACGGAAGCGATATTAGCGTCGATTTAACGAGCGGTGTTATGATCAACGATGCAACAGTAACAACAGCAGATGTGTTTTCAGATAACGGTGTTGTACACATTATTGATGGTGTTTTGTTGCCTCCAAGTGCAGGGATAAATGAAGCTACTGATGCAATTGTAAATGTTTATCCAAATCCGGCTGTAAATACAGTTAAATTTGACGGTAATGAAAGTTACAACTATACTATTGTGAATGCTTTAGGTCAGGTTGTCTCTGAGGGTACAACTTCAAACCAAAGAGTGGCTGTGTCAAATTTAAAGAATGGAATGTACACACTTCAATTGAATAACGAAAACGGCTCTCTAACAAGTAAGTTTTTCAAAAATTAAGCAACCTTATTCAAACAGGTTAAAGGGGGCATGCCCCCTTTTTTTGTACACAACCATTTGAATATAACGCAATCCTTTTACCTATCTTTGGAACATGTCCTCAAATCATAATTTTCCTGTCCGACTCAACAAATACTTAAGCGAGGTTGGCTACTGCTCGAGGCGAGAAGCGGATAAGCTCATAGCACAAGGCAGAGTCACATTAAATGGAATTAAACCAGAACTAGGAACGAAGGTCCAAGAGCATGATTCGGTAGAGGTCGATGGAAAATCAGTTTCTCAAAAACAAGATAAACCTGTATACCTCATATTTAATAAACCTGTAGGAATTGTTTGTACTACAGATACAAGGGTAGAAAAAGACAATATTATTGATTACATCAATTACCCAAAGCGAATTTTTCCTATAGGCAGATTAGATAAGCCGAGTGAAGGTTTGATTTTCTTGACTGATGATGGGGACATTGTCAATAAGATTTTAAGGGCCCGAAACGGTCATGAAAAGGAATATATTGTAAGGGTCAATAAGCCAATCAACTCAAGCTTTATCAAACAAATGTCTTCAGGCCTTCCTATTTTAGAAACAAAAACAAAACCCTGTAAGGTTACAAAGATCGGTGAATATGAATTTAATATCATACTAACACAAGGGCTAAATCGCCAAATCAGGCGTATGTGTGAATACCTGAACTATCGCGTAACGAAACTACAAAGGGTGAGAATTATGAATATTACGCTTGATCTTCCAATCGGAAAGTGGCGAGAATTCACCGAAAAGGAGTTCCAAGAATTAAACCGACTATTGGCGCGTTCGGCAAAGACAAGCTGATATGTCCAAAGAACCCTTCATAAAATCGGGTTTTCCTTTATCTTTGCACTTCATAATGAATTATTGCTCATGAGCCAACAAGAACTTTCAGAACAAGAAATTCAGAGACGCGAAGCTCTGAAAAAGCTTAGAACGTTAAATATTGAGCCCTTCCCGGCACAATTATATCCTGTAGATGCACTTTCTAAAGCGCTGCTCGAAAACTACGAAGAAGGTAAGGAGGTCTGTGTTGCAGGAAGAATGATGAGCAGAAGAATTATGGGTAAAGCCTCTTTTGCAGAGCTACAAGATTCTACGGGGCGTATTCAAATATACGTCAATAGAGATGAAATTTGTCCCGAAGAGGACAAGTCGCTTTACAACGATGTCTTTAAAAAACTTCTAGATTTAGGTGATTTCATTGGTATCAAAGGAAACCTATTTAAAACGCAGGTTGGAGAAATCTCAATCAACGCAAAAGAGCTCACCCTGCTGAGTAAATCCATTCGACCGCTACCAATGCCGAAGACAGATGCTGATGGGAATACATACGATGCGTTGACAGATCCTGAGACGAGATATAGACAGCGGTATGTTGATTTAGTTGTCAACCCACACGTAAAAGAAACATTCATCAAGCGTTCGAAAATTATTTCTTCAATGAGAACTTTTTTGAACAGCAAAAATTACTTGGAAGTAGAAACGCCGATCTTACAATCTATTCCAGGAGGGGCAGCGGCAAGGCCTTTTATTACACATCATAATGCTTTGGACATCCCGCTATACCTGCGAATCGCAAATGAGCTTTATTTAAAAAGGCTAATTGTTGGAGGATTTGACGGCGTATATGAGTTTGCCAAAGACTTCAGAAATGAAGGCATGGACCGAACACATAATCCTGAGTTTACCCAAATGGAAATCTATGTTGCCTATAAAGACTACAGGTGGATGATGGATTTTACGGAGGAAATGCTCGAAAAAATCTGTACGGATGTTTTGGGCACTACCGATGTCCAAATAGGAGACAACAAAGTGAGCTTTAAAAGACCTTTTAAAAGGATTTCAATGATTGACTCTATTAAGGAGAATACGGGTATTGACATCTCTAAAATGGATGAAAATGAGTTAAGGGAAACCTGCAAAACACTTAATGTTGAAACTGATCCAAGCATGGGTAAAGGCAAGCTCATTGATGAAATTTTTGGTGAAAAATGCGAACATCTGTATATCCAACCAACCTTTATTACAGACTACCCTGTTGAAATGTCTCCGCTCTGCAAAAAACACCGAGACAACCCCGAACTCACAGAACGTTTCGAATTAATGGTAAATGGAAAAGAGCTTGCCAACGCATATTCTGAGCTCAACGACCCCATTGATCAAAAAGAACGTTTTGAGGAACAAGTTAGACTTGCCGAAAAAGGAGACGATGAAGCCATGTTTATTGACCAAGACTTTGTCAAGTCTCTTGAATACGGGATGCCTCCAACCTCTGGTATGGGTATTGGAATAGACCGACTTTGTATGTTTTTAACCAACAATTCATCCATTCAAGAAGTCTTGTTTTTTCCGCAAATGCGTCCCGAAAAAAAGACAGCGACAGTCTCTCTGACCGACAATGAGAGGCTTATACTAGCGGAGCTTAAAAAACATGAAGTCATTGAGCTAACGATACTAAAGTCACGGTTTGAATTGAGTAACAAAGCTTGGGATGTTGCCATGAAGGGGCTGTCAAAGAAAAGTATTTTGAAAGTCTCTAAGGAGGGTGATCAGCTCTTGGTGAAGCTCCTGTAGGTTTTTACGTTTTTTTTCTCAAGGCATAAAAACGATGCATGCAAAATATGTGCGGAAAGCTAATGCAAGAGATAAACACAAAAAACAAAGATGTGTTGGTCTCGAGTGAACCTTGAGGATTTAGAAAGAAAAACAGGAACAGGACAAACGCACCGATATTAAAAGGAAGCGCGTTTTTAAAAAGCGTAAAATTGTTTTGCCCGAGTGATTCACGCAGATGGGTCCATCCCTTATAGCTATGATGAAATATAAAATAAATACCAAAGGCAATCACCAAGGGAACCCATTGACTCAATACCAAAAAGAACACCAATATCAACCACTGTAAGCGTTTAAAAGCCAAAGCCAAAAATGAGGACAAACCAAGCGTAATGGAAAAATAAAGCGGATAATTAAGCGTAAGATCTAGGCCTTGCACATCCAAAAGAAGCAGGACGCTTTGTAGCTCTTCAATATGAGAGGAGAAGAGGCCAACGAAAAACAAGCATCCCCATAGCATTCCAATAAAGGGAGAGCGTATCCCCCATTCCTCCGTATCTGTTTCTCCAAAATGCCAGGCTGAATACAGCAAAAAGCTTAATAATGCAATGCTTGGTGAAAATAACCACAAGAAATATACCGATGCCATTAGTGCCAGATACTTTAAAATAAAGGGTAGCGTAATGCGCTTTGTTTTTGACAAAGCCTCGGTCATGTGGTCCATTGCTCCATGAGGAATACCAACAAGAATTAAACCTAGCACAAGAACCCCGTACATCACATATTCTGTGGCCATAGGCACAAAATACTCAAGTATAAAAAAAAGCAAAAGCGGGCCAAATAAAAAAACGGTCGGCTTTGCTTTTCGCAATATTAACGCTGCTAAAGCCCGCAGAAATATCAGAATGGGAAGCTTATAAAACATCTTCGCGTCTTCCCAGACCGTTGTTTTTTCATCGAGAAATTTGAGCACATATGCCGTATCTCTTACCCGAAATAAGCGTTGGAAAATAGGCTTTCCCTTATTGGGCCAGAGCGCCAATATAAGAATCAATAAACGGTCATAAAAACGAAAGCGGGGAGCCGTTTTCTTGACACTTTCATGATTGCATATCGTCTTCGCATGGGCATACATGTTCTTAAAAGCATAACCTGTACTCGGCTTTACTTTGTTGGCTCGGGTGCCAATAGGCACAACCCCTGAAATGGGTTTGGGCGGCTTAAGATCCATGAACATAGGAATCACTCCCACCTCGAGGCCCGTAAGTTCATAAGCCCCATAATGCTCCGTGATGTATTCCTCAAGAATCGTTTTTGAACCACTCTCTGAAATTTCTTCGGTCCCAAATCGCGTGAGCTCAACCAGCGCTGTATCCTCAGAAAAAGGCAGGACATATACAAATTGTGTATGGCCCTGCTGTGCGACGTTAAAATTCATAAGGGTGCAAGCGTCAGGATTAAAGTTTTTGTCTTTTAGCTTTATTTTATATCCAATAAAAGACTGAAAAATGTTTTGATCCTTTGCTAATTTTTCCTTCAATTCAGGTGGGCGGGCATCAAAAATCTTTTTGCCTGTATATCTACCTGACTTCGAAACAACTGTAGTTTCTTTATCTGATAGAATCTCAGTCACCTCCTCATTAAGAACAGTTGCATTACAGGTGGATAAAATTTTCTTTGCTGAGTTATATAAATCAAGACTGTTGACGTGATGATACTTTAGGTCCCCTATGTCTTGTGAAGGCAAATTGTCTATGCTAACTTTCGACCAGCTATGGGATGCCAATGCGCCAAAGTCTTGCGTGATTTGATCAGAATCTGAAGACCAAAAGCAATATGTTTTATCATTCACGGATTTTGTAGAGGGGTCAAGAACCAGAATTGTTTTCTGGTTTAGAAGATTTTTTCGCTGAAGCTCATGAATAAGAATACACGAGCTTGCACCCAAGCCGGTAAATATATAATCATAATGCAGTTGATTGTTCATTGCTTTTTTTGCGATTCTCTCAGCACCCTTTGAATAACAAAAATATATACTTTTTGTTCAAATAAAAAATGATGTTAAGCCAATGTAGGCCTCAAAAACGTCAATTTATAACTATATTTTTTCTATAAACTGTACCGTCAAAAGAATTGGGCAAGGATAATTCAAGTGTGTAATATCCAGCCGCCAAAGGCAAGCTGAAAACAATGTAGGTCTGGCCGTGAATTTCACTTTGGTAAACCGTCGCACCGTTTACCGAAAGCACTTTTAAGCTGAAAGAGGACGGGCTTCTTTCTGGTAGGCGAACAAGCATTTTAGATCCGGATTCGATGGGGTTTGGATAGGCCTGAAGCTCTTGCGAGGTGGGTGTAGATTCAAATAGTTCTCGTTCAAAATCAAATAAATATAAGCCTGAAATGCGATCCGATACGACAACTCGATTACTCGGCAGGTCGGCATCTATACCCCATGCACCCCACATTGAAAAGGTGTTTCCTGGAAGGTCAATATGTGTATCATAAGCCGCAATTTCCTCGGGAGGGTTAGCGCGCAAATCATAAATTTTTAGGCCGTCATTGTAATAAGCCACATAAGCTAGGTTGTTTGTAATGTATATGTTATGAGGGGTTTTTAAATAAGGGATATCCGGTACGCCAAAGTTATGCTGTATTTGTAGGTCATAATTTGGAGAAACAGCGCACTTCTTGATGCGTGTGCCGGGTGTCTCATCGGCGAACACATAAGTGCTTTTGTCAGGACTCAAGCTTCCTTGATGATTATATCCTTGGTTCTGATAAAATTCAAGATTTGATATATAAATTGGGGCCATCGGATTTGAAAAGTCATATACACGAATTCCCTCAAAGCCACAATTCAAAATTGCAATTTGGTCTCTTAATTCCATATCATGAACCTCGGCCAGGTCTTCAAAACCTTCCCACAACAGAAGGGGCTCAAGCGGGTTTTCCAAGGAAAAAACACGAAGCGGAATGAGGCCCTGTGCCTGGCCGTTTATAATTGGGGTAACCGAGCACAAATAAAGCAAGGCGTTCGTTGAATCAATGTGAATAGTATGTGCCTTTCCAACGCGCTCATCTTGGATGTCATTGACGAGCACGACCGAATCAGGCAAATAAGAAATGTCTATAATTTGAAGGCTGGCATCGCCTTCGTCTCCAATGGCATAAACATAGTTTTTATAGCGCCTATATTCCCGAGTAATTGCTTGGGCAGAAGGATACCTTCCCTCAACGGCATCAATGAATAAGATGTTGTCGTTTTCCGAAAGCTTTAGAAAAGAGGCTCCCTCCGTTGTCCCGATTACGGCATACTCTTCACCAGACTCCACAAAGGTCCAAAGCCCACTGTAACGTACCTGGCTTGAATTACTAATCAAGCTCGTGTCTTGCCAATTGTCAAGAAGTGTAATGTTTTTTGGCTGAGCAAAAAAGAAAGAGGTTTGGATAAGAAAAAACAATACTATTTGCCTCATTCCATGAATCTTTTACAAAATTCCCACAGCACAATTCCCGCACATACGCTGACGTTAAGACTGTGCTTGGTTCCAAACTGCGGCACCTCAACCACGCAATCCGCACAATCCACAAGTTCTTGTCGAACTCCGTTTACCTCGTTTCCAAAAATCAAAACATACGGCTTAGAATGAAAGTCCTGAACGTCCTGCAAAAATATAGTTTGCTCGGTTTGCTCAATAGCACAGACTGTATAGCCCTTTGCCTTTAAATCTTTGACCTCATCGATGATCTGTTCGGCGTATTTCCAGCGTACTGTTTCTGTGGCGCCGAGGGCTGTTTTACGAATGTCCTTATGTGGTGGGCAGGCTGTAATTCCAGCCAAAACTACCTGCTCAATGTTAAAGGCGTCAGCCGTTCTAAAAAACGAACCAACATTGTTGAGAGAGCGAATATCATCAAGAACAATTACAATTGGAAATTTCTTTTGGCTCCGAAACTCGTCGGGTGTTTTGCGCTCGAGCTCCCAAAGTTTTAATTTTTTATTCATCTAATCCCAAATATATGTTTGTCTCGCTTTGATTTGCACGGAGAGGCTATTAACTTTACAAAAGTTACAAAATCATTTCATTTGGCGAAATCTTCTAAAGAAAAAGGGAGTTCAGAGACTCCTCTAATGAAACAATACAACGCAATTAAGGTGAAGCATCCTGAAGCCTTATTGCTTTTTCGTGTAGGAGATTTTTATGAAACCTTTGGCCAAGATGCTGTAACTGCTTCCAAGATCCTAGGTATCATCCTGACAAAAAGGAAAAATGGCGCGGCAGCACACATCGAGCTCGCAGGATTTCCGCACCATTCTTTGAATACTTATTTGCCAAAACTTGTGCGTGCAGGTGAAAGGGTGGCCATATGCGACCAATTAGAAGACCCGAAGCTTACAAAAAAAATCGTTAAACGAGGCGTAACTGAGCTCGTTACACCGGGAGTATCTTTTAATGATGAGGTTCTCGATCAGCGAAAAAATAATTTCCTCTGTGGTATTCACCTTTCAGACAAATCACACGGAATTGCATTCTTAGATGTTTCAACAGGAGAATTCCTTGTTGCAGAAGGAAACCACGAATACCTTCAGAAATTAATTTCAGGCTTTCGGCCAAGTGAAATCATCTTTCAGAAAAACAAAAAAACAGACTTTGAAAATATATTTGGTTCAGAGCACTACTCCTTTCGCTTGGACGAATGGATTTTCACAAAAGACTACGCAGAAGAAACCCTAAACAATCAATTTCAAACCAAAACCTTGAAAGGTTTTGGAATTGACAATTTACCAAAAGCGACAATCGCTGCGGGTGCAATCTTTCATTACTTGGGAGAAAACCAACACAAAAAACTCGAACACATTGCAAGCATTTCAAGAATAGAAGAAGAACGTTATGTTTGGCTCGATCGCTTTACTGTTCGCAACCTAGAGCTTTTGTCCTCCACCAATGAAAATGCAAAAACACTATCGGAGATTCTCGATGAAACCCAAACAGCAATGGGGGGGCGTATGCTCAAAAGATGGATGGTTTTACCGCTTAAAAATAAAGCACCTATCGAACGAAGGCTGTCTGTTGTTTCCTTTTTGAAAGAACACCAAGAGCTTTCTTTCGAGCTATCACAACGACTCAAAAACATCGGAGATTTAGAGCGTTTGATTTCCAAAGTGGCCGTAGGCAAAGTGAACCCAAAAGAGGTAGCACACCTCAAACGAACACTAACTGAAATTCCAAGCATCAAAGCCCTGCTTCAAAAGAAAAGCAACCCGAAAGGGCTAACGGAGATGCTGAATAAACTTGATCCGTGTGAAAAACTTGTTGGCTTAATTGACCAAACACTTGCAGAAGAACCCGCTGGTCAGTTTGGAAAGGGAGAAGTCATACATTCAGGCTGGAACAAGGAGCTAGATGAGTTGAGAGAGATTGCTTACCACGGAAAAGATTTTCTTGCAGAAATGCAAGAACGCGAATCAGACCGCACCGGAATTCCAAGCCTAAAAATTGCTTTCAACAATGTTTTTGGCTATTACATAGAGGTCCGAAACGCTCATAAGGACAAAGTACCCGAAGAGTGGATTAGAAAACAAACACTCGTAAACGCAGAGCGGTATATTACCGAAGAGCTAAAGACATATGAGCATAAGATTCTTGGCGCCGAAGAGAAAATCCTCTCTCTTGAGCAGCGCTTATTTCAGGAATTGATTCTGGAAATGGCCGACTACATTTCACCTATTCAAACCAATGCCCAAATTCTTGGACGTATTGACTGCTTGCTTTCATTTGCAATGGTCGCTGAAAAACATAACTACTGTAAACCGAGCATCAATGAAGGCACAAAACTAAACATAACTAAGGGGCGGCACCCAGTAATTGAGCAGGCCATGCCTCTGGGCGAGCCATACGTTGCCAATGATTTAATGCTAGATCCAGAATCTCAACAAATCATGATGATCACAGGCCCTAATATGAGTGGGAAAAGCGCCCTGCTTCGTCAAACCGCACTCATTGTTTTGATGGCACAAATGGGATGCTTTGTTCCGGCAGAGAAAGCCGAAATAGGGGTTGTAGATAAGGTGTTCACGCGGGTTGGCGCTTCTGACAATATTTCTTCTGGCGAATCTACCTTTATGGTTGAGATGAATGAAACAGCAAGCATCTTAAATAATATTTCTCCAAGAAGTCTCATTTTACTAGATGAAATCGGAAGAGGAACAAGTACCTACGACGGAATTTCTATTGCCTGGGCGATAGCAGAATACCTTCACGAATCCAACAAAGCAAAATGTAAGACCCTTTTTGCTACGCACTACCACGAGCTGAATGAGATGACACATAAGTTTGAGCGCATTAAGAATTTCAACGTTGCTGTTAAGGAGGTTGGTAAAAAAATCCTGTTTATTCGGAAGCTAACAGAAGGGGGGAGCGAGCATTCCTTCGGGATTCATGTGGCGAAAATGGCCGGTATGCCAAAAAGCGTACTAAGGAGGTCAGAGCAGATGCTCCAAGAGCTTGAATCTAGACACGCTGGAGGAGATAAAAAGAGCTCAAAAGAAATTAAAGCGGCCCTAAATGATTCGATGCAGCTCAGCTTTTTTCAGCTGAACGATCCTGTGCTTGAACAAATTCATGATGAATTGAAAAATGTAGACATTAACGGCCTCACCCCCATGGATGCTTTACTAAAGTTAAATGAAATCAAAAAACTCATTGGAAATTAAAAAGGAAGTATCAATTCGAAAAATGAGGTGGTTGCTCTTTCTATTGGGACGGATCAGAATCCCTTTAATTGGTTATACCAACCCCAAGCTTCTTTCGATTGATGACCAATCAGTTCGAGTTCGAATTAAGCTGAGACGACGTACAAAAAACCACCTTAATTCGATGTATTTTGGTGCCTTGGCAGTAGGTGCTGATATTGCAGGTGGTATTCAAGTGTTTTACTTCTCTAAAATGTTAGGTAAAGAAATCTCATTTGCCTTTAAGGGCATGAATGCAGCGTTCATCAAAAGGGCGGAAAGTGATATCATTTTTGAAAGTACTCAAGGTGAACTCGTTAAGGCCGCTATCGACAAGAGTATCGCTGAAAAAGTTAGGGTGAATGAGTCTATTGAGGTCCGCGCCATAAATGACGCGCAAGAAATTGTGGCAAAGTTCGATATGATTATATCTGTTCGGGTCGCTTAAAATAGTTTTTCCCTTGGTGCATCAATTATGCATCATTTCCTTAACTTTGTTGCACACTTTAAAAAGAAAGAAAATGTACCCACCGGAAATGGTAAAGCCAATGAAAGAAGATCTGACCGCTGTTGGATTCAATGAATTATTAAACGCAGATACTGTTGATGAAGCGATTCAAAATAACAAAGGAACACTTCTCCTTGTTGTGAATTCTGTTTGTGGATGTGCTGCGGGAAACATGCGTCCTGGAGTAAAGCTTTCTTTAAAAGGTGAATACACTCCGGATCAATTGGCGACCGTTTTCGCGGGTGTTGATGGTGAGGCGGTAGCACAGGCTCGAAAGTACTTTCTTCCATACCCTCCTTCATCTCCTTCGATTGCTTTATTTAAAGATGGTAAACTTGTACACTTCCTAGAGCGACACCATATTGAAGGCGGTACAGCTGAGATGATCGCGAATAACTTGGCCGCCGCATACAAAGAGTTTAGCTAAAATAAACCCCCATTTTCTTCAACCATTTATACTTTAGGCAGAGTGCCGAGGAGTTTTTTCTATATGGACATTTATACTCATAAATAAACGTAATACGTTTATTTCCTAAGTCAGTAAAAACACATTATTCCGTGCA
>CAJWAO010000027.1 GCA_913020765.1 uncultured Flavobacteriales bacterium | reverse complement strand
AAACGAACGAGTACCTAGTTCCCTTGATTGCTACAGTTCCGTTTCAAATTCTTTCGTACTACATCGCAGTGATGCGTGATTGTAACGTCGATCAGCCAAGAAATCTAGCCAAGTCTGTCACAGTCGAATAATTTTGAACTTGATGGATATTAATTCTTTAAAACAAAGAGCGGAAGACTATTTGGAGCTATGTTACAATGAGCTCAATAAAAGCCACCTGCTTGAGGCTCGTTTAGCTGAGGTACACAAAGAGATTGAAAGTACACGGGCTTATGAGCTATTGAGTTTTGAATTGGTATACGGCACAAAGGTAGCATGGCGAAATTCTAATAAATGTATTGGCCGTTTATTTTGGCGCACAATGAAGGTTTTTGACTGCCGCAAGCTCAGCCATTCCGAGGATATTTTTCAAGCCTTATTAAATCACATTAAAACCGCTACAAATGAAGGAAATATTAAGTCCACAATTACGGTTTTCAATGCGCATAATGGAATACGTATTTGGAACCCTCAACTCCTTTGCTTTGCTGGCTATCGAGATGAAAAAGGACGCATAATAGGAGATTCAAAGCAATTAAGTTTCACCAAGGAGTGTATGAAACTCGGGTGGATTCCAAAAATGGGACAGTTTGACATATTACCCTTGGTCATTCAGGTCGGAGACAATAAGCCAGAGTTTCGTGAGATTCCTGAGGAGATTATTTCTATCGTACCTATTGAGCATCCCTTTATTGATTCATTTAAGGACATGGGTTTAAAATGGTATTCCACACCAATTATTTCAAACATGACACTTGAAATTGGGGGTATTGAATTTCATGCTGCACCCTTCAATGGGTGGTATATGGGTACAGAAATTGGAGCGAGAAATTTGGCGGATGAGTCTCGGTACAATATGCTTCCGAAAGTTGCGAAGCTCATGGGACTGAAATTAAATGATAAAAATATCTTGTGGAAAGACCGAGCCCTTATTGAGTTAAATTCAGCAGTCTTATACTCATTTAAAAAACACCGAGTAAAAATTATTGACCACCACACAGCATCCAAACAATTTATGGAGTTTTTGAGAAAAGAGACAACCGAAGGAAGGGATGTGACCGCCGACTGGGCATGGATTGTGCCCCCAATATCGGGTTCAACAATGGAGGTCTTCCATACGGAAATGAATAACGAGGTAAAGTCGCCAAATTACTTTTATCAACAAGAGCCTTGGTCAACGAAATAGACCTTGCCATAAATTGCAGAAGAAATTTATTTTGATGGATGTTTGGGCTTGAAATTAGACAGGCTATGTATCTCAATAATTAAATAACGGGGGCGGTATTATAGTGCTGCTTTTTTCGGGAGAGGTATTCTGAATCTTGCATTTACATCAGTCGCACTCTCCAAATTGCTCTACCTCTTTGCCATATTTCTTTATACACTGACGTCTGATCTCTCTATCAACAGAATCTAAATAAGTGAATTGTACAACTTCATCTGTTTTATTTTCCATATTCTTTCGAAGGTCATTTTTTCTCATGAAGTTTCCACGGAGTGCATAGTCATCGTATTTTCCTAATTTGATATCGTAGTAATTCTCATAGCAATCACAACGAGAGTATGGGATGTTTGCTTTATTATCGCAGCTCAAGAAAAAAGTGCTTAATGATAAAAAAAAGATAAGGTAATGTATTTTGTTCACTGCCATTAGTTGGTGGTTAAGTTTATGAATGACTCTTTTTATTCCCTCTGAAAATCAGGTAAATTAACACCCCAAGCGGCATCAACATGACTGCGAAAAACATGGAAATCAAATATGGTATTTTATTCATTTTTCGGGTTAAACTGTCTTTCCATATCCAACGTGTAACACAAATATCTCCCGCGACCATGTGGGCCCACATTGCCGTAACCCCTGCTTTCGAAGACATTCCTGATCCAAGTCCCGCGAGAAAGCCCTCTGGATGAGAACCACTATTTACAAAGTCAATTAATCCTTGAGGATTCATAGCCATCATAATCAGCCAAATAACAATCGGTCCAAGAAAAAACATGGGGCCTTTTAATAACTTTTCGGTTTTATCTTTTTCGGGATTGAGCAGCATAGCAAACCAAAAAGGCCCCACCCAAAAGGTGGATAGTATAAAAGTTATCGTATAAATGTCCATTGTTTAATTTTCTTTGTAACAGATAAGAAGGTAAAAAGTTGAGACATAAAAACTATGCGAATAACTGTAGACTCACCACCCTTCTAAAAAATCATCAAGGTCACGGCGGTCTTTTTTCGATGGCTTACCATGGTATTTTCCCCGATAGTGTCTCTGTGCTGCCTGATATGTTTTGTATTTTTCAATTTCTTCGGCAGCTGTTTCATCTATGATATAATCCAAAATTAATTTTGCACCGAGTCTTTTTTCGGTAAGCGCTTTGACCCGGAAACTAAATGTTGCGTTGTTTTTTTGAATACTAATTAAATCTCCGATAGTCACTTCCTTCGCTGGCTTACACTCGAGACCATTGAGCTTTATTTTATTTCCTGATACTAATTTTGTGGCAAGAGATCTGGTTTTGGATAGGCGCACACACCAAACATATTTATCAATACGCACAATGAATAGGGCTTATTTTAATAATCTTCTGAGGATTTTACCCACGTTCGATTTTGGAAGCTCGTCTCTGAAGTGTACCTCTCTTGGAACCTTATAATTTGTGAGGTTTTCCCGACAAGTGGCAATGACCTCCTCTTTGGTAAGGGACGCATCCTTTTTCACAACGAAGGCCTGGACAAATTCGGTCCCGTCTTCGTTTTTACCCCCACAAACGCCTACCTCCAAAACCTTAGGATTTTCAGTAATTGCTTTCTCTACCTCACTTGGATAAACATTAAATCCTGAGACTAAAACCATCTCTTTCTTTCGGTCTACGATTTTGAAAAAACCATCTTTATCTATAATACCAACGTCACCAGTAAGGAAGTATTCACCATGCATGCAATTTGAAGTCTCTTCGGGTCGATTCCAATAACCCTGCATAACTTGAGGTCCCTTTATTCCGATTTCACCTTTTTCTCCCTGTGGAACTTCGACCTTGTTGTCATCAAAAATTTTAATATCAGTATTGGGGAGCGGTAATCCAATTGTCCCAATTTTATGGCTTCCACCAACGGGGTTTATCGTAGCTGCAGGACTTGTTTCAGACAACCCATAAGCTTCGAGAAGAGGGCTATTTGTGACTTTTTCCCATTCGGCGGCAACAACATCTTGTACTGCCATCCCTCCACCTAGTGCCATTTTGAGATTGCTAAAATCTAGACTTCGGAATGCCTCCTGATTTAGTAGTCCATTAAAGAGTGTGTTGACACCAGTAATGAATGTAAATGGATTTTTCTTAAGGTCCTTACAGAAACCCTTCATGTCTCTTGGGTTTGTTATTAAGATATTTTTTGCTCCATACCGAAAGAATACAACACAATTGGCAGTAAGCGCAAATATATGGTACATAGGAAGAGCGGTAATGATTGTTTCTTGTCCGTCTTCGAATTCATGTCCAATCCATGCTTCGACCTGTTGAACATTGGCACAGATATTTCCGTGCGAAAGCGTTGCCCCTTTTGAAACACCCGTTGTTCCACCCGTATACTGAAGAAATGCATAATCTTCTGTATTCAAGGCGACATCCTTTCCCTGTTTACCCATGCAATCTTTGAAAATTTCCTTTAATGGTGTAGTATAATTCAGCTGAAATGGGGGCACCATTTTTTTCACATGTCGAACAACAAAATTTGTAATGGCACCCTTCAGTCCACCTAGCATATCACCAATAGTGGTCGTAATTACAGTCTCTATTTCAGTTTCATGCAGAATCTCTTGTAAATTAAATGCAAAATTTTCCAGTATAATAATCGCTTTTGCGCCAGAATCCTTATACTGATGCCGCATTTCCTCTGCCGTATAAAGAGGATTGGTATTCACGATCACAAAGCCTGCTTTTAAGCATGCAAAAATTGTGATTGGGAATTGAAGCAGGTTAGGCATTTGCAGAGCAATGCGGTCTCCTTTTTTTAATTTTGTGTTGTTTTGAAGGTGCCAAACCAATGCATCTACATGCGCAGAAACCTCATTGAAGCTCATTTCTACATCCATGTTTTTATATGCAGTTTTATCACCAAAGCTTTTGACAGATTGATCGAAAATTTCAACGAGATTGTTGTACCGATTAAGCTCTATTGTTTTTGGAACTTCAGAAGGATAGGATTTAAACCACGGAAAATCACTCATATTTTATTTTTTTATTAACGATTAGTCTCTCTAGACCATATCAAAATGGACGATTTAAATATACATAAAAAACAGAATGTCTAACTAATATTTTCTATCCTTAGGGCACAAAATAGAGTCAAATAAGGATATTTATTCTAGGAAATAAATTGTCTTTTTTGATTTTGTTTCTTTCTACGAAGAAATGTAAATTTGACACTAACCAATTACTCACCTGGCATGAAGCAAAATTTATTCGTAGTAACCTTTATATCAATAACATTTCTGGGCTTTTCTCAGATACAGAGTGTTGAAGATGACTTCGAGGGCAATGGAACAATCGCATCTTGGTACGCAGACGATTGTGGGATGGATTTAATGTTCGGAAACCCATTTGTTCAAGGAATAAACACATCGGCATCTGTAATGCACTATAACGATTATGGAGGTCAATACGCGAATGTTGCCTTTGATGTTGGTGAAAACCTTGACCTCTCCACAAACCATACTTTTAGTTTAAAAATTTATATTGAATCTAGTAGCTTGACAGGGACTCAAAACAATCAAATTTCCTTAAAGCTTCAAGACGGAACAACCCCCGCCCCCTGGGCAACTCAGTGTGAAATAATTAAAAACGTCTCTTTAAATGAATGGGTGGAGGTTTCGTTCGATTTTGATGACGATCCCTACATTAACTTAAATCCAGGTTCTCCCGATCCAATTACAAGAACAGATTTTAATCGTGTACTACTCCAGGTAAATGGTGAAAACAATAATGATTTGGTTGTAGCCTTTATTGATGACGTGCAATATGATGGAACGATTGGGACTTGTAATGTTTTTACGAACCTAGTGTGGTCGGACGAATTTGATGGAAATGGCGCTGTAGATGAATCAAAATGGTTTCACCAAACACTGCTTCCAAATGGCTGGGGTTGGTTTAATGGAGAGCTTCAGCATTACACTGATCGAGAGGAAAATTCATATGTGGAAGATGGATTTCTGCATATTGTCGCAAAAGAAGAAACATTCACAGATCAGGGTGTAACCAAGGAGTATACTTCTGCAAGATTAAACTCAAAATTTGCGTTTACATACGGTCGTGTCGAAGCGCGCGCTAAAATGCCTTTTGGTATTGGAACATGGCCAGCTATTTGGATGCTTGGGAAAAACATTAACGAGCCGGGGGCGTATTGGCAAACACAAGGTTTTGGTACCACCGCATGGCCAGCATGTGGCGAGATTGATATTCTGGAGCATTGGGGTTCAAATCAAAACTATGTGCAAAGCGCATTACACACTCCTTCTTCGTCCGGGGCTACAGTGAATCACGGCGGCATAATGGCTTCCGATGTTTCCAATATATTTCATATCTATGCCATGGAGTGGACAGAGGATAAAATTGATTTCAGCGTGGATGGTATTATTTATTATACTTATCAACCAGATCCTCAAAATATGAGTACCTGGCCATTTGTTGCGGATCAATTTATTTTACTAAATGTAGCCATAGAAAACTCTATTGATCCGGCATTTACAGAAAGTGATTTGGTGCTTGATTATATTCGGGTTTACCAAGAGGACTTGGGGTCGACAACTACCGATGTACAAGAGGCTTGTGATACCTACACCTGGATTGATGGAGTCACCTATTCAGAAAGTAACAACAGTGCGAGTATAACGCTTCCAAATTCTGAGGGATGTGACTCTACGATAATCTTGGACCTTACAATTAACAATTCTATTTCTCAAATGGATGTTCAATCCGCATGTGACAGTTATACTTGGATAGACGGTGTTACCTACACGGAAAGTAATTCATCTGCAACTCAACTTTTCACAACAACTAATGGGTGCGACTCTACGATTACCTTATCATTAACCTTAAATAATAGTTCTACTTCTGAGTTATTTGAGACTGCTCTTGACTCGTATACTCTAAACGGAACGACATACAATTCCTCCGGAGTATACACTCAAATCATCACGAATGAAGCGGGCTGTGATAGTACCATAACCTTGAACCTTACCATTGACTCTAGTGTTGGTATTGACGAGCGAAATCAATCTATTATCCTTTATCCGAATCCAACTAACGACAAATTAAATGTTCTCGTTCCAGAATTTTTAATCGGTAAAAAAGGAAGGGTCACACATGTTTCGGGCAAGTTGGTATATGAATTTATTCAAGCGACTTCACACGTTGAAATAAATTGTGCTTACCTTGCGTCGGGAGAATACATGATCTTGTTTGAAGGGGAAAATGAAGGGGCGCAAATGAGTTTTGTAAAGAATTGACCGAGTAGTGGGTAGTGGTTTTAAGTCAAGCCATATTCATGCTCAATGATGTATAGCTGGCGCAACATCTTGATTACCTAACTTGTACAGCATCTGTGTGTGATCTTTCAAAGCACCGATGAACGTTTTGTAGGAATGATATGGAACTTCAAATTCTTCAGCTGTCGCCCTTACGATTTCCGAAAGTTTTTTGTAATGGATGTGACAAATATTGGGAAATAAATGATGCTCTACCTGAAAATTCAACCCTCCAACATACCACGAAAAGAGTCGTGATTTTTGAGCAAAGTTCGCTGTATTATACATTTGATTTACAGCCCAATCTGCATCCACATCTCCAGACTCTGTCGGCAGAGGGTAAGTGGATGTAGGCACCACATGCGCAGGTTGAAAAATAATACCCAAGATGAAACCTGTTATGAATTGCATTAGCAAATATCCGACAAGCGTGATGTACCACGGTGCGGGACTAAAAATAAATGGAAGCGCTATAAAGATAGATGAGTACACCAATTTATTTACAATAATATTTCTAAGATGTTTTTTGAGGGTCAGACCTTGTGTCTTTAATAAATCCATTTTGTTATATCTCAATGCTTGCTCGTAGTCCTTGTTAATGAACCAAGTAATGGTCATCAGACCATAAAAAAAGTAGGCATAAAAGTGCTGAAATCTGTGAATCTTGTAACGTTTGGTGTGCGGGGAAAACCTCAGTATTGCCGGCGGCGGAGCAATGTCCTCATCATAGTTAGAAACGTTTGTATAAGTGTGGTGTAATACATTGTGCTGAATTCTCCAATTTGAAGGATTTCCAGCGAGAATAATTAAAATTTTACTTATGAAGTTGTTGACAGCTGGGTTTTTTGAATAGGCTCCGTGGTTGGCATCATGCATTACAGAAAGACCACAGCCAGCCATACCTAACCCCATAATGGCCCATAGGAAGAGAGCGGCCCACGAGCTAATGTTCAACGTTACAATTAAGATGAAAGGCGCAAGATATAACGTAACCATACAAACGGTTTTAAATACCATGCTTGCATTGGCATGCCTTGATATATTTTCTTTCTTAAAATACTCATTTACTCGCTGACGTAAAACCTTATAAAAGATAGAGTTTTTGCTTTTAGCAAACTTGAGCGGTGCGAATGTGGACTGACTTTGCATATGCAAAGGTAACCATAACTAACCTGTTTTGTTCAAATATATTTGAAATCAATTGACTTGAAGATCGTATAGCTTCTTGTAAACCCCCTCTTGCTCAAGCAAATACTTATGATTGCCACTTTCTATTATTTTCCCTTTATCAATAACTAAGATGAGGTCAGATTTTCGAATTGTGCTTAATCGATGTGCGATTACAATGCAGGTTCTATTCTCCATTACTCGGTCTAAAGCCTCTTGAACGAGCTTTTCTGATTCAAGGTCTAATGCAGATGTAGCCTCGTCTAGAATGAGAATTTCTGGATTTTTATACATTGCTCTTGCGATACTAAGCCGTTGTTTTTGCCCTCCTGATAGTAAGCTACCGCGTTCACCAATCAAACTGTCATATCCATTTTGCATTTTTTCAACAAAGGCATGTGCATTGGCAATCTTTGCAGCTTCGATTATTTTTTGTCTGTTGGGTTCGGATTCACCAAAAGCAATATTATCAGCCACACTTGAATTGAACAAAATTGGGTCTTGAGAAACCAATGAAATGGTTGATCTAAGATCTTTGATGCGGAGCTCATTTATATTTTTTCCATCTATCTCGATGCTTCCTGAGCTTACGTTATAAAACCTCGGAATTAAGTTAATTAGTGTAGTTTTCCCACTTCCAGACTCCCCAACCAGGGCGATGTTTTGACCTTTAGCGATTGTGAAACAAATGTCTTCTAAAACACGTTCTGTTTCATATTGGAAGCTGACATTTTTAAAAACAATTTCTTTCTTAAAGCCACTAATTTTGAAGGCGTCATGTGCGTCAACAACAACTTCATCTAGGGTCAATATTTCATTGATTCTTTCTTGAGAGGCCCTTGACTTTATCATATTTGAAATGTTTTTAGAGATATTTTGTACGGGCCGTAAAAATTGAGAAAAAACAATGATAAAAGTCATAAAAATCTCTCCAGATAGGGCATCTTCAGTACCTCCCAAAATCATCCTTCCTCCAAACCAAACCAAGGTTAAGAGAACACCAGCACCAATTGTTTCATTTAATAACGGCGAAAGGTTTTTCTTTCTCGCTGTTCTTGTTACCAATTTTTGGTGCTTCAGATTGGTTTTCATAAACCTATGAACAATGAATTTAGCGGCATTAAATGCCTTGATAATTCGAACTCCTTCAATGCCCTCATCCATCGATGAATACATTATGCCAGTTTGTTCTTGGCTTTTCCTAGCTGTACGCTTGAGACTTTTACCAATTCTTGAAATCACGAAGGCGGATATTGGCATTAATAAAAAAGAAAATAGAGATAAACCTGGGCTCAAATAAATGAGTGTGGCAATATTGATGATTACCGCAAAGGGTTCTCTAAACAAAAGTTCAAGTAAACAGACAACTGCAATTTCAATTTCATTTACATCACTAACCATTCGCGCCATGAGGTCACCCTTGCGCTCATTAGTATGATAGGCCAAAGGCAGGCTCATTGCCTTGGCGAAAAGTTTATTTCGAACATCGCGAACGACCGCCATTCTTAGCTCTGATTGAAACCAAACTGCACCATATCTAAATAAGTTTTTAAAGAAGAAGGCAAGCATAACAGAAAGACAAACAAACAGCAAGGCATGCAGCGGATTGTTTTTTACCATTGAGGTCATGGTAAAATTATAGTAGTCCTTGAAGTATAGAAATGTTTCAGGAATACCCCAAGTAAATTCTGGTTTATCCACGAGAGTGATGCTTTCAGGCTTTTTAAAAATAAGTTGTAAAACCGGAATAAATAAAACCAAGGAAAGTAGATTGAAAACCACAAAAAGCATATTGCACAACACGACCAAGAAAGTATGCAGCCGATACTTCATTGTGTATTTAAATATTTCCAGATAAGATTTCATCGGTAGCACAAAGATACATTTTTACTTTTCGGGACATCATGAAATACTATTCTTAAATTTGTCCTATGGCATCAATAAGACAAAGTAAAATAGAATCGGTAATACAGTCAGAAGTTTCAGTCTTTTTACAACGAAACGCCAGCTTGTGTTTAGGTACAATGGTAACCGTAACAGTCGTGCGTGTAACTGCAGACCTGTCTTTGGCAAGATGTTACCTCAGTATTTTTGGTGGAAGGGATAAGCAGGATGTTTTTGAAAACATAGAGTCAAACGCTAGTCGAATTCGGGGAGAGGTCGGTAAAAAGCTAAAAAACTTGCGCAAAATACCGGCTTTAAAGTTTCATATAGACGATTCTCTCGACTATGCCTCAAAGATTGATGAACTCTTAAAAAAATAAATATCAGAACGGCCTTCTATATAGCAAAGACCTATTTTCGTTCAAAGCGAAAGAAGAATATTATTACTTTGATTACTCGCGTATCTATTACAGGCATAGCCTGCATTACTTGTGCGCTAGTCGTTTTGCTTTCTGCTTTTAATGGAATGGAACAACTCATAGACCAAATTTACAGTGAGTTTGACCCATCTCTTGTTGCGCGATCCTCAAAAGGAAAAGTCTTTTATGAGCGCGAAATTGATTGGGCTGCGTTGAGGAAAATCAAGGGGATTTCCTCAATTTCTTCAGGGATAGAAGCTTTAGCTGTTGTAGAATACAACCGTCCTGTTGTGAACGAGAAAACATTTAGAGTAAAAAGAACGAATGCAAAATTATTTGCAGTTGACTCCTCTTTTTTAGATGTAATTGCAATACATGACAATTATAAAGGACCGCCACCGTCCCTGGGAAATATTGCGCGCCCAGAAGGTATAATTGGCATTTCATTACTTGATAAACTGGAGGCGCCTCTTGACGGAAATTTTAAGCTGTTTTTACCAAAACGTAATATAAGTGTTCGCGCCAAACAACCCTTCTTTACCAAAAAGCTAAACCTTTCTTCAGTTTTATTTTACAGAAATAAAGAAGTAAATGAGGAAACACTGATTTGGCCCATTAATGCGTATAGAAAATTGGTAAAGGACACTATGGGACGGCTTACGAATATTTATTTTTCTGCCTTGCCTAAGACAAATCTCATTCAACTTAAAAATAAGGTCTCGAATTTTTTAGGTCCGGGCTATATTGTGAAGACCTATAAAGAGAAAAATGAATTAATTTTCAAGACGAGTAAATCTGAAAAAGCAATCCTAACACTGATCTTGATTTTTGTATTTGTGCTTGCTTCGTTTAATCTTGTTTCTTCGCTTACGATGCTTTTTATAGAAAAGAAGGATAATTTTCTTGCCTTTAAAAGTATGGGGCTTTCGGCAAAAGCATTATTCAATGTTTTTTTTTACCAAGGACTTATGATTTGTTTTTTTGGAATTTGTGTAGGTGTTGCTGTTGGCTATCTCATTTGTATTTTACAGCTGTCATTTGGATTTCTTCATATTGCCCCAGGACAACCATATCCTATAGGTTTTTCTTTAACAGACTTTCTTACAATTATAGGCTCCGTATCTATTTTGAGTCTGTTGTTTTCATATATCACGGTCAAACTTTTGCTCAAGCGAACGAGTGAGATTTAACCCCTTTATTTTTATTCCAAAAAAGTGATTTGTATTTGGAATAAATGGATTATATTTGCACCCAAATTCAAACAGGTACAGAATGTCTAGTCTAAAAGGAAAAATATCTCAAGTAATCGGTCCCGTTGTTGACGTTGCTTTCGAGAAAGGTCTTGAACTACCAAATATTTACGATGCCCTAGAGGTATATAAAGCAGATGGAACAAGAGTTGTGCTTGAAGTTCAAGCGCACGTTGGTGAGAACTCGGTTAGAGC
This sequence comes from uncultured Flavobacteriales bacterium, assembly GCA_913020765.1. Classification (GTDB taxonomy): domain Bacteria; phylum Bacteroidota; class Bacteroidia; order Flavobacteriales_D; family Crocinitomicaceae; genus UBA952. The sequence continues at coordinate 12,301 of CAJWAO010000027.1, read as the reverse complement.
CATATCTATGGACTCAACAGATGGTTTTACAAGGGGAATGGAGGTTATTTCTACAGGTCTTCCTATCAAAGTTCCAACAGGAGAAAAAATTAAAGGTCGTTTATTTAACGTTGTGGGAGAAGCTATCGACGGAATAAATGAAATTGACAATAAGGACGGTCTGCCAATCCACAGAGAGGCACCAAAATTTGAAGATTTATCGACATCAACTGAAATCCTATTTACAGGAATCAAAGTAATTGATTTGATTGAGCCCTATGCGAAAGGGGGTAAAATTGGTCTTTTCGGTGGTGCTGGTGTTGGTAAAACAGTTTTGATTCAAGAATTGATCAATAACATTGCAAAAGGTCACGGAGGTCTTTCTGTGTTTGCAGGAGTTGGTGAGCGGACGCGTGAAGGTAATGACCTTCTTCGTGAAATGCTTGAATCAGGAATTATCAAGTACGGTGAGGACTTTTTGACTTCTATGGAAAATGGAGGTTGGGACCTAAACAAAATTGACCTTGATGAGATGAAAGAGTCAAAGGCAACCTTTGTTTTCGGACAGATGAACGAGCCTCCCGGGGCACGTGCAAGAGTTGCGCTTTCCGGCTTAACAATTGCTGAATACTTCAGAGATGGTGACGGAGAAGGTCAAGGGAAAGATATTCTATTCTTTGTTGATAATATATTCAGATTTACACAAGCAGGTTCTGAGGTTTCAGCACTTCTTGGAAGAATGCCTTCGGCGGTGGGGTACCAACCTACATTGGCGACTGAGATGGGTGCGATGCAAGAAAGAATTACATCGACTAAAAGTGGTTCGATTACCTCTGTTCAGGCGGTATATGTTCCTGCGGATGACTTAACTGACCCCGCACCGGCAAACACATTTGCTCACCTTGACGCAACGACGGTATTGTCAAGAAAAATTGCTGAGCTTGGTATTTATCCTGCAGTTGACCCATTGGATTCAACGTCAAGAATTCTTACACCTGAAATTGTTGGTGATGAGCATTATGAATGTGCACAAAGAGTGAAGGTAACATTACAGCGATATAAAGAGCTTCAAGATATTATTGCAATCCTTGGAATGGATGAACTTTCTGAAGAGGATAAAATGGTTGTTCACAGGGCCAGAAGAGTTCAAAGATTTTTATCTCAGCCCTTCCATGTTGCCGAGCAGTTCACTGGTATTCCAGGGGTTCTTGTTGATATTCAAGAAGCAATTAAGGCCTTTAACGACATCCTTGACGGTAAGTTTGACCAATATCCAGAAGCAGCTTTTAACCTGAAAGGAGGAATTGAAGATGTAATCGAAGCAGGTGAAAAAATGCTTGCTGAAGCCTAGCACAATGAAGTTAGAAATCATTACCCCAGAATCAAATGTTTTTAGCGGTGATGCGAAATCCGTTTCGCTTCCCGGTTTAGATGGTATTTTTCAGGTTTTGAATAATCACGCGCCTGTAATTTCTGCATTGAAAAAAGGGAACCTTGTTGTCGAGCTAGAGGCACCGCTTTCGGATGAGCAGAAAAATGACATGATTGTTGTTGACTCCACAGAGAAAATTCGTATTGCAATTAATGGCGGTGTAGCCGAATTAAACAAGAATAAGCTTATTGTATTAGCTGAGTAATAAGCACGAATCATTTTTTCGGGGCCTTTGTTAAGACTTGTTAAGCACGATAAGCTATAATGCCCATACAAGAATGTTTACTTATCTTCGTTACATCTAATAATGAGCGATTTAAATCATATAGATCTTAAAGCAGTTCCTGAGCATATTGCCATTATCATGGACGGAAACGGCCGTTGGGCAAAGAGCAAGGGAGAGGATAGATTATACGGTCATTCTAAAGGGGTAGACGCAGTTCGTGAAACTTTGAAGGCAGCCGCTGACTTAAAAGTCAAATACCTCACGCTCTACGCATTTTCAACTGAAAACTGGAATCGACCTAAAGAGGAGGTTGAAGGTCTAATGAATTTATTGGTTATGTCTTTGGCAAATGAGCTAGAGGAGCTAAATGAAAATGGTGTGCGTCTTCAGGCAATAGGAAATATTATTGGATTACCATCCTCCTGTCAACAAAGTCTTTCAGAAGCAATTGAACAGACAAAAGACAATACAGGTATAACTTTAGTTTTGGCTTTGAATTATAGTTCGAAATGGGAAATAGAGCAAATGGTCAAACGAATATCCTCCAAAGTACAGCAAGGTGAGGTCTCACAAGAAAAAATAGACCAAGACTTGATTTCAAGCGAGCTGACGACTCATGGTATTCCAGATCCAGAGCTTTTGATTCGAACAAGCGGTGAGCACAGGGTAAGCAACTTTTTACTTTGGCAAATCGCCTATACGGAGTTTTATTTTTTAGACATGTTTTGGCCGGATTTTGGTAAGAAAGAGCTTCATGATGCAATCTATGATTATCAAAATAGAGAGAGAAGATTTGGTTTGGTTTCAGAACAGATAAAGAACGTGTAATGCGAAAGATACTCGGTTTACTTTCCATATCTCTATTCGCCCTGCAGATTCAGGCACAAGTTGGTTCTAAATCCCTATCCGAATTAGACTTTAGCTACCTCTCTCCCAAAGAATATGAGCTAGGTCCAATACGGGTTTATGGCGCAGACAACTATGACCATCAAGCCATTCGCCTGATTGCAGGTCTTCGACAAGGACAACCTATTACGCTGCCAGGTCAGCAGATAAGTACGGCAATCAAAAATCTTTGGGCCGAAGGTTTATTTTCTAATATTTCCATCTATGCAGAAAAAGAAATAGCAGGAGTTGTGTATCTAATTATAGACCTTCGTCCGAGGCCAAAGCTTTCTCGTTTTAAATTTCAAGGAATTTCCAAGAGAGAGGCAGATAAGATTCGCGAGGAAATAGCGCTTTTTTCTGGTAAAACCATTACTGAAAACCTAGTATTTCAGACAAAAAATCAAATTCGAGGATATTTCAGAGATAAAGCATTTTACAATGTAAAGGTGAATATTGATAGAATAAAAGATACGGTTATAAATAATTCGGAACTCTTTTCAATCAATATACATAAAGGCTCTAAGGTCGGTATAAAAGAGATAAAAATTAATGGGGCAACTCAAGTTCCTTTATGGAAGCTCAAATGGGCGATGAAGGACACAAAAAAGAAGTCGATTTTTAGAATTTTTAAGCGTTCGAAATTTACGGAATCCTCTTATGAAACTGATAAGATTGCGATGATTGACAAGTTTAACGGTGTGGGCCTGAGAGATGCGGAAATTATCTCGGATACAGTTTATCAAATTGACGAAAAAAACCTCGTTATAGAGTTGTCTATAAATGAAGGCGGCAAATATTACTTTGGAGACATTGATTGGACGGGTAATACAAAGTATCGTTCCTCTTATCTAGATACTGTATTGGGGATAAAAAAAGGAGACCTTTATAACAAAGCCCTTCTTGAGCAGAGAATTTTTGGCAACGGTGATGGCAGAGACATTTCATCCTTGTATATGGATAGAGGATATTTGTTCTTTCAAATTATACCTGTTGAAACAAATGTTACGGACAGGCATATTAATTACCAGATTCGTATGCTTGAGGGTAAAGAGGCGCGAATTGGTACAGTCACAATTAAGGGTAATAACAAAACCAATGATTATGTAATCTTGCGTGAAATTAGAACCAAACCAGGAGACCTATTCAATAAGGCAGACATAATGCGTACCCAAAGAGAGCTATCACAACTTGGATTTTTTAATGAACAAGCCTTTCAAGTAAATCCTTTGCCAAATCCAGCCAACGGAACCGTTGATATTGAATATGTGGTAGAGGAAAAATCATCCGATCAAATAGAGCTTTCTGGAGGCTATGGAGGCGCGGGGCCAACGACTTCGGGCCGTATTATTGGGACCCTTGGTTTAACCTTTAACAATTTCTCAACAAAAAACTTTTTCAAAAAATCAGCTTGGTCTCCATTACCTGGAGGCGATGGTCAACGTTTGTCTATACGTGCCCAATCCAATGGTAGATTTTATCAAGGCTATAACTTTTCTTTCACAGAGCCGTGGCTTGGTGGTAAGAAGCCAAATTCCTTATCTTTTTGGGTGAATAACACTTCCCTCAGCTCAAATGGCTTGCTCAGAACAAACCCTGATTACAATGGACTTTCTATCACAGGGGTTGGAATAGGGTTAGGACGCAGAAAAAAATGGCCAGATGATTATTTTACAGCGCGGTATGAGTTAAGCTATCAGTATTATGATGTGGTCAATGATTTTAGATTCCCTTTATTCACAGAAGGCTTTGCAAATGATATCGCTTTTCAATATACCCTTCAAAGAAGTTCGGTGAGTGCGCCAATCTACCCTCAAAGTGGTTCAAACTTCAGATTTTTAGTTAAAGCAACCTTACCATATTCCTTGTTTACGGATGTGGACTATTCAACGGCAACCAATCAAGAACGATATAAGTATCTTGAATACTATCGCTTTAGATTTACGGGTGAATGGTATGTTCCACTGACCGCAGACAAAAAACTTGTACTCATGCCAAGGTTTGGATTTAGCTACATAGGTGCCTACAATAATGAAAAAGGGGTTACTCCTTTTGACAGGTACTCTATGGGGGGTAGTGGTCTTTCAGGTGTAAACCAGCTTGGAGGGAGAGAAATTATTGCACTTCGTGGATATGAAGATCAATACGTCTCATCAGCAGGTGGAGACCCGATTATTGCGAAATATACTTTGGAACTCCGCTATCCAATATCTTTGAACCCCTCTGCGACATTCTACGCCCTCACGTTTGTGGAGGCAGGAAACACCTTTCCATCATTTAATAAATTCAATCCCTTTAATGTCAAACGTTCTGCAGGAATTGGTATTCGCGTATTTTTACCTATGTTCGGAATGCTTGGGTTAGACTATGGTTTAGGTTTTGATAAATTAGATCCTTGGGCCGATGGTTTTGGAAACTCAACAGATCAGTCTGTAGATCAAAAAGGCTTTTATCCAAAGCTTAGTTTCACAATCGGCATGAATTTAGGCGAGCTATAGCACAATCTAACTGCCTGTTTTTTATCTATCATCTTATTTTATTAACTTGTGTCTCCTTAAAAAAGAGACCATGTTAGCCTACCATAAATTCATTACCTTATTCTTTTCAATTGTACTTTTCGGTTCTGTTCATAGCCAGTATTTTATTTCTTCATCTTTTATAAATACTATAGAACCAATAGTCTTACAAGCGATTTCTGGCTTGTCTTTACCTTACTCGGTAGACACCTATAAAATCATTTACAATACCACGGATGTCGATGGGACACAAACAGTTGCTTCAGGAGCGCTGTGCATTCCAGTTAGTCCTGATTGTCAAGGCTTCCCGATTGCAGTCTATGAGCATGGAACAAGTCTTCGAAAAATTGATGTCCCCTCGGAGGATGTATCGGAGACATATATCGGGCGCATTTTTGCAGCAGGTGGATATCAGGTAGTAATGCCTGATTATTTAGGTATGGGAGAGAGTCCGGGCTTACATCCATATTGTCATGGAGAATCAGAGGCGACTGCAACAATTGATATGATTAGGGCCGTTCGTGAGGCACAAAATATGGGTGTTATTCCAGGAATGGAACCAGATAATGGAGAGCTTTTTATAACTGGATATTCTCAAGGGGGTCATGCTGCAATGGCGACTCATAAATACATTGAAGAAAATAATTTGCTTGACGAGTTCAATGTTATCGCATCGGCTCCTTGCTCTGGGCCTTATGAAATCACAGGCGCTATGGCAGATACAATTCTAGCCGCATCATACTCTAATCCAGGCTATATCGTTTATATCATGGCTGCTTATCAACGCGTCTATGGTAATCTATATACGAGCTATTCAGACATTCTTAAATCGCCTTATGACGAAATTGTTGAGCCTTATTTTAATGGCAATAACTATACTTTGGCCATGGGAAGCTTAAATGAGCAGCTTCCGAATGAAATACAGGCTTTTGTTGAAGACTCGGTATTGTCAAATTTTTTAGACGCTTCGATTGAACAAAATCATCCAATTTGGCAGGCGATGGCCGCAAACGACAATCATGATTGGCTTCCAACGAGACCCGTTAAAATGTATTATTGTACTGGTGACGAACAGGTTTCATTTCAAAATGCATTGGCTGCTGAGGCTGCTATGCTTGCAAATGGTGCAGTTGATGTTGAGGCTGTTTATAAAGGCGATGGGATGCATAATGATTGTGTTTTGCCTTCTTTAACTGATGCCTTCAGTTGGTTCGAGGCTTTAAAAACAGAGTGTTCCTCTGCTGAGGTCATAAATTTAGATGCTACGGATGTAAAGGTTTATCCCAACCCGACAAAATCCGTTAGTACAATAGAATCAAATGAGTTTAAGCAATGCGAAGTTCTTCTCTCAGACCCCTCTGGAAGAATCGTTTTGACTTTCAATAAGCATCAGGAGGTTCAAGACATAGATCTGTCTACACTAATTTCTGGTGCCTACTTTATTGAGCTTCGCACTGAAAGTAAAAGTGCAGTTTTAAAGCTCATAAAAGAGTAAATGGCATAATTAGTTAAAAATCATTTTTGACATTGTACCTTGGCTGTGTATAGTGGCTACTTCTTTACAATAATTATGTATCTTCGCCGTTCAATTGGTCAATTGTACCTTATGTTGAGATATTTTTTTCTTTTTGTTTTGTTTTTTGGCACAACCTTTGCCTACAGTCAATCATATGCTTACATTGATTCAGATTATATTCTTAGTAAGGTTCCTGAATACGTTCAGGCTAAAGAAAAACTTGATAAGCTTGCGGATCGATGGACAAAGGAGATAGAGGATAGATACGCGGCAATAAAAGCCAAAAAAAGTAACTTCGAGCGTGAAGAGATTCTGTTGCCAAAAGAGGAGAGAATCAAGCGGAAAGAAGAGATTGAAAACTTAGAGCAGGAGGCTTTAGACTTACAAACATTGCACTTTGGTAGTGAGGGAGATTATTTTCAAAAACGACAGGAATTGATCAAACCCATTCAGGATCGGATTTTTACGGCATTAAAGAAAATATCTAAAAGCGATGGTTACGATTTGGTTTTTGATAAAGCAAATCAAAGCAGCTTGATTTTTGCTGCTAGTGAGTATGATATCAGCGATGATATTTTAGATGAAATGGGAATTAGCGAATAGAAATAAATAAAAATAAATACACACATGAAAAACGTAATATTCATAACATTAATGCTCCTTTTGGGGTTTCAGGCGACGGCTCAGACAAAGATTGGTCACATCAACTCGCAAGTCCTACTTGATACTTTACAATCTCGTAAAGATGCAATGGCTAAATTGAAGCAATTTGAGGCCGAAGGTGTACAAGAATTACAAGAAATGAATAAGGCATTTGAAGCAGCCTACTTAAGGTATCAGCAGAATGAAAAAGATTGGTCTCCAGTGATTCAGAAAATGGAGCAGGAGAAGCTGATGAAAAAACAACAAGCTTTAGAAACACGTCAGGTTGAATTGGAGCAGCAAATGCAGATTTATGGTCAGGAGCTGAATAAACCAATTTTGGATTTGGTTCAATCTGCCGTAAATAATGTAGCCGAGGTAAAAAAACTATCTTATGTTTTGGACGAAACAGTTACCTTATATTTTGCTGGAGGAATTGATTTAACTCAGGAAGTAATGACCGAATTATTAAAGCTTGAGGCAGCACTTCTTGCTGAGTAATTTCACTCGTTTTAAGGAATTTAAAGGGCAATCATCGTTGCCCTTTTTTTGTAGTTTTGAATTATGAATAATTTGGGGCCTATAGGAGTTTTTGATTCTGGTTATGGAGGCCTAACTGTACTTCGAGAAATATTGAAGGAATTGCCGGAGTATGATTATATTTATTTAGGAGATAATGCCCGTGCCCCATACGGGAATCGTTCTTTTGAAGTTGTTCATGAGTTCACCCTTGAGGCGGTGAATTATTTAAAGGATAGGGGTTGTAGATTGGTTATTTTAGCTTGTAATACATCTTCGGCGAAAGCATTAAGAACCATTCAGCAAATAGACCTCAAGCATTCAAAAGACGAACCTTTTAGAGTTCTAGGAGTTATTAGGCCGAGTACAGAAATTATAGGGGATTTGAGTAAAAATAATTGTGTTGGTATCCTGGGAACAGAGGGCACGATACAATCGGGTTCATATAAAATTGAGCTGGAAAAATTTTCACCCAATACAACTGTTATTCAGCAAGCATGTCCAATGTGGGTGCCACTTATTGAATCAAATCAGCATGAGACAGCGATTGGAAAAAAGCTGATCGAAAATGATGTTTACAAGCTATTGAGTATGAGCCCAGCAATAGACACCATTATTTTAGCCTGTACCCATTACCCATTGATTATAAATCACGTTCGGGAAATAGTAGGTGAGAAAATTCAAGTAGTTTCTCAAGGTCCTATTGTTGCCAAAAAGCTTCATGAGTATCTTCAACGGAATGAATTTATGGAAACAAAGCTTTCTAAGGGAGGATCATGTTCCTTCTTAACTACCGAGAAAGCATCAGTATTTAATAGTGCTGCAAAACAATTTTTAAAACAAGCGATTACCGCTGTACAAATTAGGTTGTGAATCACTTTGAATAAAGTTCGATAAGTTCGTTATTCAACTCCTGGAAGTCTTCTTGATGTCTTGAATAATAATTAAATGTATTTTCAAAGTCTTCAAATGAGATGTTATTTTTTTCGAAAACTTGGTTCACGGATTTCAGCAGGGAGTCTTTATATGTGTTTGGGTTTCGATAGTTTAACTGGTAGTAACTTTCTAATGTCATTATTTCACTGTAAACTGATTTAAACTTTTCCTTGGACAGGGGAGGTGCCATCTCTGTATTTGTGCAAGAAAGTAAAATCAGTAATATAAATACAATGTTTGCTTTCATTAATTTTAATACTTGAAATGAAGTCTTTTCCCGTTACCAGCTTCAATCACCTTGCCATTCTCATAAACGATTTTCCCATTTACGAATGTCCGATCAATGCGATGTGAAAACTTGGTTCCTTCGAATGGCGACCACGCACATTGGTAAAGAATATTCTCTGAAGCTACAGTTTCACTCGAACGCGGTTCTACAATTACGAGGTCTGCGAAATATCCTTCTCGAATATATCCACGCTTTTCTATTCTAAATAATATGGCTGGGTTATGCGCCATCTTTTCGACAATACGTTCAATTGAAATCTTGCCATTCTTGGCATGCTCAAACATGCTGAGTAGTGCATGCTGAACAAGGGGCCCACCTGAGGGGGCATTTAAATAAGTGTTGCTCTTTTCCTCAATAGTGTGGGGTGCGTGGTCCGTCGCAATAACATCAATTCTATTGTCTAATAAGGCACGCCAAATGCCTTCTCTATCTTGAGCACTTTTCACAGCTGGGTTCCATTTTATTTTGGTGCCAAAGTTTTGATAATCCTCATCTGAAAACCACAAGTGGTGTACACAAGCTTCGGCTGTTATCTTCTTTTCTGATAATGGCAATTTGGCATCGAATAATTCTGTTTCTTTAGCAGTGGAAATATGTAAGACATGAAGCCTGGCGTTGTGCTTTTTAGCTAAAGAAACTGCTAGAGACGAGGATACGTAACAGGCCTCCTCATTTCTTATAATTGGGTGCATATTAACGGGAATATCGTCTCCAAATTCTTCTATCGCTTTTTGTAAGTTCTTCTGGATGGTATCTTCATCTTCGCAATGCGTTGCAATGAGCATACTAACATTAGAAAACAGCCCCTCGAGCGTATCTTTATTATCAACGAGCATGTTACCTGTGGAAGACCCCATAAAAACCTTGATTCCGCAAACGTTCTTGGGATCGGTTTTTAAGACTTCATCAAGATTTTCATTGGTCGCACCCATGAAGAAAGAGTAATTGGCTATTGAGCTTTTGGATGCGAGGATATACTTATCTTCCAAGAGCTCTTGAGTAGTTGCATTTGGAACCGTATTCGGCATTTCCATGTAGGAGGTAATCCCTCCTGCTACGGCAGCACGAGATTCAGTATATATTGAAGCCTTATGCGTCAGTCCTGGCTCTCTGAAGTGAACTTGATCATCGATACATCCCGGAAGAATATAGCTGCCAGCCACATCAATAATTTTAGCTTTTTCTGCTGATAAATTTTTCCCAATTTTTTCGATTTTACCATTCTTAATAAGAATGTCTTTTTGTTGCCTCGAACCCTCATTGACAACTATGCCGTTTTTTAAAATATAATTCATTACAAGTTCATGTGTCTCATTTTCCAAACCCCTAAAAAGGCCTCTTTAAATATCCCTGTGCTCATTTTAGAATCTCCAAGTACTCTATCAACGAAGGTTATTGGGATTTCTTTTGTCCTAAAGCCATGCTTGATAACGGCATATTTCATACAAATTTGAAAAGCATAGCCCTTAAAAGTAATTGCGTCTAGATTTATTTTTTCTAATACATTCAACCGATACCCTTTAAATCCAGCTGTTGTATCTCGAATGGAAATGAAAAGGATCATGCGAACATAAACACTTGCGAAGTAGGACATAAGTATTCTTTTTAACGGCCAATTTTTTACCCTTCCGCCCTTACAGTATCTTGAGCCAATTACTAGGTCAAAACCTACTTTTAGGGATTCATGCAGCCTTATTAAGTCCTTTGGGTTGTGTGAAAAATCGCAATCCATTTCGAAAATAAAGTCATATTTATTGGCAATCGCCCATTTGAAACCTAGTATGTAGGCGGTTCCTAAGCCTAGTTTTCCAGCTCTATTTTCAAGAAAAATACGGTCTGGGTTTTTTTCTATTGCCTTTTCAATAAGTTTGGCTGTTCCATCTGGTGAATTGTCATCGATGAAGAGTAGGTGAAAGTTTATGCTCAATTCCAAAACGGCATTAATCATGCGCTCAACGTTTTCATTTTCGTTGTAAGTTGGAATAATAATGAGCGATTTTGGATGCATAATGAGGTAGAGAACTAAGGTAGTTATTTCACTTGAAAAAGTAATTTTTAGGGTTTTATTTGTGCGTCTTTAACAAAAAAAGCCGCATGAAGCGGCTTTCTATATTTTCTAAACAAGGGGTTACTTTTCTACTTTTTCTTTTTCCTCTGATCCGCCTTCTTCCTTGGCACCTTCTCCTTCAGCACCCTCAGTTCCTTCAACTTCTTCCTCTTCTTCTTCCTCATCATCAACTGCGCCACGCGAAATTTTAACGCCAAGAACAACAGCATTGGCCGGGTCTAAAATCGTTACTCCAGGAATACTAATTTCTGAGACCCTAATAGATTGACCGATTCTTATAGGCGCAATATTTAGTGTTATAGCATCTGGAAGGTCACCTGGAAGCCCAAAACATGAAAGGGTTCTAAATGCCATATTTAATTTACCTCCATTGAGGACCCCTCTAGCCGCTCCTTTTGTTCTTACTGGAAGGTCTACTCTTACTTTTTTATTATCATTTAGCTCATAAAAGTCGACATGTTGTAAAGTGTCTTTGACGGGGTGTTGCTGAATTTCTCTAACAATACCCACCGCTTTTTTACCCTCTATGTCTAATTCAACTTGATAGACCTCAGGTGAAAAGATAATTTTATCTAAATCTACTCGTTTAACCGAAAAGTGAGTTTGCTCACCTTGTCCATAAAGGACACACGGGACCCTGTTTTCACCTCTTAGTGAAGCAGCGTCTTTTTTCCCTACGTTCGCTCTAAGCGAACCGCTCAATTGTGCTTTTTTCATTTTATATATTTATTTAAGATATTACAAAGTGTGAACTAATCGATTTATTGCTAATTAGTTTTTTAATGACATCAGAAAAAAGATCGGCAACTGTTACTACGCGAATCTTTTCACTTTCCCCTTGCAAAGGGATGGTATCTGTCACAATAAGTTCGGTAAGTTTGGATGAATTGATCCGCTCATATGCAGGCCCCGAAAGAACTGCATGTGTGCAAAACGCCCTTACGCTAAGCGCCCCTTTATCTATGAGCAGGTCTGCAGCTTTAGTAAGCGTACCTGCTGTATCGCACATGTCGTCAATGATGAGTACATCTTTTCCGGAAACATCACCTATGACAGTCATTTCTGCAATTTCGTTGGCTTTTTTCCTATGCTTGTGACACAGTGCAAGCCCACAGTTTAACCTTTTAGAGTAGGAATTTGCGCGTTTTGCTCCACCTACATCAGGTGCCGCAATAACGATATTTTCCGAAGGTAATTTTTCAATTTCTTTCAAGAATAAAGTAGAGGCGTACAAGTGGTCTACTGGGACTTCGAAAAATCCTTGAATTTGGTCCGCATGAAAATCCATAGTCA
>CAJWAO010000026.1 GCA_913020765.1 uncultured Flavobacteriales bacterium | reverse complement strand
ATCCTCCTGTGGGTATCGTTTCAGATGGCATTAAAATGTTGGCGGAAGCAGACATCCCACTTTACGTTTTTAAAGCAAATTACTCTAAAAGAATTTTTGCAAAAAGAGTCGAAGAACTCAATGAAATTCAAAAAATAAATAATCTGAATGTAATTCTTAATGCCGTTGAATCTAGAAGAGGTAGATATGGTTATGGATATGGTTACGGATATGGTTATGGTTATGGATACGGTTATGGTTATGGATACGGCTATGGTTATGGTTCGGGATATGGATACGGTTATGGATACGGAGCCAGTGAGGATGGGTATTATACAGACGATGAAATTGAAGAAACTAAATTCCAAAAATTAAGAAAAAAAATATTTTCAAAATGGTGGAAAAAGAAATAGCAATTGACGGATTAATTTTGATTAAACCTCAGGTATTCTCAGATGACAGAGGTGACTTTTTCGAGTCTTACAACGCTTCTAGATTCAATGGAATTATGGAAAAAAATCTTCATTTTTACCAAGACAACACATCAATTTCTAAAAAGAATGTTTTAAGGGGTTTACATTTTCAAAAACCTCCTATGGCACAGGGTAAATTGGTATACGTTATCAAAGGAAGGGTAATGGACGTCGTGGTTGATTTGAGGTTAAACTCTGCTACATATGGACAGCATTTTAAGGTCGAGTTAAACGAAAAAAATAGACTTCAGCTATGGATTCCAGAAGGTTTTGCACATGGATTTCTTACCCTAGAGGACAACACTATATTTTCTTACAAATGTACATCTGCCTATTCAAAAAACCACGAAATGAACCTCTTGTGGAATGATCCTTTGTTGAATGTAGATTGGGGCATTACTTCCCCACTCCTCTCGGATAAAGATAAAATGGGTCAACCTTTTGAAAATTTTGATTCCCCGTTTAAATAGTTATGATCAATTACATAAACTTATTCATATTCATTACAGGAGGAATAATTATCTCTTTGATCTGTAACAAATTGCTACTTCGGTTTTCACAGAGTTTGGGAATAAGAAATAAAAATGACGTTACCATCAGATGGAGTAACCAATCCAAACCCTCATTGGGTGGAATTGGCCTGTTTCTTGGTTTTCTTTTTGCAACATTTCTATACTTGATGCTCGAGCCAGACATCAATATATTTGGGAATATTGAATTTATTGGATTATTCTTTTCTGCAAGTTTGGCATTTTCAATGGGCCTTGCAGATGATGCATATGATACAAAGCCAATTTTCAAATTATTTATTCAGATATCATGTGGCTTGTTTTTAGTCCTGTCCGGAACTACGATTGACTTATTTCATCATTTGGTTATTGATAGCTTCATTACAATCATATGGGTAATTATTTTGATGAACTCCTTAAATATGCTTGATAATATGGATGGCATCACTGCAACCACGGTTTTATTTGCCCTTCTCTCGTGCTTAGTGTCCGCAATGCTTGTTGGAGACTCCAGTCAAATGTATTGGATGTATATTATGGTTGCCGTCATTGGTTCGATACTTGGGTTTTTGAGATACAATATCAATCCGTCAAAAATGTTCATGGGGGACGCTGGAAGTCAGTTCATTGGGCTATTTGTCGCTTTCTTTACGATTAAATTTTTATGGAATTTAGGTTCCATTACCCAAACACATTCTTGGGTAAGCCTCATTTTGGCGCTTACAGCGCTAACTCCTGCAGCTGCCGATACACTCACGGTTGTCATCAATAGACTCAAGGCAGGGAAATCCCCAATGGTAGGTGGCAAAGACCATACAACACATCATTTGGTTTACGCTGGGTTTAAAGACCGACAGGTTTGGATGATTTTCAGTGTCATCGGTTTAGGATCCTTCCTATTGTCAGTGGGAATTATCTATCTGGTGCTTATACGTTTTCTCGATGCGACAATTTTATTTCTCCTTTATTTTGTAATTGTATTTGGTATTCTATACCGCAATACCTTAAAATATAAAAGCTCAAGCTAAAATATATTTCTAGATATTCGATTCAATAGAACAAAGATTGAAAGAATTCTGTTTCCTCTGTAGCAAATAGAGGTCCACTTCGTGTCAGAAAAAAATATTGAAATATACGGTGCCAAAGAGCATAATCTAAAGAATATTGATTTAACCATACCAAGAAATGAGCTTGTCGTTTTTACAGGGCTCAGCGGTAGTGGGAAATCATCATTGGCATTTGACACTTTGTTTGCAGAAGGCCAAAGACGCTACATTGAGACATTTTCGGCCTATGCACGACAATTTATTGGGGGAATGGAACGTCCCGATGTAGATAAAATAGAGGGCCTCTCGCCCGTTATATCGATTGAACAAAAAACAGTTTCGAAATCACCTAGATCAACTGTAGGAACCATAACAGAGTTGTATGACTTTTTTAGATTGCTTTTCTCGAGGGTATCAACGGCGTATTCATTTGAAACCGGAGAAAAAATGGTAAAATTTTCTGAAAAACAGTTATCTGAATTACTGAAAACAACATATCAAGATGAGAAAGTTGCGGTGTTAGCCTCCAAAGTGAGATCACGAAAAGGTCACTACAGAGAACTTTTTGAACAAATTTCTAAAATAGGATATACGAAAGTTCGTGTGGACGGTCAAATCATGGACATAACGCCCGGTATGAAATTAGACCGCTACAAGGTCCATGATATAGAAGTTGTAATCGATAGATTTGCAGTTAAAGATGTTGATATAAAACGCATTCAAAAGTCCGTGAATACTGCTTTTGATATAGGAGATGACTTCTTGGTAATTTTTAATTACAAAACGAAAAAAGTACGAAAATTTAGCAGAAAATTTATTTGCCCCACAACCGGTATAAGCTACCCTGACCCCGAACCCAATTTGTTTTCGTTTAATTCTCCTTATGGGGCCTGTCCGAGGTGCGCGGGTATCGGTTCAGTGAAAATTGCAGATCTAAAAAAAGTTATTCCGGATGTAAGCAAAAGCATTCGGGAGGGAGGAATAGAACCTTTAGGGAAATATAAGAAAAACTGGATTTTCCAAGAAATAGAAAGAATACTTCAAACGACCGATTTTGATATAAATATGCCTATCTCGGCGTTAGATAAACAAACGCTCTCACATCTTTTGAATGGTTCGCAATCTTTTGATTCCATTGACGAAGAAAGAAATTCGTTCGAAGGAGTTCTTCCATTTCTCAAAAGACACGCCTTAAGTAGTTCAAAAAAAATCCAACGGTGGGCTCAAGGTTATACCACGAATGAAACATGCAAAAATTGCAATGGTTCACGACTTAAAAAGGAAGCTAATTTCTTCCGTATTGACGGAAAAAGTATCTCAGAGATAAGTAACTTAGGATTCGATGAGTTAAAAATTTGGCTCCAAAATATTGAATCTAGTCTTGACCAGAAGCAAAAAACTATTGCCAGAGAGTTGCTCAAAGAAATTAATGTGCGTTTGGATTTTATTCTTGATGTAGGCCTTGGGTACCTCAGCCTAAATAGGCCCTCAAAATCATTATCTGGAGGTGAAGCACAACGAATTAGATTGGCAACGCAAATTGGAACTGAACTAATCAACGTCTGCTATATTTTCGATGAGCCCTCTATTGGACTGCATCAAAGGGACAATAAAAAACTCATTCAATCATTACAAAAACTGAAAAAAAATGGCAATTCGGTAATTGTTGTTGAGCATGATAAAGAAATAATGGAATCTGCTGACTTCATTGTAGATATTGGCCCCAAAGCAGGAGTTCACGGAGGTTCAATCGTGAGCAAAGGAACGTATGCCTCAATGCTAAAATCAAACTCCTTAACGGCGCAATACCTGAGTGGAGAAAAACAAATCGAGATACCAAAAAAACGTAGGCCAGGAAATGGAAAAATATTGGAACTCATTGGTGCATCAGGCAATAACCTGAAAAATATTGATTTGAAATTAAAGCTTGGCACTTTAAGCTGTGTAACAGGAGTTAGTGGGAGTGGAAAATCAACTTTAATCAATCAAACACTCGTACCTATATTGTTCGAACACATCTATAATGGTGTCCGAAAACCACTACCTTACAGAAAAATAAAAGGATTAAAATATGTTGATAAGGTCGTGGAAATAGACCAAAATCCAATAGGTAGAACACCTAGATCAAACCCAGCAACGTATACCAAAATATTCGATGAAATTCGGCAACTGTTTGCGAGTCTTCCCGAATCGCTGATCCGAGGATATAAACCTGGAAGGTTTTCGTTCAATGTTTCAGGTGGGAAATGCGAAACTTGCAACGGAGGAGGAATGAAACTTATTGAGATGAATTTTCTTCCAGATGTTCATGTGGAATGTGAAACTTGTAATGGGAGGCGGTACAATTCAGAAACGCTCCAGGTTAAATATAAAGGAAAATCAATTTCGGATGTACTCAATATGACAATCGAACAAGCATATGAATTCTTTGAACCCTACCCAAAAATTCGTCAAAAAATTGGTACTTTGAAACATGTTGGATTAGGATACATAAAACTCGGTCAGTCCTCTACCACCTTATCGGGTGGAGAAGCACAAAGAATAAAACTCGCTAGCGAACTTTCTAAAAAATCTACAGGCAAAACCATTTATATTCTTGACGAACCTTCCACAGGCCTTCATTTTGAAGACATCAAACAGCTACTTTCAGTTTTAAATGCGCTCGTTGACGAGGGTAACACAGTATTGGTCATAGAGCACAACCTTGACATTATCAAAATGGCAGATCAGCTCATAGATATCGGACCTGAGGGAGGAGCTATGGGTGGGAATATTGTATTCAGCGGTACGCCAAAACAATTGGTTCAAAAAGCGCAAAAAACCTCGTATACCTCAAAATATTTAAAAAAAGAACTCTCAACCTGAATTGAATGAATTAAAATGTGGCATCATAAAATATTTAAATTAATTTTGTGGCTACTAAAAAGACAAAACAAACATTATGGCTTTAGAAATAACAGATGCGAACTTTGATGAATTGGTGCTCAAATCAGACAAACCAGTTGTGGTTGACTTTTGGGCAGAATGGTGCGGTCCTTGTCGAATGATTGGACCACTTATCAATGAAATGTCAAAAGACTACGAAGGGAAAGCACTTGTTGGGAAGGTAAATGTAGATCTCAATGCCAATGTATCTGCTCAATTTGGTGTTCGAAGTATTCCTACTGTTTTATTCATAAAAAACGGAGAAGTAGTTGACAAGTCGGTAGGAGCGGTTCCAAAAGCAACATTAGAATCGAAATTAGAGGCGTTGCTATAAACCTTTTCTCAAACCCGTCCTTCTATTTTCAGATATCGTGTCTGAGAGATTAGTTAAACTTTCGAGAATATTCCATAAATGTATCCATGAATAATTTGTTCAGAAGGTTTTTGTATTATGGCGTCGGGTTTGGAATTGGCCTAGTCTTCGTTTTCTTTTTCTTCGAAAACCGAGGCTGTTCCTGGTTGCCCGAGAACCGAGTTAGAGAGATGGTTACGGATAGAATAGTCTATGTATCTGATAGTAATCTGAAAATTTTAAAAAATCTTAAAATCAAAGAGGAGGAATTAAGCCGATATATAAACACGGCAGATGTGCTATTCAAGAAGAGTGAAAAGTCAAGCAACCCACAAATATATCATATTGAAGGACCTACAGATTCGAAAGATAATTTTGTCTCTCAGATAATAATCCACAAAAATGCCCTTACTTGTGAGCTTGTGCCAAATCAATTTTCAGCAAAAAATATGAAGCCCTCCACAAAAGGCTTGGGTAAGCCTGTACATTTCCCATCGAAAAAAAATCTTTTCTATTCTGATTCAAGTGCACATACTATTTGCCAAAGAAAAGCGTTAGGTATTCAAGAGGATAGTGTATTGCTTGCGCTTTTTCTTAAAAATGGACGAATTAATATTTCTGAAACAGACTTGGCTAAAAAACCCAAACCGACTTATGTAATGACTTTTAAGACAGTAAAAGGTGAGGAGGTAACATTTTTCGCAACCTACTTTAAAGAGAAAGCAAGAATCTACAAATTTGCATTTGAAAACGATAAATGTTTTAAGTAAAAAAATAAGGTCATTGAATTGACCCTTGTTGTTAATCACGAGCTTCTGATTCAGCTTTTCATACTACCTCAAATGTTAGCATTTATTTAAGAAATCATGCAAATAAACACCTCACTTTTTATACATTTGAAACATGGAATTTTCAGCTGACCAAATTGCCGGTATTCTTAATGGAGAAATTCAAGGAGACGCAGATATTACAGTCAACGATTTGTCTAAGATTGAAGAAGGAAGACAGGGAACATTAAGTTTTTTATCTAATCCCAAATACGAAGAATACATATATACAACAGAATCGTCTATTTGTATCGTGAATAAAACCTTCGAGCCGAGCAAAGACCTTCCTGATACCTTGACCCTTGTAAAGGTTGACGACGCATACTCCTGCTTTGCAAAACTGCTAGAGCTTTATGGCAATCTCTACAAAAAAGAGCCAGGAATAGAGAAACAAACTCATATTGATGAAACTGCAAGCATTGGAAAAAATGTGCACATAGGGGCGTTCACATATATTGGAAAAAATGCCAAAATTGCGGATGACGTGGTGATTTATCCAAATTGCTATATTGGAGAAAACGCAGTCATTGGTAAAAGCACAAAAATCTACCCCAGCGTAAATGTTTACCATGACTGCAAAATAGGTTCAAATTGTATAATTCATTCTGGCAGTGTAATTGGATCTGATGGTTTTGGTTTTGCTCCGGATGAAAAAGGAAAATTTCAAAAGATTCCTCAAATTGGAAATGTAGTTATTGAAGATGATGTTGAACTAGGGTCAAACGTATCTGTTGACCGCGCAACAATGGGCTCTACGTTTATCCGAAAGGGAGTGAAGATAGACAACCTTTGCCAAATTGCGCACAATGTAGACGTCAGTGAAAATTCCGCAATGGCAGCGCAAGTAGGTATTGCAGGATCAACCAAGATAGGTAAAAATGTTCTTATCGGTGGCCAAGCTGGAATTAGCGGACACATCAAAATAGCCGACCAAACAAAAATTGTGGCTCAATCGGGAATACCATCAAGTGTGAAAAAAGCAGAAACATTAATGGGTTCGCCTGGCATTCCGCTGGATGACTTTAAAAAATCCTACTTCGGCTTTAGAAAGCTTCCAGGACTGCTAAAAAGAGTTCAAGAATTAGAAGAAAAAATAGAAGCGTTAACTAAAGTATAAATCGATGTCGGAAAAGCAAAGAACACTCAAAGGAGTAGTTAAATTGAAGGGTATAGGACTCCATACTGGAGTTGTTGCAAACCTTGAAATTCACCCTGCACCAGCAAATCATGGATATAAATTTCAAAGAATAGACCTTGAGGGAAAACCTATAATCAAAGCAGATGTAGACCGTGTAGTATCCACTGAGAGAGGAACTACACTTGAACAAAATGATGCACGGGTGCATACTACAGAGCATGTATTGGCAGCTGTTTATGGTTGTCAAATAGATAACGCACTTATTACGGTTGATGGTCCTGAAATTCCGATTATGGATGGCAGTGCACTAAAATTTGTAGAGGCAATCGAAGCCGTCGGATACGAAGAGCAAGATGCCGAAAGGGTATATTTTGAATTGACCGAAAATATTCCCTGGGAAGATGAAGAAAATGGAATTGAATTTCTTGCCATACCTGACGTTAACTATAGGCTAACGGTTATGGTGGATTACCAATCACCTGCACTAGGAACTCAGCATGCAAGCATGTACCACATCGGTGAATTTAATAAGGAAATCGCAAAATGTAGAACATTTGTTTTTCTAAGAGAACTGGAATATTTAGCCAAAAATAACCTGATTAAGGGTGGAGACTTAGACAATGCGATTGTATTGGTCGAACGACAAAGCATTTCCCAAGATGAGTTGACCAAACTTGCCAAGCTTTTGGGTAAAGAAGACCTAAAGGTTAGTGTCGATGGAATCGGTGTGCTAAATAGTACAAAGCTTCAGTACGAAAATGAACCGGCAAGACACAAATTATTAGACATTGTTGGTGACTTAGCACTTATCGGTAGACCGATAAAAGCCCATATTCTAGCAGCTAGACCGGGCCACTCAGGAAATATTCGATTTGCAAAAGTTTTAAAAGAACAAATAAAAAAACAGCAACAAAAAGGAAAGTTTTTTGACCTAAGCCAACCTCCCCTATATGATATAAATGACATCGAAAAAATGCTTCCACATCGTTTCCCATTCTTGATGGTGGACAAAATTATGGAAATCACAGAGGATTCCATTTGGGGTATAAAAAACATTACGATGAATGAACCTATATTTACAGGTCATTTTCCTGGAAATCCAGTATTCCCAGGTGTTTTACAAATTGAGGCAATGGCTCAGGTAGGTGGTATTTTTGCCTTGAGTAAAGTAGAAGATCCTCACCTCTACTCTACTTATTTTATGAAAATTAATAATGTAAAATTCAAACAAAAAGTACTTCCTGGTGATTCTGTGGTTTTTGAGCTTAAGCTTATGTCTGCGATCAGAAGAGGACTTGTTGAAATGGCAGGAACGGCCTATGTAAATGGGAAGGTTGTTGCTGAGGCAGAAATGCTAGCACAAGTAATAAAAGACAAAGAAAAATAATGAATATAAGCCCTCTAGCATCTGTACATCCAAAAGCGCAGCTGAATAATGGAGTAGTCATCGAACCATTTGCGCATATTCATGAGGATGTCATTATTGGTGAAGGGACGAAAATTCATTCTAATGTTGTACTTTACCCTGGTACGAGAATTGGAAAAAAATGTGAGGTATTTCCTGGAGCAGTTATAGGAGTCATACCGCAGGATTTAAAATTTAGCGGTGAATATACAACCGTAGAAATAGGCGACCACACAGTCATTAGAGAATGTGTGACCATTCACCGAGGTACGAACGATAAGCTAGCTACAAAAATAGGTTCAAATTGCTTGCTTATGACCTACGTACACATAGCTCATGATTGCACTATTGGAGACCATGTTATTTTGGCGAGCTATACTGGCTTATCTGGTCATGTTCAAATTGATGACTATGCAATTTTAGAGGGGAAAGTTGCCGCACAGCAATTTACGCATATTGGAAAACATACGTTTATTGGCGGTGCATCTCTGATTCGCAAAAACATTCCACCATACGTAAAAGCAGCTAGAGAACCTTTAACTTTTGCAGGCGTTAATTCGATTGGTCTCCGGAGAAGGGGCTTCTCGGATGAGATAGTGAGACAAATTGAGGACCTCTATCGTATCCTATACATTCAGAATAGTAACATTTCAAAAGGTATAAATGCAATTAAAGCGCAAATACCTGAAAGTGATATTCGCAATGAAATACTGGAATTTGTTGATGCTTCTGATAAAGGTATCATTCGAGGAATGATTTAAAATGTTTAAAAGAGGAGAAAGAGTAGAACTTGAAATCACAGATTTCGCCTTCGGAGGGAGAGGAATAGCCAAAATTTCATCGGATAACCAACGTGGGATTATTTTTGTGCCAAATACCTATCCTGGCCAAAGAGTAAAAGTGATGATTTCTGCCAAAAAGAAAAAACACTACGAAGCCAAGCTTTTAAATATACTTAAGCGCTCTCCAATTGAAAAAATCAATAACTTTCAGGAAATATCAGGAGCACCCTACATTTTTGTACCTGTAAAGGAGCAAGAACGAATCAAGGAAGATTCGACCTTGGAAACATTCCGAAGATTATCCGGTATACAGGAAATTAGAGAGGTTTTCGATGCCTTTATTTCAGCACCAGAACATTTTTTCTACCGAAATAAAATGGAATATAGTTTTTCATCGATAGAGCATTGCCTGGAGACGGATTCAGAAAAAGATGATGCATTCGCCTTAGGATTTAAAAGAAGAGGTACCTGGTGGAAAGTAGAAAGCTTAAATAAGGCTTCAGGGCTATTTGATCAAGAATGGGAAGAAAAACTCCAAAAAATACGTAAATACCTAAAGAGCACAGGATTAAGAGCTTGGCATCCACCCCAAAAAACTGGTTTTTTTAGACATATAGTGCTCCGGAAATCATTTGCAACCAATCAATTGCTGGTCAATCTCATTACGGCCTCAGATGGGCTAAATAGATTTGATTTACAGGCGTTTTCCAGCTTTGTTAAAGAGCTCATGGGTGACCGTATTGCAGGATTACTACATACTGTGAATGATAACGTTGCTGACCGAGCAAAAATAGAGAATGGCTATAGCAAAATTCTTTTTGGGAAAGACATTATTCAAGAAAACCTACTTGGACTCAATTTTCAAATGCGGATGGAAAGCTTTTTTCAAACCAATCCAAAATGTGCTGAACTATTGTATAAAAAGGCATTAGACTATGTTTTTGAAGAAAAAATAAGTTCGGATAAGGTTGTACTAGATTTATTCTGTGGAACGGGTACCATTGCGCAATTGTTGGCAAAAAGAAATTCAGATGTTTCCATAATTGGTGTCGATATTGTTCATGAGGCTATTGAGGATGCAAAAAAAAATGCAATTGATAATGGTATCACAAATACAACGTTTATTGCCTCGGATGTAGGAAAATTTTTAAAATTCAATCCGCAATATCAAGGAAAAATTGATACGATTATTCTTGACCCTCCTCGTGCCGGAATTGCACCCAAGACACTCAAAAAAGTAATTGAACTTGAAGCGAAAAAAATAGTCTATATCTCTTGTAATCCATCAACGCAGGCAAGGGACGCCTCAACGCTTTCAGATGTTGGTTTTACGTTAGAAAAATACAGTTTAGTAGACCAATTTCCACATACAGGACACATCGAATCTATTGCAAAATTTAAAAAGAAATGAAAGTTGAATTAATCTCTATAGGCGATGAATTACTCATCGGACAAACGGTAAATACGAATGCGTCTTGGTTGGGCGAGACGCTCTCAAAATCAGGAGCCGAAATCATCAAAACCGTTGCGATCAGTGACAAAAAAAAAGAGATCATTGCTAGTCTAAATGCCGTTTATGAAAACACGGACTGTATCATCATTACCGGTGGCCTAGGACCAACAAAAGATGACATCACTAAATATACTTTAGCTGAATACTTTGGAAGTAAACTGAAACAAGACAAACACACTCTGGAAAAAATTGAATCTTTCTTCAGCCAACGAAATCGACCGATGCTGGATTCAAATTATAAACAAGCAGAACTACCGGTAGATTGCACAATTTTAGAAAATGACTACGGCACAGCAGCGGGGATGTGGTTTGAAAAAAATAATAAGATTTTTATCAGCTTACCTGGGGTTCCGTATGAGATGCGAGGTATTATGACAGAGCAGGCCATTCCGAAGCTAAAAAAACGTTTCAAGCTAAAGTCAATGTATTACAAAACAGCGCTAACACAGGGTATTGGCGAATCATTTTTAGCAGAAAAAATACAAGAATGGGAAAACCAAATCTACAAAAATGGACTATCCCTAGCATATCTTCCATCTTCAGGAATTGTAAAACTGAGAATTTCTTCGGCAAAAGGAAGTGACGATGCCGCTATGATTGATGCACTCTTTGCAGAGCTAGAGGATTTAATTCCTAATCATTTCTTTGGATATGACCGTGATACTTTACCCCAGATCATAGGGCAACAATTGATCGATAAAAAACTTACCATTGGCACTGTTGAAAGCTGCACAGCAGGTATGCTAGCAAGTCAAATCAGTAGTATTCCCGGCGCATCAGCCTATTATGAAGGAGCACTCCTCACCTATTCATACAAAATCAAAACAAGTCTTGCCAATGTACCCGCTGACCTTATTCAAAGAGAAGGTGCTGTGAGCGAACCTGTGGCTATTCAAATGGCAGAAAATGGCAGAAATATACTAGGTGTAGA
Source organism: uncultured Flavobacteriales bacterium (assembly GCA_913020765.1). Lineage (GTDB taxonomy): Bacteria > Bacteroidota > Bacteroidia > Flavobacteriales_D > Crocinitomicaceae > UBA952. The sequence goes on along the minus strand of CAJWAO010000026.1, from coordinate 13,415 downwards.
TATATGTATTTCAACAACTGGAATCGCAGGGCCCGGCGGAGGAACAGAGACGAAACCCGTTGGTATGGTTTGGATTGCTATTGCAACAAAAGACGGTACAACAACGAAGAAAATGCAATTTTCGAAGCACAGAGAACGAAATATTAGAATGACCGTCTTGAGCGCTTTGAACTTGTTGAGATTGGAGCTTAGGAAATAAGCTATTTCCCTTTACCTTCTAACTTGTATGTGTACTGAACAGTTATTGTTCTTGGTGGCTCTATCTTGAGAGGACGCAAAGAATATGTCCTATTTAGAATATTTGTACCAATCAATGCTAGCTTGTGAAATTCGTTAAAATTGAAGGATACGCGTGTATCAAATATCCAGTTCCCAAATCGATGCGAATTATAAAAGTCCATATATCGAAGGTTTTGGAGAAACCAATAGGACTGAGTCGTCTCCTCAAAATCTCTAATAACAGCATCCATATTTACAATCTTTGAAAAATATTTGGCACTCGCACCGACGGAAATTTTATCCCTCCAGGTATATTCACAATCTAATTTAACGTTATGTAAAAATCGATACTTTAAAATACCATTTGTTGCATCCAATGAGGTAGAATTATAGCTAAATTCAACTTGGTTAAAATCTGAAGCATAAACATAGTCCGGGGAAAGCGTCTTAGGTACAATATAATTGTACCCCAACAAAAATGTCATTTTACTATTATTCTTCAATTCTGCAAATCCGGTAAAAGAAGCATCGATACCCAATACTCGGGAGTCTCCTGTATTTAAAAACATAAAACCAGCACCGGAAGACATCGTCTGAGGAGATGTAAACTCATCCCATATTCCGAACATGTATTCAATAGTATTTTGATACTCTTGCCAAAAAGCAGCAACGTCAAGGTATCCAAGTAAACCGCCAAACTTTAATCCTTGTTTAATTCCAACCTCAGCATTCCAGCTACTTTCAGGAAGGAGTCCAGGATTTGGAAAAACACCAAAATTACCGACACCCGTTCTAATAAATCTTTCCGTAATTGTTGGAAAACGATAACCCTGCCCATAAGACGCCCGCAAATAGGTTTCTTGATAAAGCTTGAGGCTAGAACCCGCTCTAAAAATTGGTTTTAATGCTGTGGTCGAATCATTCAATTGAAAATACTCTAAACGCCCCCCAACGGATAGATTGAGTATATTTTTAAGCTTTGTCTCCATCTGAGTATAAGCCGAAATATTCAGCATTTTATTGTTGGGTGTACCAGAACCGGTATAAATATTTGCATAAGAGTTGGTATAAGTTGAAGTCAAGCCTCCGACGAATTCTAGATTTTTGAATTCTTTATACTTCTTTTTAAACATGTAATCACCATAATACGTCGTTGCATTATTGGATTGATTTGCACTCATCTCGTTATCCACCCGCAATATTCGTCCTCGGAAATAGTGTTTACCGTTACTTTGGGTGAAAAAGTGTAGGAATGGATCCAAATTAAAAATGAATTGATCTTGCAAGAATATTGCACCGGGATATGCCCTAAAAAGACCCGAAGAGTCATTTAACCATGCCAAAGGCATTGCTGTATGCATGACCATGAAATTACCATTTAGACCATAATTAAGGCCTTTGATTTTTTTTGATCTGTAGCGCAAATTAAAATTAAAGCGTGCACGCTTCGAAATCAAATCATCCTCGGTAAAATTGGAAATCGTGTCAGGTGATATGGTTGCCACAATTGAATCTGTGATAGGGGGGCCTATATAACCGTGATCATAGTTCAAATTACCGCCAATCACAACATCTAAGTTGCCAAACATTTGAGAATGCAGAAAATTAGCCCCTAAAATAATGGGTGCTTTCTCACCCCAATTCGCATTGGGCTGATTTGGAGCTGAATACAAGCCATTATAGATGTTTATTTTGGTCTTAGGCTTTGAGGTTGGATAGGCGGTTCTTATGTTAACAGACCCTGATAAGGCAGAGCTACCGGATAAAACTGATGCAGCGCCCTTAACGACCTCTATTTGGCTGATATTCTCGACAGGAATAAACCCCCATTCTGGCCTTCCCGCATCACCGGAGAGCATTGGCATATCGTCCACAATGACTGCCACTTTAGAGCCTACGCCGAAAGTAAATCCGCTACCACCTCTAATTTGCGGTTCTCCATCCAAAATATTTAATCCTGGAGTTTGGTCAAGGGCAGTTTCAATACTTCTTGTGTTTTTATTTTCGATAAGTTCGGGCTTCAGCACAATCATCGTAACAGTCTGCTCCTCTATGGGCTTGTCAAACTTTCCAACTTTAACGTCCACCTGTTTGAATTCTTTGATGTACGAAAACAAAGTGAAGTCAACCAATTTTTGCTCACCGGGTTTCAACATAAAAGAAATCGTATCCGACTTCATTCCAGTATAGCGACAAATCAACTTGCATTTCCCTTGAGGCACCTCTAGGAAAAAAATGCCATTTTCATCCGCAATGGTTCCTTTTGAAACATCAGACCGATAGATGACGGAGGCACCCAACAAAGGTTCTCCTTGCTCGTCTCTAACTGTACCTTTTACTGTTGCAGAGGATTGCGCCAGAAAGACACAAGACAAACCCAAGAAAAGGGCAAAAACCGTGTACCTCATCAAATTAATCAATGCACTACTACCTTGTAGCTATCTTTATTGTTTGTAATCAGATACATTCCTGGGAGCAGAGAAACACGAGAGAGTTCTTCGCACGTTCCTAGGTGTACCTGCTTACCAGCAGTTGAAAACACACAAAAAATATCGTCTGGCTCAAAATCATTTGAGAATACCAATCCAGATTCATTATAGGCAATCCAGTAACTCTTTTGCACATCAGAAATTCCAGAGGTACTATAAATCAATTCGATATCATCAATGAAAATTTCATCACCATCACTCCCGCCACCAGGAATCATATTCGTTGTAAATGTAACAAGGATATATTCTGGCGTGGTTGCAGGACCAACGTAATCAAAAGCAATAGATTTACGTACCCAAGAACCATCAGTTGATTCAAAATTCAAGGCAGCATCCGCTACTACATGCGTTTCAGACTCAGTGGTCATAGGGTCGACATAATCAAAATCATCGTGTATAATCGCCTTAATACGGGCAAGATCTGAACTGCTACTATTATTGTACTTTACCCAAAAAACAATCGAATCGGGGCTTGCATTCAGTTGCTGCGAAAAATCAGAATTACCCGTTACAGTGTAATTGTAATTGCTAGTACTACTAGGAGTGCTACTACCCATATTGATTCTTCCCAACGTCAAGTTTCCATTAGCTATGATGCCAATGGTGCTTTTTGAAAAAACGCGCGCGCTATACATACCAGAGGCTCCTGAACGGATATCGGTAGACTGCTCCACTTGTTTCGAGGCAAATAAGGACAAGCCTCCTGATGCGGTCATGAAACTATTCCAATTGGAAGGCTCCTCATTAATGCTTCCCAGATTATCCCATTCCTCCATGGAGCCATTGTCAATTTGTTGACCAAAAGCTGCAAGACTAAAAAGAATTGCAAAAAAAGAAGTGTAGATTTTTTTCATATATCATATTTAGGTTCTACCAAATATAACGAAATAGTTGAATGGAATGACATTTGTAAAAGCTTGTCAAAGAATGATATTGGATGATGTCTTTCTTAGATATAATATCCAAAATCAATTGTGTAACTTTATCATAAATTAACGCTCATGGCCCAGGAATTACCAATTATGGAAAGCTTCTTGACGATTCAAGGCGAAGGTTACCACTCAGGTAAACCAGCCTTCTTCATTAGGACTGGCGGCTGTGACGTGGGATGTTCTTGGTGCGATGTGAAAGAGAGCTGGGAAGCAGAGAATCATCCACTTCAAAATATTTCAACACTCCAAAAGCTCAGTATTGAAAATGAAAGTGAATGGGTTGTACTTACGGGCGGAGAACCCGCAATGTATAAATTGACTCCCTTGGTTCGAAAATTGAAGGATATTAATCGCTCGGTCGCCATCGAGACTTCAGGATGCTATGCACTTGATGCGCCGGTAGATTGGTACACCTTTTCACCTAAGAAATTTAAAAAACCATGTTCTGAGGCCTACGAAAAAGCAGATGAGCTCAAAATTGTTATTTATCATAAATCTGACTTTAGATGGGCATTGAAACATGCAGCGAAAGTCAATTCAAAATGCCTGCTATATATACAACCTGAGTGGTCTAAGAAAGAAGAACTTATTGGCGCCATTGTAGATTTTGTAAAAAGTAACAAAGGCTGGAGGATTTCGTTACAAACGCATAAATTCATGAATATTCCCTAATCGCAACGTATGAGAATTTATATCCTCCTAATTTTGATTGCAGGCAGCTTATTGAATGCTTGTGCGCAGGTTCAAATGAATTATTCAACCAAAAGTAAAAAAGCCATAAAACTTTTTGAAAAAGCACGAAATGCTCCAGGTCAGTTCGCAGATGAAAATACAGGGAAACCAAATTATGAAGAAGGAATAAAGCTTTTAAAGCAAGCTGTTGGGAAAGCTCCTTCATTCTGGGAGGCACAACTTTTGATGGCTGAATTTTATGAATTTGACAATAACTATCCTGCGGCAATCAAACAATATGAAATTGCGCTTAAATTGAACCCTATGCATAGTAGTTCAGGAGCTACATTTTGTTACTTAGCAAATTTACACTTGGCACTTGGAAATTATACTGAAGCCTTGAGGTATTGTGATCGTTTCTTAAAAAACCCAAACGCCAGCAAAAGACTTAGCCCACAGGTATACTTAATGAGACGAAGTGCTGAATTTGCGATACACGCACTTGCCAATCCGAAAGAATTTAATCCTGTAAATTTAGGTCCCGAAATCAACACCGCACGCCCAGAATATTACCCTGCACTTACTGTAGACGGACAAACGCTTTTGTTTACGAGGCTTTTAGAAATCAAAAATGTTGATTTCAAAGAACAAGAAGATTTCTTTATTTCGAATAAAAACACTTCTGGAAACTGGAGTGATGCTATACCAATGCCTCGTAATATCAATACTTCAAAAAATGAAGGCGCACCTACCCTATCTGCTGATGGGAGAAACCTTGTCTTTGTTGCATGTGCAGACCAAACTGGTTACTATGGACCAAAAAGACAAGGTAGAGGAAGCTGTGACCTTTTTTACGCAAAAAAAATTGGAAGAAAATGGTACGGACCGATTAACCTTCCGGGCAATGTAAATTCAAGTAATTGGGAATCTCAACCTTCGCTATCTGCAGACGGCAAAACATTATATTTCGTTCGAGGAATAAAGGGAGACCGAAGCAATAACAGCGACATCTATGTTTCAGAACTTCAAAAAGATGGTTCCTGGGGTCCGGCCAAGGCACTTCCTGATTACATCAATACCCCAAACACAGAGGAGTCTGTTCACATACATCCGGATGGAAGAACGCTTTATTTCGCCTCTAAAGGGCACCCAGGCATGGGCGGCAGCGACCTTTTCGTTACCCGCAAAGATTTAAATGGAAAATGGTCAGTGCCTGAAAACCTCGGTTATCCGATCAATACAAAATATGATGAGAACTCATTGATGGTGTCGGCAGAGGGAGATATTGCGTATTTCGCATCGGACAGAGAAGGAGGATTTGGCGACCTCGATATATATTCATTTGTACTTCCTAAAGAGTCAAGAGCAATACGCACATTATATTTCGATGGCTTCGTTTTCGATAAAGAAAGTAAAGCGCCTCTCCCAGGTAAATTTGAGCTATTTGATGTTTCAAATGGACAAGAGATTATTGTATCTGAGGCAGATGAGGCAACAGGTACTTTCATGGTGCCTCTCCCTTTAGATCGTAACTACGTTATTTCAGTAAGCCACAAAGGATATCATCCCTACTCCTTAAATTTTGATTTATCCGATAACCAAGTAAGCGATAGCTACCATGTCGATATACCTTTGACAAAACCAATCGCATTCTCAAAAAATACAAATGAGTTAACAAATGAACATATATTCAAAAATGTATTTTTTGATCTAAATAAATCTACATTGCGCAAAGAATCGCGAATTGAGCTAAATCTGTTTGCAGAATACTTGAAAAATAATGTTAACATAAAAATTGAACTCGGAGGACACACTGACTCGAGAGGGAATGAAGAGGCTAATTTAAACCTATCAAAGGCAAGGGCACGTGCTGTTTTTGAATTCTTAACAGCCCAAGGAGTATCCCCTGAGCGAATGACTTTTAAAGGATATGGATCTTCCATGCCGATAATCACCACTGAACAAATTGAAAAAATACCTAAGGCTAAAGATAAAGAGGCTGCTCATCAAAAAAATAGAAGAACCGTATGGCGGGAAACGCTTTAATGTCTATTATTCGCTTATCGAGACCAATAAATTTATTGATCATAACAGCAACAATGGTCGGTGTATACTTTTATTTGGGTAAGGTTGAAACAATATTCGAAATTGATCCTTTACATTTCTCGCTCTTGGTGATAGCAACCATACTTATTGCTGCGGCGGGAAACATCATTAACGATTACTATGATCTAACAGCGGATAAAGTCAATAAACCCAATAAAGTAATTTTCACAAAGCATCTTAGCAGAGCATTGGGTATAAAAATATACTTAGTCATTAACCTTATTGGCTTAGGTATTGGACTCTATCTGTCTGTTGTTTATGAGACATACTGGTATTTCAGCGTGCATAGCTTATGCATTCTATTTCTATGGTTCTACAGCTGTTATTTAAAGAAGATATTGGTTCTGGGCAACATACTCATCGCGTCATTAACCGCATTTATTCCGATGTATACAGCAAGCTTCTATTCATTTGGTACAGAACTAAAAATGCATACACAAGAAAACGCCAAAGTATGGTACGAATCATTTTACTTCGAATTTATTGTCATTCTGACAGTATTCGCATTGTTACAAAACCTGGCAAGAGAAATATGGAAAGACGCATCGGATATCGAAGGAGATCAGGCTATTGGTGTGGTATCAATACCTATGAAATTTGGAATTAAAAATACACAGAAGATTATCGGATTGATTCTTGTTGCAGAAATTGGCTTATTCTTCATGATTATTGAAAGACTTCAATTGAACCTGAGTTGGAGTGGATTTATAACACTCACCGTTGCCTTAATGATCAATATTCTTATTTTGATGCTGATGTATCAAAAGGACGTATTTATCAAATACTGCGATTCCTTATTGAAGTTGAGTATGGTTCTCGGCTTGAGTACCTTATATTTTTAGATTATGGAAATTATTTTAGGATCTGCATCACCGCGAAGAAAAGAGCTTTTAAAACAAATGGGATTTGATTTTAGTATTCTGATCTCTGACGTTGAAGAAATTTATGACCCTGCAACTCCTCCTGAAAATGTGGCATCTGTTTTAGCTAAGCTCAAAGCACAATCCCTAAAAAATAAATTGACCCCGGGTCAACTTCTCATTTGCTGTGATACTACTGTGATTTTGAATAATGAAGTCTTAGGGAAGCCAAAAAGTAAAAATGAAGCAACTGAAACCTTAAGAAGTTTATCCGGAAAAAGACATGAGGTAATTAGTGCAGTTTGTATGATTTATGGCAATAAAACCATTGAATTTAAAGACTCAACGAGCATTGAGTTTAAAACGCTTAAAGAAGGCGAAATTGACTTCTACATAGCAGAGTACCAACCATTCGATAAGGCTGGTTCATATGGTATTCAAGAATGGATTGGACATATCGGTATTTTTAAAATAGAGGGAAGCTACACAAATGTCATGGGTTTACCCACACAGCTTTTGTATAAAGAAATACAAAAACTAAAATCAGTCTAAAGTGAACTCTACCCTCCGATTCTTAGCAGCTTTCAGTTCATCTTCATCAACATCAGCTATTTCTTTACTACTCTGATCTGCACCCATTGATTTTACGGTAATTCGTGATGGGTCGATTCCTTGCGCCATGAAGTATCTCTCTGCATATTTTGCACGGACCATTCCCATATCCTTAAATTCATCTTTACTCGCTCCAAGCTGTTCTTCTTGTGCATCTGCGTGACCAGAAATGAGGACCGTTAATTGGGGATTTTCTTTGAGCTTCCCAGCAACAAACTTAAGCGCCTCTTTTGAACCTGCCGTAAAGTCTTTTTTACCAAACCCAAAATAGGCAACATGTGCAGCAATTTGCTCTTCTAAGCTCATGCTTTCATCTATGTTAGCTGCCTTGGCATAAACGAGCGTTGAATATTCTTCGGTATTGGCCATCTGGTTCGTTGCAACGCATTGACATTCCTCTTCACTGTCGATAAGCTTGACTGTTACGTTATCCACATAATAATAAGCATGCTTCAGCGCTTCAACATCGGAAGTCTTTGGTTTTTTGACTGTTAAAAATTTTGTGGCCGAATTCGCATCAAAATTTCCAATTGTAATAAACTTTTCATCACCCTTTGCCGTATAAATTTGGCATATTTTATCCCAACCAAAGAAGCCTTGATGTATGCGGTTGTGCTTTCCTCTGACTAAATTTTCTGATGCATTTATAATTCCTGTAGGAGTAGTCGGAGCCTCTTTGGTCAGATAAGCACCAATGTTATTGCAGGCAAATTTTGACGACTCAGCAAGCGAAACATCAAACTGAATGCAGTACTTTAAACCCTTTGACAATGAAACATTCCCTTTACCTCTTAAAAATGGAATTGTGATGTAACTTCTCAGGGAAGATTCTCTTCCTGGTCGATAGGCCACAAATCCTGCATAAACTGAACCGCCTGTTTCCGAGGTCATTTCACTTCCAAAGACATTGTTTGGTACACCAAATTCTTTACCAGCACCTTTCTGAAAAAGATCTGCTGCATTTTCTGTTGGAGAGCTCACACCATTGTCTAGAATGGAAATCGCACCAAGTTCTGTAATTGATTCGTCCTCTTGGAGCTTCTCAAAAGTCATATTAAGTATCTCGGAGGATGCCGATTTCCCACGCTTTCCTTTTTTCTGCGCTGTAATTGTTGTAAGACATAATATGAGTGTGCAGGTCGTGAGTATGGATAAATTAAATTTCATAGTTTTTAACAGTTTTAATAAATGCTTTTACATGTTCTGGTTTGATATCCGGATAAACGCCGTGGCCCAAATTTACAATATGTCTCTGACTTTTAAAAGTGTTCAAAAGCTCAAGCGTTTCTCTTTCTATCGATGCTTCAGAGCCATACAACACACAAGGATCTAAATTGCCTTGAAGCGTTTTTCGTTCACCCGCAAGTGACCTCGCTTGTTCAATGCTCATGTTCCAGTCCAAACCAATGGTTGTACAAGATAGGTCCATTAGCGCTGGCAAAGCACTGTAAGCACCCTTAGAGAAGACCGTAAACGGCCCATCAATGGCATTGACTACCTGTTGAATGTACTGCATCCCAAATTCTTGATATTGCTTATGTCCCAATATACCTGCCCACGAGTCAAAAAGCTGAAGTGCATCAGCACCATGTTTCAATTGCGCCCTAAGATAGGCAATGGTTACGTCTGTTATCCTCTGTAGCAATTCATGTGCCAACTTGGGTTTGGTGTAAAGTAATTTTCTTGTTTCAGAAAAGGTTTTAGATCCTGAACCTTCAACCATGTAGCACAAAATAGTCCACGGAGCTCCCGCAAAACCGATGAGTGGTACACGACCGTTTAATTCTTTTTTCGTGATTGACAATGCCTGCAATACATAGGATAAGCGGTCTTCAACATCAATGTTTTGGTCGAGTATCTTCAGATCAGCTTCATCGCGAATGGTATTTTCAAACCAAGGTCCTTTTTTCTCAATCATTTGATAAGGAAGCCCCATTGCGTCTGGAACAACCAAAATATCAGAGAAGATAATCGCAGCATCAACGCCAAGAAGGTCAACGGGCTGAACCGTTACCTCAGCAGCCAGCTCCGGTGTCTCAGCCAGCTCTTTAAATCCAGAAACACTGGCTCGAACTGCCCGATATTCGGGTAATATTCGTCCCGCTTGACGCATTAACCACACAGGGTAACGCTCAATCTTCTCTCCAAGAGATGCTCTCAGATATAAATCGTTTGCAATCTTCATGCGTTGCAAATATAAAAAGGAAAACTTACCATTTTATGGTTGAAATATTATTCTTATTTAGATAATTATTGGTCTTACTAAAGTGCTTGCAATCATAGAAACCACGATATGCTGAGAGAGGTGAAGGGTGGACAGCCTCCAAAACTAAATGTTTGGAATGATCGATAAGGTCTCTTTTGGCTTGTGCCTTTGAACCCCATAATAAAAAAACCAAGTGCTGTTTTTCGCTAGAAATTTTTTGAATAACCGCATTTGTGAATTGCTCCCATCCAATCCCTTTATGACTATCCGGCCTCCCCTCTTCAACTGTTAAAATCGTATTCAAAAGTAAGACCCCTTGCTTTGCCCAATGTGTCAAATCTCCATGAACTGGAGGCGGCTGATTCAAATCATTTGAGAGCGCCTTAAAAATATTATTCAAGCTTTTCGGGAAAGGTTTGATGTGTTCCCTTACTGAGAAAGACAAACCGTGTGCATGACCCTCGGTCGGATAAGGATCTTGACCTATGATAATGACCTTTAGTTGATTAAAATCACACAGCTTAAAGGCATTAAAAACCTCATTTTCCGCAGGAAATACATTTAAATTCCGACTCGAAAAAAATGTTTTTAATTTATTATTAAGTAATTGAAAATAAGGTTTTTGAATTTCATTACTTAATAAATCACTCCAACTATTTAATTCAGATGTAATCACTCGAAATTGATTAGCGCAGTCCATAGGGTAATCTTGCCATCATCCATTCTAGGCCAGACAGGACGAACAACATTATCTACTGCGGCGATATTTAAATAATCTCCAAAAAATACCGTTCCAGAAGGCTCGAAGGGTTTCTTAGAAATTACCTCTTCAGCAAAAGATTCTCCTCCATTTTTACTACTCGCCCATACCACATCTGTCGTCTTAGACTTGCGTGATTTTCGGTAATAGACAAAATGAAGATTCCCATTTGATGGATCTACCGTCATCCATGTCAAAAAATGATTGTACTTCGAACTATCTTCGTGGACCTGAACAGGTGAAGACCAGCTTTCTCCATTGTCCTCAGACTTTGAGAAAAGAACCGATGTCCTTCCCGTTTCCTCATCCTCAATGGCCCAATTCAAATAGAGATTCCCACAATATGGAGAATCGGTATTATGGTCACTAATAAAAACTGGCAAACCATTACTTCTGTAAAAATCAGGGACATCAATTGTCCATCCTCCTTCATGTTTAAATAGCATTTGCTCTGTTGGGTTCCATGTCTGTCCTCGGTCTGCTGAACTTCTGAGCATGAGGCCATGTGGACCCGACCAAACAACATAAAGCATTCCATCTTTACCCAATGCTGGCATCGCTCCTTCGACAGTATCATCTCCATCCAAGCAGTCTCCTCCTTTAATCGAAATACGAACAGGTTCTGTCCATGTATCGCCATCATCAGATGACTTTGAAAAATGAATAAATGAGCTATCTTGAGGTTCAGATGAGTTGTAGGCATCAAACTGCGTCCAGGTCATATATATCTCATCTGTTTTTGGATCAATTACAATCCAATGTTTGTCTTGAACCTTACTTCCATTCGGTTTTGAATAGGAGCCTTTATTAAAGCCTCCTTTTACGTCATCGGCACGCTGACAAACAATCCTGTCTAAGTGCGTTGTTTTGCTGTAAGATGACAAGTGCAAATAAAAAATATTCCCTTTACTATTGAATTTGAGGACAGGGTCACCATATACCCCGTAAGGGCTTTTAAGTCTTTTAGCTTTCCAAGTTTTACCTGAATCCTCAGAATAGTGATAGCCATCTAAAATAGAACCTACAGCAATGTTATTTGGGTTATTTGGATCGATATCAATTGACGGTTCACAACCGCTGTAAGGATAAGATCCGCTGGCAAGTGGTATTTGCACATTTGCATATTGCCCCTGCGCAGAGATCAAAATCGGTAAAAATAAAAAGTAGATCAGCCTAACGAAGCCAATATGCACGCAACTTATTTTCTTCATTGGTAAGGTTAAATAAATATCTCGGTCTGGTATAATTTGTCATCGCAAAGCTAACGGAAAAGAGAATATCGTCTCTTGCAATCAATAATTCGAGCTCATCTCCCTCGTTTAGGCTTCTCATAATACCCTCTATGTCGGATTTACTGACCCTGTAACCATTACACCCAATAATCTCATCATTTACGCTTAATCCCGCATCCTCAGCAGCAGAATTGGAGCGAATTCTTGAAACGATTGCTTTTCCGCCCGAGCTCCGAAGCGATGCGCCAAAGTCTGGCTTGGTAGAGGTCACATCCGTTACTTGAATCCCCATTCCGTCAAAGAGCTCAGCATACGAAGGAATCGCTGTTCCATTTATATAATCCGCATAAAAGTCATCTAAGTTCTCACCGGTAAAACTTTCAAGCTCTCGTTTAAATTCGTCAGAGGTGAAACCTCTACCCGCTTTTACATAAAATTTATCATAAATATGTTGCAGAAAATGATCCAAACATTGCTTTCCATTTGTGTTGCGAATAATTTTCACATCCAAAAAGGCAGCCAAAATAGAACCACGTGTATAATAGGTCATCGTGGTATTTGAGCTATTCTCGTTCGGGCGATAAGCCTTGATCCATGCATCATAACTTGCATGTGCAACCGGCTGAACGCGCGCACCAACTGAACCCTCAACGTAATTGATAGAGCTTTCCATTTTTGAAAGGAATTCAGATTGGGTGTAATATCCTGCTCTTAACAACAGTAGCTCGTCATAATACGAGGTAAAACCTTCCATGACCCATAACAGATCGGTATAATTCTCTTGGTTATAGTCAAAAGGACCAAGCTCAAAAGGACGGATTCTTTTCACATTCCATAAGTGAAAATATTCATGAGCCACCAAGCTCAAGAACTTTACATAGCTACCTCCCGAATAGGTCCAACGATTAACGCTGAGTGTTGTTGAGTTTTTATGTTCCAATCCTCCTTGACCATCCACGACATTATGAATGATGAAAAGGTATTCCTTATTTGGATTTTGACCAAAAACCTTGGTTTCTTCCTCAATGACCCGTGTCATATCTCGCTTTAAACTTTCAACTTCGAAATTTCCTTCGCCGTAAATTGCTACGGTGTGTTTTACACCTGAAGCATCGAAATCAAATACAAGCTGGTTTCCAATTTCAATTGGACAATCCACAAGGTGATCGTAATCTGAATAAGTAAAAACAAAGGGCTTGTTTTTTTCTTTTTTTGGCAAAGCAGTAGAAACTTTGGAAAATCCAGCATACGGAACAACGACAACATCACCGCTGACATCCAAATGATTTTCTACAAACATAAATACACCACTTCCGCTGACAAAACC
>CAJWAO010000025.1 GCA_913020765.1 uncultured Flavobacteriales bacterium | reverse complement strand
AACCTACATCCATTCGCGCCTTTAGATCAAGCTCAGGGTTACCATACCATGTTCAAAGAACTGAGCGATGCACTTTGTGAATGCACGGGATTTGCAGGAATGTCACTACAGCCGAATTCAGGTGCTCAAGGAGAATACACAGGGTTAATGGTTATTAGAGCCTATCATGAATCAAGAGGGGATTTCCAAAGAAAAATAATGATCATTCCTTCCTCAGCGCATGGTACAAACCCAGCCTCAGCAGTAATGGCAGGTTTCCAGGTTGTTGTCACAAGTTGTGATGAAAATGGAAACATTAACATTGAAGAGCTAAAAAAAGTCGCAGAAGAAAACAAAGATACATTAGGTGGATTAATGGTGACTTATCCATCTACCCACGGTGTTTTTGAAGAAGCCATCAAAGAAATAACAGGCATCATTCACGATAATGGCGGTCAAGTCTACATGGATGGAGCAAATATGAATGCGCAAGTAGGTGTAACTAATCCGGGAAATATTGGTGCTGACGTCTGTCATCTCAACCTACATAAAACATTTGCTATCCCACACGGCGGCGGTGGACCAGGTATGGGTCCTATAGGCGTTGCCGCACATCTTAAACCTTTTCTTCCTGGAAGCACTCTAGTGAAATGTGGAGGAGAACAAGCCATCAATGCTGTTTCAGCAACCCCGTATGGTAGTGCTTTAATTCTATTAATTTCTTACGGCTACATTAAAATGCTTGGCTCAAAAGGCTTGACTGAGTCTACCAAAATTGCCATACTTAACGCCAACTACATAGCCAAAAAATTGGAGAACCATTATCCTATTTTGTACAAAGGCAAAAATGGAACCGTTGCACATGAAATGATTTTGGATTGTCGCTCCTTCAAAAAAAGTGCAGATGTAGAAGTCGCAGATATTGCCAAAAGACTTATTGATTACGGTTTTCATGCCCCTACAGTATCTTTCCCTGTCGCAGGCACGCTGATGATTGAACCAACGGAATCAGAAGATTTAGCCGAGCTAAATCGTTTTATTGATGCAATGATTAAAATTAGACAAGAGATTCGAGACATTGAGAATGGACATTCGGATAGAGAGGATAATCTTTTGAAAAATGCACCACACACTGCAAACTGCATCATCAATAAAAATTGGAATCACCCATATTCTCCACAGGAGGCGGCATATCCATTAGCCTATTTGATTGAAAATAAATATTGGGTTCCAGTACGTCGGGTTGACAATGCATTTGGAGATCGAAATCTCATCTGCGCTTGTCCGAGCGTTGAAAGTTATGTACATTTAGATTAAATGAAAATAGATATCCTTGCTTTTGGTGCACATCCTGACGATGTCGAAATATCATCTGGAGCTACATTGCTTAAATATACCAAGGAAGGAAAGTCAATTGGAATCATTGACCTCACTGAGGGCGAACTGGGAACACGTGGTTCGACTGAAAAGCGATACGAGGAAGCCAAAAAAGCAGCTGAATTTTTGGGCCTAGAGTTTAGAGAGAATCTAAGAATGGGTGATGGACTTATTGAACATTCTGAAGAAAATAAGCGAAAAATCATTAGGTGTATTCGAAAATACCAACCAGAACTTATTTTAGCCAATTCTATTCATGATCGTCATCCCGACCATGCAAAAGGAGCAAAACTGGTAGCCGAAGCAAGTTTCCTTTCGGGCTTACGTAAAATTGAAACAAAAATCGATGGGGTTCAGCAAAAGGCCTATCGCCCCAAAATGTTATTGCATTATGTTCAAGATTATTACTTGACACCAGATGTGATTCTGGACGTCAGTAAAACAGGAAAGGAAAAGATTGAACTGGTTAAATGTTACGATAGTCAATTTTATAATCCACAATCCGATGAGCCCTCAACTCCTATCTCCGGAAAAGAATTTTTCGACTATTTAGAAGGACGGATGCTAAGCTTGGGAAGAGAACTTGGTGTTAAATACGGCGAAGCTTATACAATTGACAGAACCCTTGGTGTAAAAGACCTATTCTCTCTTAAATGAATCAATAAAGCATTCCTGCCAAGACCGAGGTCGACATACAGGCCAGGGTTCCTCCAATCAAGGCTATCCAACCTAAACGAGCAAGCATTGATTTTTTATTAGGCACTAAGATTCCTATTCCGCCTACTTGGATCCCGATAGATACAATGTTTGCAAAACCACAAAGTACATAGGTAGCCATGATAATTGTTTTATTTGATAACTCGTCCTGTATATCACCCAAATGCGGGTAAGCAATAAACTCATTGATAATTGTCTTTTCTCCCAACAACTGACCGAAATACATAGCATCTTGCCATTCTACACCTAAAATCCAAGCCAAAGGGGAAAGAAGATAACCCGAAATACTCTCGAAACTCAGTCGATCATACATCCCACCTGATTCAATAAGCGCATTTAAAGAGGTCCAATCTCCTATTTTAAAAACAAAATAATTAAGCAATGCTATCAAACTCGTAAAGACTAACAGCATGGCCCCAACATTCACGGCAAGTTTTAATCCATCTGTTGTTCCTGACGTAATAGCCTCCAATGCATTTACGCCGATTTTGTCTTTTGAAACATCAAGGTCCTTGTTGATTTTTTCAGCCTCAGGAAGTAATATCTTGGCAAAAACGATTGCTGCAGGTGCCGACATCAAAGAAGCCGTCAATAAATGTTTTGCATAAAAAAGTTCCATAGCAGGATCTCCTTGACCCAGAATACCGACAACAGCACCAAGAACACCACCGGCAATTGTTGCCATTCCTCCGACCATTAGGCAAAGCATCTCGGAGCTTGTCATTCTATCTAAATATGGCTTTACAAGAAGTGGTGCCTCAGTTTGCCCAACAAATACATTCGCTGCAGCAGCAACACTCTCAGATCCTGATATTCCAAGAAATCTATTCATTACCCAGGCCATTTTCTTTACAATAAACTGAAGAATTCCAAAGTAGTATAAAAGACTAGATAAGGCAGAAACAAAAACAACGGTAGGAAGAATCCAAAAAGCAAAATTTGCCAACATTGGAGGCATTTCTCCTGCAGAACCAAAAAGAAATATCGCACCCTCGTGGGAAAAATCAATGACCTTAGTGAAAGCCTTCGCCAACCAATCAAAAATACCACTAACAAAAGGAACCTTCAAAATAAAGACAGCCAAAACAAGTTGAAGAATAGTTCCTTTTATCACTAAATTCCAATTGATTCCTTTTCTATTTCTGCTCAGGATATATGCAACTCCAAAAAGAAAAATCATACCTAAAAGCCCTCTAAACACAGAGACGAGCGGGAATCCCGGCTGCTTAAATGTACTCTCGTAATCATGGTACGAGAACCTACCGTGTTCCCCTGTGAGTGTTAACTTATTATCCGATTGATACGTAATAAAATAAAGTTTCACAGACCTTTCACTCGCCTCTGAATCATCTACATTAGAAAGATATAAAGTGTCATTTGAAATATGCCAAAAGCCAGATTTTAATGAAATTAAATCATTGTCTGTATTTTGAAAGGTTCCAGACTTAGAAAGTGTCAGTTTTTTACCTGAGCGATAATATACCTCATCGTCGAGCGATTCTTGTTGAGCAGCGATTGTGAAACCTGCAAAGGAAACACAACAAAACATACTTAAAAGTACCCTATAGATTGCGTTTTTTAATTTCATCTCTCAGTTTCGAAGCAAGCTCATAATCCTCTTTCTCCAGAGCATCTTGAAGTTGTTTTTCTAGCTCCTCCATTGAGCTGGAGGCATAACCAGTTGAAGATTCTTCTAACTCTAAGGAATCATCCTGGCTAACTAGTGAATCACTCTCAAAAGCGTCTTCTTGATCACGTGTAATTCCTGCATCCTCCAGAACATTGGAGAAGGTGTATATCGGACTATTGAATCGAACCCCAACAGCTATCGCATCTGAGGTTCTCGAATCAATTTCCGTCAAAACACCATCCCTTTCACAGATGAGCTTTGCGTAAAATACACCTTCAACAAATTTATATATGAGTACTTCCTTTATCGCCACATCAAAGGATATACAAAATGATTTGACGAGGTCATGCGTCAAGGGACGGTTCGGAATCATTTTTTCCAATTCTACCGCAATGGCTTGGGCCTCGAAACCACCTATGACTATAGGCAACTTCCTATTACCAGAAGCCTCGGATAGGGTCAAAACATATGAGCCTGACTGCGTCTGGCTATAGGCTATTCCCGAAATCTCTAATCTTACTTTTTGCATATTTGAAGCACTACCAACTACACGAATATAGGGTTTTTAAGATGCTTTGAACTTATCAATGGCTTGGTTCAGTCGAGGTACGACCTCAAATGCATCACCAATAATGCCATAATCAGCAGCCTTAAAGAATGGTGCCTCAGGATCTGTATTCACAACAACAATAACCTTAGAACCGTTGACACCTGCCAGATGCTGAATTGCACCAGAGATACCAATTGCAATGTATAAATTTGGTCGAATTGCTACACCTGTTTGACCAACATGTTCATGGTGTGGTCTCCATCCGATATCTGCTACAGGTCGAGAACAGGCTGTTGCTGCTCCCAATTTTTCTGCCAATTCTTCAACCATACCCCAGTTTTCAGGACCTTTCAATCCTCTTCCCGCAGAGACAACAAGTTCTGCTTCCGGCAATGGAATTTCACCTTCTGGTTTTTTGGTAGAAAGCACTTTTATTCTGGCCTCACCTGCTTGAGTTGATACCTCTTCAACAGAACAATTTTCACCTACCTCTTCAGGAGGTAAGCTATTAGGAAGCAAAGAAATAATCTTAGAAGCTGAATTTACCTTTACATTTCCAATTGCCTTTCCTGAGAAAACATTCACGGCGATGGCGCCAGAATCGTCTGGTAAAGAAATAGCGCCAGAAACCAAACCTGCATTCATACGGACAGAGAGCATTGGAGCTACTGCCTTACCTGAGACATCATGAACAAAAACTACTGTATCTGCATTTTCTGAAGCAGCCACCTCAGCAATCATACGCACCAACTGTTGCTGATCCTCGCCATTTACACCTCGGTCAACGATCACCTTCGCGGCTCCATATCGGCCCATTGAAGATAGTTCGTCGTTTGATAATGACCCATTACTAAGTGCAACAACATCACCCAGTTTATTGGCATAGGTAATGGCCTCATAGGACGCTTTAGAAATGCCGTTTTCGGAATTTATATATACTAATATCATTTGTTTATTTTTTTTATTAAATAACTTTAGCCTCGCTGTGTAGTAAGGAAACAAGCTCGTCCATACTTTCTGGATCAATCATTTTGACAGCTGATTTCTCACCAGGCATCTCATATGAGACGAAAGTCGTTAAATCATCAATTTCTTTCGCTGGAACAACAGTAAGGGGCTTTGTTCGTGCCGCCATAATTCCTCGCATATTCGGAATTCTCTGCTCTGCCATGCCTTTAGCACAGCTGATTACAGCCGGTGCTTCAACTTCAACTACCTGAACACCACCAACAATTTCTCTTTCTGCTGTTACCGTAGAACCTGAAACATCGAGCTTTGTAGCCAAGGAAATAAATGGTAAATCTAATCCGGCTGCGAGCATACCACCCAGCTGGGAACCATTGTAATTAATGGTTTCTTTTCCTGTCAAAATAAGATCAAATGCATTTTCTTTGGCATAAGCAGCTATTTGCAGAGCTACATTGTAGGCATCTTTCGGTTCTGCATCGATGCGTACTGCGTTGTCAGCGCCTATCGCAAGGGCTTTTCTTATAATTGCATCGTCAGCCGCACCGCCAACATTGATGATGGTAACCTGTCCGCCGCCAGCCTCTTTTAATTCAAGAGCTCTTACTAAAGCATACCACTCATCGTAAGGATTAACGACAAACTGTATTCCATTTTCATCAAATTTTGTATTTCCGTCAGAAAAAGAAATTTTGGATGTCGTATCCGGAGCCTTGCTTATACAAACTAATATATTCATGTTAATAATTTTAATTTAAGGTGATGCAAAATTACTGAATTATCTCACACAATGAAAGCCTGAAAAGCAGATTTACAAATCTATTTTTTTAAAGCATAAATAACGCTAAAGAGAATAAAATTGAGGAGAAGAAGGTCATTAGAGCCACTTTTTTCAACTCCCCATCCAGAGCACTCGGATTTTTTACAGACAACACCCTTTTTAAATGGCCTGGAATGATAAACACAGGAAATAAAGCAATCAATGGTAAAGGACTGTAGGTGATAAATGTAAAGATCGAAACCAAAATCAACCATGAACAAAGACCTGTAAAAACTAGTGTTGTGTGATAATATTTTGAGCGATCATAACCCATTTTGACAACCATTGTACGTTTCCCTGAGGCTGCATCATTAGAAATATCGCGCATGTTATTCAAATTTAGTACAGCAGCACTCCAAGACCCGATGGTAATGGCAGGTAAAATAGTCAGCCATTCAAAAGTCAAACCATAAAGTGAAAATACACCAAGAACACTTACAAAACCAAAAAAAAGGAATACCATAATGTCTCCCAATCCGGAATAACCATATGCAGCCTTGCCCAATGTGTATAGCATTGCAGCAAGCACTGATAAAATTGCTAGAACACAATAAAACAACAATAAATTAGTGCTAAGGTTAGGGAGGCTCAAATAAATCAATCCTAGGGCAGATAAACAAGATAATAAGACAAATACTACAACAGCTCTTTTCATGGCCAGCATGGAAATTACTCCAGACTGAACTGCACGTTCGGGACCAACACGATGCGCATTATCTGTCCCCTTTTGACTATCCCCTAAATCATTGGCAAGATTTGATAAAATCTGAAAAAGTACCGTAGTCGACATTGCTGCCAAAAAGATCCATGAATCCCATTGGCCCAATGAACCGGCAAGTGCTGATCCAACGATTATTCCAGATAAAGATAGAGGTAGTGTTCTCAACCTCATGGCACCAATCCAGGTTTTCAACCTAATCATATTGTAAAATTACAAATAAGAACAATCTAATTCCTATGCTTGTTCCTCACAAATTCATATTTTTACGCTCCGATTCGGGATGTAGCTTAGTCCGGTTAAAGTGCGCGTCTGGGGGGCGCGAGATCGGTGGTTCGAATCCACTCATCCCGACTAAATTGATAGTGCCGTTTTAACGGCACTTATCATTTAATTAAATTGTGCTTCTCTAAAGGAGCTTTTCGTCATGAACAATCAAATAAAAAATCAAGCAGAAATTTTGCAAAAAATGGGAATAAAGGCTCTCAATCCCATGCAAGAGGAGGCAATAGAGGCAATAAATTCCTCAAAAGAAATCCTAGTATTATCGCCAACGGGCACGGGGAAAACACTAGCGTTTCTTCTACCGCTTATAAAAATGCTCGATCCTTCTTCATCGCAAACACAGCTTATGATTCTTGTACCAACAAGAGAACTTGCTATTCAGATAGAACAAGTTGTTCGAGATATGGGAACAGGGTTTAAGGTAAATGCTGTTTACGGCGGCAGGTCAGGCGCTAAGGAAAAAATAGAATTGACACATGCACCGAGTATTTTAGTAGGTACCCCGGGAAGAGTAGCAGATCACATTAGAAGAGATCGAATTACAGTAGAAGAGATCACAAGTCTTGTCATTGATGAATTTGATAAATCCTTAGAAATTGGTTTTGAAAACGAGATGAAGGAGATTGTATCCGCCCTCAGCTCAGTGGAAAGAAAAATACTAACGTCTGCAACACATAAAGAGCAGGTACCACAATTTATGGAATTCCAAAACCCAATTTGTCTAGATTTTCTAGAAAAAAAGAGACCATCACTTGACTTATCTTGGATAAATTCTAAAACAAACACCCTTGATACGCTGTTCGAGCTGCTTCAATCTCTTGGAAACAAAAGAGGTATTATATTTTGCAATTTCAAGAATACTTTAGATGGCGTTTCGCAATTCTTAATAGAAAAGCAGGTAGAGCACACCTGTTTTCACGGAGGAATGGAGCAAATAGAACGAGAGAGAAGTCTAATTCAATTTAGAAATTCTAGTCAACGTATTTTGTTAGCGACAGATTTAGCCGCTAGAGGAATCGACGTTCCTGGTCTAGATTATATCATTCACTATGAAATGCCTCAGCGTGAAGAGGAATTCACGCACCGAAATGGACGCACCGCCAGAATGAATTTGGACGGAGCCGCTTTTTGTATAAAGGGTAAAAATGATAAAATATCGGAATATGCACGAAAAATAAAAACCAGCAAAATCTCTGAAGGAGCGAACATCCCAAAAAACAAATGGAAAACAATTTACATCTCAGGAGGACGAAGGGATAAAATATCAAAAGGCGATATCGCAGGACTTTTTATAAAAAAAGGTAATATTGATGTTCGTGAATTGGGAGTTATAGAGCTAAAAAATGACTGTGCATTCGCCGCAGTGATTGCCTCAAAGGCCGTTCAGCTTTGCAACAGACTAAACAACCAACGGCTCAAGAAAAAAAAGGTAAGAATATCAATGATTAAGTATGAAAACTTAAAAAAATAGACGCCTAAATGGACCGATTCAAGAAAATGACAATTTATTTTATGAGTGTTGGATACATCTATGTCGGTATCCGACATTTTATTGATCCCGATTTCTTTTTAGCGATTATGCCGGATTACCTACCATTGCATCTTGAGGCCGTTTATTTAAGTGGCTTTTTTGAGATTCTTTTAGGAGGAATGCTTTTGTTTAAAAAATATAGGAAAGTTGCTGGATGGGGGCTCATTGCACTGTTGATTGCTGTATTTCCTGCCAACATATACCTTGCACAAAATGAGATGGCTCAGCAAACACTCAACATCAGTCAAACCACCGCAATTGTTCGACTGCCCTTTCAAGCCCTGTTCATAGGTCTCGCCTATTGGCACACGAAAATATAAATTTTAATGCTTTATGAACTTCAACCTACACAACACGCCATCAATACGCGCCTGCAGCACATAAACACCCTTGGCGGTAAAGGATAAATCTAAGGCATGCGTTTGACTTTCAATTTGAGAGATGTAAACAGTTTGCCCTTGCATATTTAAAACTTCAAAAGGAGTCCCCTTTTCCATTCCTTCTATAAATAGTAGACCTTCATTTGGATTCGGATAAAGTTTTACATCATAAAATGAAAAATCTGACAGCATTGCACATGGTTCAACAATAATTTCCAAAGAACTTTCACCTGAGCAACCGTTTTCATCTGTATAAATTGCAGTAATGGTGTGATTTCCAGAGCCAGCAGCTTGCGGATTAAATGTAACACCGGTAACACCTGGTCCAAAAAACTGCACCCCAGAAGGGGTTCCCGAGAGCTGAACAAACCCATCACTCACACAGACGATATTATCCGCATCACTTGTAGTCAGTTCAACAACTGGTGGTTCATTGACTAAAATCGTTTGAACCGTTGAATTCGAACCAAACTCATTGGAGACAGTGAGCGTCACAATAAAAGGTCCGGAACCTGAATAGGTATGTGACGGATTTTGGTCTGTAGAAGATGACCCATCACCAAAGTCCCACAACCATTCTGTCGGTTGTTCGGAAGAAAAATCGTTGAAATAAATCGAAGAACCTAAGCAAACTTCATACGAAGAAGGTGAGAAAGAGGCCTCTGGAGCTGTACCCTGGGGTGCTTCGCTGTAAAAAACTTTAAAATCGTCAAAATAATATCCATCCTCGGTAACTCCTCCATCCGAACGCAACCGGAAACGTACATTAATAACTTGCCCCAAATAGTCACTCAGATTAATATCTTCTAATACCCAATCTGACATTACGCCCTCGTATACTGGATCACCATCTGGTTGAACGCTTCCATTATTATCCGTTCCGGGAACCGTATATAATCCGCATTGTCCAATCCAAGAGTTTCCTCCATTCGTGGACACTTGAAATTGAACATAGTCATAATTCGCCTCAATATCCCACTTTGCATAGAAAGTTACTTTAGCAGAAATAGCATTGGTTAAATCGATATCAGGGTTGTAATATAAATTTCGGGTTTGGTTGTTCGAATAGTTCCCATTGGGTGAATCTGTAAATGACTTTGAGGGGGAGACATAAGTCGAGGTTGTCGTCGACCAATTTCCGGACCAATTGACAGGATTTGTAGCATCCTCTAAGGCTTGTAAAGTTATTGCTCCATATGTTTTCGTAATGGTATCTTTTTTAATCCACAAACCATTGTCCGTCTTCAAAATATACTTTACCTCATCACCAAACTGAATGTTAGAATTAAGTGCATACGAAATCGTTCCATTTTGAACTTCTGAAGTGTTTAGGTTGTATACCAAAGCACTACCTACATTGCTGATATTCAATAGAGGCTCTATTGAGACAGTGACCGGTCCAGACTCCCTACCGTAGCGCTTCGCAGAATGATTAAAATCACCCGATAAGGTCGCAACGATTGCAGGATCTGTATCCTTTACCACTACATAATTTCTTGATACATGTGCTAATACTAAATTAGGAAAAACCATGTCTTGACAGGTTGGATTAATATCATTCGAACCAGGCCAAAACGCAGAACCCACCTCTGGTGTATGCGCAAATATTGTGTCTTTTTCTCCTGAACCTACGTCATCTTTGTACATGTAATCGTCTGAGTCACCAGATGCAGGATAGAGACCTGAGCTCTTAAATGCGGGATATCCATTGAACTCGCACATGTGATTGGTGTAGTCCTGAAAATAATCGTGATGCGCTGCAAATTCCTCATCGGTCGTCCCAATAGGAAATAAAATGGCAGGAGAATAACTATGCGCATTGAATGCCGTTTCAAAATCGTAATTTTCAACCAACCAACGTAAGGCCTGTGTCTCGGGCTCCGAAAATGGTCCAGAACCACAATAAACGTCGCTATTGGTATTAAAACTAATTCCAGTCGTACCCCATCCGTATGAGTAATTCCGATTTAGATCGACACCAAAATTATTACTGTTAGGGTGGTCTCGGCGATTCTTTCTCCACATGCCTCCGCCATTTGGATCTTCTTCCTCATTATAGATATAACCATCAGGGTTTAAGCATGGAACAAAGAACATTCTTGTATGGTCCACCAAGTAAGTTACCTCATCATCGATTCCATAATTTTCTAACAAAAACCACATGTAAAAAATCGTCTCCATTAAGCTCATTGGTTCTCGCGCATGATGTATTGCGGTGTATAAGACATTCGTCTCTCCTGCTTCATTTGAATTAGGGTTATCGGAAATGGTTGCATGAAAAATAGGGCGCCCCTCATAGGTAGTGAAATTAGATATCGGTGATCTTTGGCTAATAATATTCGGGTATTGCGCATGCATTGCATCAAGTTCTGCAAGCATCTCATTGTAAGTTAAATATCCACCTTGAGATCCAAGATTAAAATTTGAAGGTATGGCAGGCACAAAAGACCCAGATCCACCATTGCCACCTTCACAATCTTCATTTTTCTCATAGGGGTATTCAGAGGGCTTACTCAATCGCTCCTGATAGAATTCTTTTACATCGTCAATTTGAATTTCATAAGGATATCCATACGCATTCAGTATGTCGATTTCATATTCGGAAAGATCAGTTATAATGAAGGTATTCTTTTTGCGAATTCCGTGATCGACAGCCACTCCTAAATTTGCAATCTGTTTTAGCTCTTGATCATTTGCCAATACTTTAATACGAGAATACTTTTGGGCCGAAATGAAAGGAGTTACGGTTAATATTAAAAATAATGCTAGAATGGGTTTCATATAGTTTAGTTTGGTATAGTTTTGGTAACGTGAAGCACACAAAGAAACAAAAAAGCGACTGAACATACAACCCCCCCTTGAGAACAACCCGAATCACAGAGGCAACTAATCTAACGTCGAGTTGTTTATAATAGAAAAGCGAATTATTCGTTGTAACTTGGACTAAATGAGACTCTTCTCCCTATTGATGGCTTTTTTTTTCGCGCTACCACTATTTGCGCAAAAAATTTGGATGACCCCCAACAAAGGGCAATGGGATAATCGTATACACTACTCTACGGACCTTAGTTTAGGTAAACTATATCTTCAAAAAGACGGTATGTGTTTCATGCTAACGGATTATATGATTCATGGAGAAGGACACGAGCACCATCATTCACATGACCACCAAAACAAGGAAATTCAGCGGATTCATGTGATACATCAAAAGTTTATCGGCGCAAATATTAATGCAAAAATAAAAAGTTATAACCCCTCTCGAGACTTCAAAAACTATTTCATTGGACACGATTCCTCAAAATGGAAAAGTAAGATATACTCATACAACGAAGTGCACTACAGAGACTTTTATGACAATGTTGACTTAATTTACAAGGGAGACAACGGTCAATTAAGCTATAACTTCCTAATCTCATCAGGCGCTGATGTCTCACAAATCAAATGGAATTTTGAAGGTGCAAATGAGGTGTTCATTAAAAATGGCGTGCTAACCATAGCAAATCGATTCGGAACGATTGAGCAATCGGTTCCCGTGGCATATGAGATTGATGAATCTGGTCACAAATCAAAAATCAACATAAACTATCAAAAAATAGGTGAAGAAATTTCTTTTCACCTACCAGATGGATATGACCACTCAAAATCACTTTACATCGACCCTAGTTTAACTTTCTCTACCTTTTCTGGTTCTGAATCTGACAATTGGGGGTTTACTGCTACACCTGATCCATACGGAAACTTATTTGGTGGAGGTATTGTAATGGGAATCGATTATCCTGTCACCAATGGTGCTTTTGATATTTCATATCAGGGTGGACAGGGTGGAATCGCTACTGACATTGGGATTACAAAATTCAACGCGCAAGGAACAGCACTATTGTACTCAACCTATATCGGTGGTAGCGGTAACGAAACACCACACAGTCTGGTGTGCGCAGAAAACGGAGAATTATTTATTTACGGTGTTACGGGATCTACCGACTTCCCTATGGCCGGGGCTTCTTATGACAATATTTTTAATGGCGGAACATCGGTTACAGAAAACAGTATCAGCTTCATGGGCTCAGATATATTTGTCGCACGCCTTAGCGCAGCCGGTGACAATCTGCTTGCATCAACTTATCTCGGTGGAACTGGAAATGATGGCTTAAATTTGGACCAACTACATTACAATTATGGAGACCAATTTCGAGGGGAAATCATGCTCGACGAAAATAACAATGTATACGTGGCAAGTACAACCTACTCCACAGACTTTCCCTTAAATAATCCACAACAAGCATCCCTCAATGGAACACAAGATGCTGTCCTTTTCAAAATGCCTCCAAGCCTCGATCAGTTGTTATGGAGCACCTATTTTGGGGGAATTGGTCTAGAATCAGGAAACTCAATTCAAGTAAATGATGATTTGGGGGAACTATGCATAGCGGGAGGAACAAATTCTAATGGTTTATTCAATCAAGGAAATGACCTCACCTTTAATGGTGGAATATCTGATGGCTATGTCGCAAAATTCAATACCAGTACAGGAAGCTTAATTTCAGGTACTTACATGGGTTTTGCAGAGTACGATCAGACCTACTTTGTACAATACGATATAGACAATAACATATATGTCTATGGTCAAACAGAGACAAACTGGCCTATTTCACCAGGTTGTTTCGGATCCCCAAACTCTGGGCAATTTGTTAGAAAATATGATGCATCCTTAGCCAATATTGAATGGACAACAATGATTGGAGCAGGTACGGGAAATGTGGAAATATCACCTACCGCATTTTTAGTTTCTGACTGCTACGACATATACTTGGCAGGTTGGGGAGGCTCAATAAATCAGCCCGATGTCCCGACTTCCTCCACGAGTGGCTTCATTACAACGCTTGATGCTCACCAGAGTGAAACCAATGGAAATAATTTTTATATCGCAGTTTTAGACCAAAATGCAACTACGCTAAAATATGCAACCTTTATGGGAGGATTAAATAGTAGTTCGAATCATGTCGATGGGGGAACAAGTCGATTTGATAAATCAGGACGAATTTACCACGCAGTATGTGGGGGCTGTGGTGGAAATGAAAACGGTTTCACAACAACTCCCGGCGCATATGCCGAAATAAACGATTCTGACAATTGCAATTTGGCGACCTTCAAATTTGAATTGAGTACAATAGAGGCAGCAGCGGCCCAACCTGCTCCACTAATTTGCATTCCACAATCTGTTTTCTTCCAAAATAACAGCGAAAATGGAAATGCGTATTTATGGACCTTTGGTGACGGTGGAACGTCAACAGAGGAGGAGCCAATTTATCAATACACAGAACCAGGAACTTATGAAGTCCAGCTTGTCGTTTACGATACCTCAGGTTGTTTTAGTTCAGATTCAGTGTCACTTTTCCTAAATATTGGCGCTTTTGAAGGTGGCGTTGTCGATCCATCCTCGCCGATTTGCCCGGGTGAAAGCTACGGCCTCGAAGCTTTTGGTGGTGCACTTTATACATGGGAACCTGCAGGCCTTTTAGACGACCCTAACTCAGCCTCTCCGATTGCAACAATTGAAGAAACAACAACATTCACAGTCGCGATTTCCGACACCTGTGGTTCGCAAACACTGCAAGTTACTTTAGAAGTTTTTGACAATAGTATTTCTATCTCTGAAGATGCAAGTATTTGTTTGGGAGAAAATGTCAACCTAGAAGTCATAGGAGAAGGATCTGTATTATGGAGCCCACCACTCTATTTAAATGACCCGACTTCGTTTAATCCTATTTCCACTCCTGATACCTCAATCACTTATATCGCAACACTAACAACCGACGATGGTTGTGTGAATTACGACACAACGAACATAACAGTCTATTTTGAACCACCTATCTCAAACCTAGATGATGAAATAGAGGTGTGTCTTGGTTCACAAGAGGCAGTAATTGCTGGTGGTGGAGAAACTTACGAATGGCTTGCAGATCCTTATCTTCTGAGCAGCGATGGACCCGTTGCAGTTATAGGTCCCATAAGTAATCAATGGTTTTATGTAGAAATTGGAAATGCTTGTGGGATGGTGATGGACTCAATTTATGCAAACGTAATTGAAATTGAAATATCCGCAGGCAATGATACAATCATTTGTCCCAAAGAAGAGGCCTACCTATGGGCGGATGGAGCTGTATTTTACCAGTGGTTGCCATCAAGCACAGTAATCAATCAATATGAAAATCAAGCCACTGTTGTACCCATCGAAACGACAGAATATACAGTGATTGGAATTGATGAAAACGAATGTCGAGATACAGCTTATGTTCTTGTTGAGCTTTTCCCCTATCCTGCCTTTGAAACATCTAATGATGTTCTTGCTTTCTACGGAGATCAAATTCAGCTAAATGCATACTCAGATCAGGTCGGAAGTTTTATCTGGTCTCCTGCTGAATACTTGAGCTGTATCCATTGCGATAACCCTATCGCCTCACCTGACCAAGAAATCACCTACAAAGTAACCTTTACTGATGTAAATGGATGTAAATCAGATGAATTTATACACATTTATTATGATGCAGTTGTATATGTTCCAAATACTTTTACACCTGACAATAATGGGTTAAATGAGACCTTTCAGGTTTCAGGTGGGAACATACAAGAAATGGAATGTCTCATTTTCAATAGATGGGGTGAATTAATCCACACAATGACAGATGCTAGTCAGACTTGGGATGGAACTTTCAATGGGAAAAAATGCCAAGATGGAACCTATATTTGGAAACTGACCTATACTGATTTCGCAAATAAACAATATCAATTGACTGGACACGTTAACGTCATTAGGTAAGCGTTAATTTTATGAGTTTAAAAGTTGTTTCATTTCAATTCAATGGTTTTCAAGAGAATACCTATGTAATCGTTTCTCCGAATAAAAATTGTGTCGTCATTGACCCAGGATGCTATTCCGCGCTTGAAGAAGAGGCGCTTTTTAATTTTATTGAAGATAATGAATTAAACCCTTTAGCTCTGCTCAATACGCATGCACATATTGATCACATACTGGGAAATTTTGCCGTTAAGGATAGATATAAAATACCTTTCTACATTCATAAGGATGACTTGATTACACTGCATTCTGTTAAAAACTATGCCACATTATACGGTTTTCAGAATTATAAAGAATCTCCCGAGCCTGATGTATTTCTTGAACATGGTTCTGAAATTTCATTTGAAGATATTTCATTTAAAGTTTTTTTTACGCCTGGCCATGCCCCAGGTCATGTTGTTTTTTATAACGAGCATAACAAATTCGTTATAAATGGTGATGTCCTCTTTAATGGAAGTTTTGGACGGGTAGATTTACCCGGAGGAGATATAAATACGCTAAAAAAGTCTATTTTTGAAACCATGTTTAAGCTTCCTGAAGATACCATCGTATACTGTGGTCACGGACCTGAAACAACAATAGAACAGGAAAAAAAGAGCAATTACATCCATCAGTTTTAGATTTGAACATAGCCATAAATTGTAGACATCTTTTAAAGGGAAAGCTCGAGGGTTTTGGAAACTACACCTATGAAATCACAAAAAGGATTTGTGAAGATCAAAAAGAGCATACTTTTTATCTGATTTTCGACCGCGATTTTGATGATTCCTTTGTTTTTGCAAAAAACTGCATTCCCATTAAACTTTATCCTCCCACAAGACACCCATTTCTAACTTTATTTTGGACTAGATATCCCCTTCATGTTGCACTAAAACGCTACGATATCGATTTATTTTGGTCTCCGGACGGTATTTGTGATTTGCGTGCAAAAATACCGCAGGTTACCACGATTCATGACCTGAATTTTGAACATTACCCCGAAGATTCTCCAAAATGGGTGAGCTGGTATTATCGGCGTTATTATCCGAGATATGCGCACAAGGCGAAACAAATTATTACCGTATCGGAATATTCAAAAAATGACATCGCTAATTGCTATGGCATTGATCAAAAAAAAATAAGTGTCGTGTACAATGGTGTATCCAATGCGTATAGACCTGTTTCAAGGGAAGAGAAAGAGGAGTACCAAAAATCATACACAAAAGGGAAACCTTATTTTATTTTTGTTGGTTCTATACATCCAAGAAAAAATGTTGAACGCCTTTTACAGGCCTTCGAGCTATTTCGTAAAAAAAATCAAGAATATCAGCTACTTATTGTGGGTAGTAATATGTGGCGAAAACAATCCTTAAACGTACCTGAGGCAATTGAAGAAAACGTTTTTTTTACAGGACATGTCCAAATGGAAATTTTAACAAAGCTCATGGCAAGTGCTTTTGCACTGGCCTACCCTCCTTATTTTGAAGGTTTCGGTATCCCTCTCGTTGAAGCAATGAAATGTGATGTCCCTATCCTTTCTAGTGATAGAACCTGCCTTCCAGAGGTAGCTGGTGATGCCGCCATTTATTTCGACCCATTTGATATTGTTCATATGGCAAATAGCATGGAAGAAATTGTAAACAATTCATCAAAAAGAGAAAAACTTATAGAAAATGGCCAAATAAAAGCCCGCAATTATGATTGGGATGAGGCAGCCTCTAAAACTTGGGAGATTCTTCGAGAGTTTCTATAGAATATAAATACCTTTACATTTTGGCCCCATAGTTCAATGGATAGAATAGAAGTTTCCTAAACTTTAGATCCAGGTTCGATTCCTGGTGGGGCTACTGCTCTGAACAAAGTGAAAAATTATTCATTTTTTTCATAACTTTAGGTACAACTCAAAATTTATGGGCAAACTAAAGTATTTTGGGGTGTATTTTACGCCTTTTTTGGCATTGATAAGCCTGAACAGTTCAGGAATCATGGCCTACTTCGGCATTTTTGTGTTGTATCTTGCCATACCCATTTTTGAGGTGGTGCTTCCGAAGGATTCATATAATCTGAACAAGGCGGAAAAAGAACTTGCCAAAAGCGATTGGTTTTATGACTTTGTCCTGTATTTACTTGTGCCGCTTCATTTATATGTAGTCTATGTCTTTCTACTTGCTGTGTCGAATCCCGATATCGGCTCTGCAGATTTAATCGCTTATGTATTGATGATGGGGACCGTTCTTGGTGTAAACGGCATCAACGGTGGCCACGAGTTAGGTCATAAAATAGGTGAGCCATTTAAATTATTTATGGCGCATGTCTTACTTACAACCTCCTTTCAAAATCACTTCATGACCTATCACAATAGTGGCCACCACAGAGATGTTGCAACACCAAATGATCTAACCTCAGCAAAAAAAGGAGATATCTTTTACCTATTTGCCATAAGATCACAAATTGGAGGTTATTTTAAAACCTGGAGATTAGAGGCAGAAAAATCAAGAAGAATGGGTAGAAGCCCTTTTTTAAACCCTATGATCCTTTTCACAATCATCCCTTGGTCTTTTATACTGCTGATCTATTTTTTCTTTGGAACTAAAATCGCTGGCCTCTATTTCGTAGCTGCTGTTTTCGGCATATCTATTTTGGAAGCACAAAATTATTTTTCACACTATGGACTCAGGAGAAAACAAAGAGAGAACGGTACCTATGAAAACGTCAAAGTAATTCACTCCTGGAATTCAGACCATCTTTTGGGTAGAATTTTACTCTTCGAATTGACGAGGCACTCAGACCACCATTTTATGGGTGCTAAACCCTATCAGGTGCTAGAATCACGTGAAGAAAGTCCAATGTTACCCTATGGATACCCGGCGATGCTCATACTTTCCTATTTTCCATTTCTATTTATACCAATCATGGAAAAGGAGCTGGAAAAACAAGGGTTTATTGGCTGAAAATAATTTAAAAAAAGCTTATCCCCGTTTTAAGCCCAACAAACCATGGCTTTATACTTTCACCTCCTCTT
Source organism: uncultured Flavobacteriales bacterium (assembly GCA_913020765.1). GTDB lineage: Bacteria > Bacteroidota > Bacteroidia > Flavobacteriales_D > Crocinitomicaceae > UBA952. The sequence continues at coordinate 7,926 of CAJWAO010000025.1, read as the reverse complement.
GGAATAAATATTTCTGGATTTGGAAAATAATCTATAAAAGGAACATACAAAAACTCAAATTCTGCAAAAACACCGAGGTGATTAGAAAAACCTCTTTCGTGTAAGAAGCTGAAGCGAAAACCATTTCGCTTAAAGCTATATATATTGGGGATTTCAGTTCGATCTGAATATGAATCGAATCGATTATACCCTATTAAATTCATTACCAATCCATGAATGTATTCGTATGTAAATTTATTTTTTGCTTCTAATGATTTTTGATCTTTTGAAGAAATTTTTTTCGTGTTTAACCATTTTACGCCAATAGAAAGGGAATGTGTTCTAAACCCACCCAAAACCGTCACACCTCCATTGTTAATTGAATCAATGTGCCAGTAATCTCCAATGTGGGCACCAAATTGAAAAAACTGATACCCCCCATTAAGGTACAATTGGTTGCGCCTTTCCGGATATTTGTCAAAGTCCGCAATCATACGGCCGAATGAAATAGAGCTAGAATTTAAAAAGGGAATGTGTAGACGATCATTGGGATTTCGCCCTTTTTTTCGACCATCTAGCTTATTAAAAAGTGTACCATGGCTACCAATAGAAATCGCATTCTTTTTGTGTGTCATTTTATATTTAAAACCATGGGCATAAAAGGTATTGCCACTATATCTCCCTGTACCCATATAGATGGAAATTGGAGAGATACTCACTACATGATTGATCTTTTGAGCAGTACAAAAATGTGGTACCAAAATCAACAGTAGGAGGAAAAATGCTTTCATAAGAGTAGTTTTAATTAGTACAGCTAAAACCATTTAAATGTTACAGCGCCAAAAAACAGGTATAAAAAAAGCGCTCCATGGAGCGCTTTCCGAATGTTGTTATTCAAGATTTTATTTGATAATCACCTTCTGATTAAATACTTGACCTTCAATTTCTACGGAACAGAAATAAAGACCAGGTTTCAGATTTAGATTATTATAGGTAATCATATTGGTTGATATATCCGATTCTGATTGAACCAATTCGCCTAAAGCTGAATGTATTGCAATCGATTGAATATTCCCTTCTTTAGCTCTGAATACCAATACAGAAGATGCTGGATTAGGATACACCTCTAGCGCATTATCCAACGCTATTTCGTCAAGACTATTCAATCCATCTAGATTCGTTGCTCGAACAATTCGTCTGCAAAAATACCCCATAGTGGTATCGACATAAGCCATTGATTTTTCAATGCTCATGTCTGGGTTTTGACCCAGAGCATTTTGACTAATTGCAGTCCCATATCCTGCTTCAAAACCAAGACTTAATGCAATATTCTCAACGGTTGGCTCATCCCACAGATCCCATGGGGAAGCTTCAAATGGATTGGCTGTAACGAAAGGATAGGCATTGTCTACAGCAGCACCTACAGCGGTTCCACCAAAATCCATCATTCCTTCTGCTGCTGCACCAGCGACCTGAGCTCCAAGGGTATAAACATCACTACCAGCATTTACCGATGCTAAGACGTCGTTATTTCCAAGCATATTCGCTTTTGCCATAACATCATACGAACCACTGATATCAGTTGTAATCAGTCCTGCACCCGTTACTGCAACGTCACCCGTAGTGTATATGGCAACTGGGTCTGTGGGGCAATGAACAGCACACATTGGAACATCTCCAGCCTCTAACCAGCTCAAGTCACCAATTCCTCCACCCATGCTACAAACCATATGCACGTCATTCGAGTATCCAGCGTGATTAACATTGTTAAACGCTCCACCATAGCCGTCCCAATCACCTATTTCTGCAGTATCAATCAAGGCTGTTACATCCCCTGTAATTTCGTCTACATCCAAAAACTTAGGAAGTGTGATTTCTGCATATTTATCAACTGTGGCATAACCTAAAGCTATCCAACCTCCCGAACCCTGTCCGGATAGAATAATGCGAGAAGTATCAATACCGTATGTATTACCATTTTCATAGTCTCTTCTGAAAAAACGAACAGCGCCCTTGGTATCTTGAATGGCACGATAAACAGCCTTCATAAGACTTGCACCTCTTTCCGCTGGTGTTTCTGCGCCAGGATTCCATCCCAAACGGTATTCTAGATTTGCAACTACATATCCACGTTTCGCATAGCTCTGACACATCATTGTTGTCGCAGCATCTTGACGCATACCCGTAGGATTACCGTTGTAAATAATCGGGGCGAAAGTACCTGTGTGTAATACAATAACCAAAGGTCTTTCCGTTTCCGTATCACCTGTCGGCTCATAAAAGTCAAATTCTAGAGGAGGAATATCGGCAACTCCATCTCCGGTAAGGTCTGCTCCCGTTGGAACATAAGGAAGTCCGTTACCTGCAGCAATTACAGAATAGTTCATTCCATACTCGATGTTTGTCTGAACCGTTACATCGGAAAAGACCTCATCAATGTATCTAACTTGGGCAAATGTGCTGCCAAGAATAGCCATACAGCTTAAAAAAGGTAGAAGTATTTTTTTCATGTGTTAATTTTTTGGTTGGTCTAAGATAAAGAATATTAGATAAAATCTCCTTATTTATTGTTTTTATCTTTCCAATCAAAGGATAGAGAGGTGTAGATCATACGCCCGACAAAGGGGCCTCCATATACCTGCAAAACTTGATTGTTTAGCAAATTAGAGGCTCCAATTTTGATGGTTAAATTTGCTTTATCGATTCGTTTATTGATTTGAGCATCCAACAAACCATAGGTTGGTACACTACCTGTAAATTGGGGTGAGCCCTCAAAAATAAAGCCTTCAATCCACTTATAATTGATGTTAAATCCTAAACCATCGAACTTATTTATCGCCAAATCCCTCCCCCTAAAACCGACATTAAACTTATGCTCCGGAGTGTTGTATGCAGGAATAATCGGATCATCTGATTCTTTATTTAAGACATTCCAAGAATAATTACCATTGATGGCATAATGATCACCCATATAGTAATTTAGGCCAACAGTCGCACCTTGTGTGGTAATGGTTTCTCTTGAGTTTGTGGCAATCCGATAAACATCATTCACAACAAAACCACTTTGTAAAATCGTGATATCTGCCCCGGTTGTAAACCCAATAAAATTGGTATACGAATTGAAATAATAGTTCATATCGACGTAGAGATTTTTAAATAGAACCCCACGATAACCTATCTCAACTGACTTGACCTCCTCGGGTGCAATGGGATCTAAATTGAAATAGGACAAGGTGTCAGGATTCTGCGTATAATAATAGTCCCTCAAAGACTCAATCGTCACTAGAGAATCATATCCGCTGATATTTCCTACAAGTTTTGCACGACCTACGTTATAGTACATATACTGATTAAGAAGGGTTGGATTTCGGATTGCAGAGGTGAATGTAGCTCTTAAAGAATGTTCCTTTTTAGGTTGCCATATTAAAGATAGTGCTGGAGATGGTAAGAAATCAAAATTCTCATTTTTGTCAAGACGCATTGATGCTTTTAAAATCCACTCGTCATCCTTGAATCTTTTTTCGAAACCACCATAGATTCCGAATTCTCTATTGATAATTGTTACTCCACCGGTATCGCTAAATAAGGCACCCTCAGATTTAGGGGTATATATTCTACCGTTGGCACCCACTGTAAATCTAGCAAATTCAGAGTCAAAAATCTTTTCACCATGCAAATGATACAAGGCTGACTTATCTTGAATTCTTGACCCGCCCTCTAAAAATGATGATTTGGAGGTAATATCATTCAACAGTGAATCAAATCGGGCAGTTCCAGGCTCAAAATAGGCCAACGCTCCTCCAAGGTCACCATGCTCTTGATTGGCAAAAGCCTCAGCCTCATCATGCCATATAGCCATCTGCTCAGGATTAGCATCAACAACTGAATCAATCGCTTCAATATCTAAAGTCGATCCAAGTGTGGGTTCCCAAACAACACTAGGGTCTAATTCTCTAACCTGGTCAGTAATATTACCTGTCCAATAACCTCGATAACGATTGTACCAATCCCAATCATCACTGGCCGCATCTTGCATTAAGAATGCAGTAAGTACAGCATCATAGGAATTCCCTGCATCCTCGTTTGTGGCATAAGCCCTTATGAAAAAATCATCCTTCTTCCTGAGCTCTAGTCGGTTTTGTAAAAAAAGAATATCCTTCAAGCTGAATCTGTTGTCTCCTTGATATACTGTTGTCCCTGTTCCAAAATTAGATGCTAAAATAAGCTCGATATCTTCCGTAAATAGATAGTGTAGTGCAGCGGAAGCCTTAAAGTTTTCTGTATCATAATCCACAATATCCTGCTCCCAATAACCTGTTCTGTGCCACCTCCTAAGACCAGGTGTCATCCACTTTGATTGAACATCTAGAGCATTATTAATATTCGGTGACAGGTTTTCATCTCCGTATCGATTGACGGCATCATAACCTCCTGGATTGTTCTCGTCCGTGTCCAGACCTGCAACAGAATTTGAGTTATCGGCAACCCAATCATCAGCAGAGAGGTATGAAAAGTTAAGCTTGAATGCAAATTTATCCTTCCCATCTTTGTTCTGAAATGCCTTAGCATAACGCAATGCATATTCATTCAGCATTCTTTCACCACCTTTAACAGAAGCACTAAAACCCTGAAATTTGAATGGGCTTTTGGTATACATACTGATGACTCCGTTAAATGCATTGGGACCATAAAAAGCAGAGCTCGCACCCGAAACAACCTCGACTTTCATCAGGTCTAATTCAGAGGCACCAAGAAAATTTCCTAAAGCGAAATTGAGTCCTGGGGAAGCATTGTCAACGCCATCTATAATCTGCAGGGTTCTCACAGGAGAGGTGCTATTAAAACCTCTCGTATTCACGACCTTGAAACCAAGACTTGCAGAGGTTAAATCAACTCCTTTCATATGACTCAGGCCTTCATAAAAGTCAGTTGATGGGGTTTCTTGAATCTCTGCCAGTGACATTGTCTCAATTGAAAGTGCAGATTCTTTTTCTTTGTCTGTAGCAAAGCTTCGAACATTTACTTCCTCAAGGTTAAGAGTTTTGTCGGTTTTCAATCTGATCACAATGGGTTCTGACACTGACGAAACAGTGGTCTCAATAGCAGAATAACCGAGAAAAGAGCTGATCAAGACGATCGGTAGGTCACCTTGCAAAGAAATTATAAATTCCCCCTTTTCATCGGTAAATGCACCAGCATTCAGTCCCTTTACTTTAATTTTGGCACCCTCAATCGGACTGGATGTATAGTCATCAAGAAGCTTTCCCGATACCGTAATCTGAGCACTTAAATTCATTGAAATAAATACGCTCAAAAAACAAAAAAATCCACACAAAGAAATTTTCATAATAGTCATTCTTAAAACAGTTGATTAAATATAAGAAATAATGAAGCAGTAAATAAATACCTACAAACTCGAGTTATAAAAGTGCACTGTTCGCTACCTCAAACGAATTGTTACAAATAAAAAAGGAGCCGCTAAGCTCCTTTTAGTTATTTAAAAGTGATTGTTCTATTTTAAAAGCGACACCTTGATGTCTTTTTCTTCGGCCTTTTCTATAAACTCATCTATCATTTCCGAGACATCAGTATCAATGTAAGACGATTCTTTCATATCAATAACCAGCTCTGTACCGTGCTCAATTTCCTCTAGAGAATTATACACTGACCGCTTATTGAAGAAAGTAATTTTTTCTGCAAAAACCATCTTAAATTTCTTGATTTCACCTTGAGTTTCATCAATCATCGAGAATGCAGCACCTAATTTTGATGGTATAATCGTTACAATTGCCACAAGCATCCCCAGAGAAATCCCTTTCAACAAATCAATAAATACAACACCCAGAATAGTTACTAAAAAAGGGACAAAACGTCTCCAACCCAATTTGTACATAGACTTGAAGAGCGAAGGTTTAGCCAGCTTAAAACCTACAATAAAAAGAATACTTGCCAGCACTGCCAATGGAATTAGATTCAGTACAAAAGGGATGAGCCCAACACATGTTAAGATAAGAAAGCCGTGAAAAATTGCTGACATTTTTGTCTTACCGCCAGATTGAATATTTGCCGAACTACGAACAATAACCTGGGTAATCGGAAGACCGCCAATGAGTCCAGACAACATATTTCCTGTACCCTGAGCGAGCAGCTCTCTATTAGTATTCGTCGTCCCTTTATCTGGATCCAATTTATCAGTAGCATCGACGCAAAGTAAAGTTTCAAGACTAGCCACTACGGCAATTGTAACCCCCGTTATCCATACATTCGAATTTGTAATCTGGGTAAAATCAGGTGTTGTAAAATTAGAAAGAAATTCCCCCATATTTGACGATGTAGGAACACTTACAAGATGTTCTCCTTTAATCCCCATCTCTGGAAAAAATCTAGAAGAAAACACCTGATATAAGATACCAAATATAACAGCCACAAGTGGTCCTGGAATAATTTTAAATAGATTGCTCTTTTTAACTAAAACTAAATCCCAGAGCAGTAGAATGAATAATGAGACTCCCGCAACAAGTATCGAACTTGGTGAAATATAATCCAACATATTGATGAGCTCTGAAAAAGTATTCTGACCATCGCCTTGTTGAAATGTCAAATCACCTTCGTAATCTGCATCATAACCAAAAGCGTGAGGAATTTGTTTGATAAATATGATAATCCCGATGGCTGCGAGCATGCCTTTGATGACCGAGGATGGAAAATAAAATCCAATGACTCCACCACGGGCTAATCCCAAAACTAACTGCACAAATCCTCCAATGATTACCGCGACTAAGAAAGTTTCAAATGCGCCAAGATCTTGAATCGCATTTAAAACAATAATCGCTAGTCCAGCTGCGGGTCCACTAACACCAAGAGACGAATCACTTATCGCTCCAACAACAATACCCCCTACAATACCTGCTATTAGCCCTGAAAAAAGTGGGGCCCCACTTGCCAGAGCAATACCCAAACAAAGGGGAACCGCTACAAAAAAGACAACAATACTTGCAGGTAAATCTTGTTGCCAATGTTTAAAAAAATTTTTATTCATGAGTTTATTATAAAATTTAAAAAAAGATAATGGTCTGTTCCTTAAATTTTACATTCGGGAGGGCAGTAATGTTCTTGATTTATTCCGTCAGATGGTTTTAGTAAATAATAATAATTCATTTCAGTAAATATAAACGCGCTTTCGTTACAATTTAAATCATCTGATAAAACCTCAAGCTCTTTACTCTCCTCATTTTCTTGATTCTCCTGACTTTCCTCTTTTTCTTCTTGTTCGGGTTCGGGACTATCTGTACCCGACTGAAGCGGCTTGTGAACTTCATTGTTTGTTTCATACACAACTGACGCAAAGATAGATTTTGTGGTCAAGTTTGAAATTTCAGCATTATTGGCATAGAGAAATAGAACTTGGACCGAAAATAGTAAGAGACAAATTAGGGAAAGATATTTGGTGCAGTTAGGTTTCATTTCATTTTAGGACAAGCAAAAATAAAAAATTCATCAAATTACATCAAGTTCTTTTCCCACTTTTATAAAGGCATTAATTGCGCGATCGAGCTCCTCTTTTGAATGTGCTGCCGAAATTTGAGTTCTAATTCTAGCAGCACCTTTCGCAACAACAGGGTAGAAGAAGCCAATTGCATAAATCCCTTCTTTCAAAAGCCCGTCAGCAAACTTTTGCGACAATGCCGCATCGTAAAGCATGATTGGTACAATCGGAGAATCGCCCTTTTTAATATCAAAGCCCGCTGCAATTATTTTATCTTTAAAATACTTCGTATTGGCTTCTAACTGATCCCGTAATCTTGTAGATTCACTCAACAGTTCAAATACTTTTAGTGATGCTCCAACAATAGATGGCGCTAAAGAATTGGAAAACAAATATGGCCGCGATTTTTGACGAAGCATCTCAATCACCTCTTTTTTACCAGTTGTATATCCTCCCATTGC
>CAJWAO010000024.1 GCA_913020765.1 uncultured Flavobacteriales bacterium | reverse complement strand
GGTCAATGTGCTGAGGTCTTAAATATGGACATAGAGATTTTTCCATTGCCTGAAGTTTCTTTGAACGACCAATTGATTAACTGTATAACAAACACTTCTGGAGCTCAAATCGGAATGGCGGGTGTTGTTGGAAATACCTATTCTTGGTCTCCATTGGCAGGCATTACGAACCCAACCATATCTGATCCAATTGCAACGCCGTCATCAACAACATTATATACCTTGACAGTAACTGATGTAAATGGATGCACTGCTGATGGAACGGTTAATGTAACAGTTGACGATGTTCCTCCTAACGTGGGAATTACAAATAATACCGGAACAACAACATTAAGCTGTACTCAACTTGAAATTAGCATTACTGCTACGGGCGCTGATATTTATTCATGGGACAATGGTCTCGGAAATATTTCTTCTCCTAGCATTACTTCTCCCGGAATTTATACTGTTACAGGAACGGGGCCAAATGGATGCCAATCCAATGCTCAAATTGAAATAATTCAGGATAATGGGGTTGATTTATTGTTGGTCTTGGGGCAATCAGAAATATGTTCTGGTGAAACAGTTGAGATATCAATGAATAGCGCTACCGCAACGGATTTTAATTGGACGGTCATTCAAAATGGTGTGACTGGAGCCTCAGATGGATCGGTTATAAATACTGTATCTGGCGCTATTGTTTCCCAGGAATTAACACTTGACGGTTCAGTAAACGGAACGGTTGATTATGTTGTTGAACCTTTGCTAAGTGGTTGTGTGGGCTCAGCACAAACAGTTACTGTGACTGTTTTGTCACCTGAGACGCCACAGTTCAGCCAGCTTGGACCATTTTGTCTCAATGATGTGGCAGGGGTACTTCCTTCAAGTTCAATGGAAGGTATATTGGGTTCCTGGACACCACCAACAATCACTACAAATACTGCTGGGCTGAGCACGTATAATTTCTCTCCAAATCCAGGGCAATGCGCTGTCTCCCAGAATATGGATATTGTTGTAAATGACCTACCTATCGTTTCCTTTAGCGGAGATAGCTTACTTGGATGCGCTCCACACAGTGTCGTTCTATCAAGCGCAAATGATGTGTGCACGTGGACGATAAGCAATGGGATTATTTTAGAAGGAAACCAGGTATCACTAGACTTGACTAATCCCGGTTGTTATGATGTGACATTAGAGGTTGATGAAAATGGATGTACCAATAGCCTTACTATGCCAAATTACTTATGCGTACAAGAAGATCCAATAGCCAACTTTACAGTTTCGCCAGATGTCTTTACTGACAATGATGTTCTGGTTTCTTTTACCAATCTAAGTTCAGGAGCAAGCTCTTTTTTATGGGATTTTGGAGATGGAAATACGAGCACTTACATCAATCCAACTAATTTATATGAAAACACAGATGAAGGTGCGCTAATCACACTTACGGCAATCAGTGAATTTGGCTGTACGGATCAAACTCAGCTCATAATAGAGTACGACGAGCAGGAAGTTTTTTATATTCCAAATACCTTTACGCCAGATGGTGATAATTTCAATCAGATGTTTACACCGGTTTTTTATTCAGGATTCGACCCATATAATTTCGAAATGCTAATTTTCAATCGTTGGGGAGAAATCGTTTTTGAAACGCAAAACGCTGAAACAGGATGGGACGGGACCTATGGGGTTAACGGAACAAAAGCAATGGACGGTACCTACTCTTGGAAAATCACGTACAAGAACCCTAAAACGGATCAACGAAAAGTTATTTCAGGGCATGTAACTTTACTGCGTTAATCTCGAATAAGAAAGAAAAACTGGCTTGAGTCGTTTAAGGATCTATTCTGTAAAAATCAACCGAGCTTTATGGTTACTGGCAACGTTGTTGCCAATAATTGTTATTCCTGTAAAAGGGTTGCCGGACATTTTTAATACCGCGAAAGCACCGGTTTTGTCGATCGGGGCGGTTTATATTGCTTTTTACCTTATTAAAATCAGAGAGGTTGAATTTAAAAAAGTTAATTTTTTATTGCTGATTTATATATGCTGGGTTTTTATTGCGTCACTTGTGGCCTATAAGCCGATTTTAGCCCTGACAGGGGTTTCATCAACCGCGGGAAGATTTGAGGGCTTTTTAACCTTACTTTTTTATGCAATTATTTTTTATGCAGCAAAAGTTCACATGCGCTTAACAAAAAAGGATATTCATTTTTTTCTTTGTATACAAGCATTTGTTGCCTTATATGCCATTGCCCAGTTTTTTAAAATAGATCCACTAGTTGAGTATATGAATTACACCAAGGGGTCCTATGCAACAATTGGAAATCAAAATTTTTTAGCATCATGGTCTTTATTGATGTTAATTATATCGTCAGGCTTCTTCATTAAATACCAAAAATTTAAATACGCTATTTTTCCCATATTATTTTTTGGTGCCCTTTTAGCTTCAAACACTAGGGGTGCATGGATTTCACTTTTGACGATTGGTCTAGCGTCTGTATATTTTATGAGATACAACAAAATCAGAAAATACTATGTAATTGTCATAAGCTCTTTTCTAATGGTGTTTTTTACAATGAATTTTCTTAGCGAAAGTAGGATTAAGCATAGAACCAAAACAATTAAAAGTGAATTCAATATAAACAATGAATGGGCAGGCTCAGGAAGAGCGCTTATTTGGAGGATGTCTTTTGACATTATTCAAAAACACCCTTTTTTTGGTGCTGGTCCAGAAAATCTAAAAGAGGCGCTTAAGCAAACAAAAAATAAACGCTCAAAATTATATGGCAAATTAACCGGACACACTGTGGATAAGGCACATAATGAACTTCTTCATATTGCCGCTGTATCTGGCGCACCTGCATTGATGTTATACCTTCTTTTTATCATGTTTATCTTTATACAGAACCGGAGGAGTATTTTCAGTATGACAGCAAAGAGCGTCGTCGCATGTGCAGTATTAGCTTATATTATTCAATCCCTATTCAATATAAGTGTAATTGCTGTTGCACCTATTTTTTGGATTTTATTGGGGCTTTTAGATGGGAAAGACAGCAAGATTGCTATCCGTGATATTTAGGTAAAAACAGTATTACTCTCTCCATCAAAAGATGCATAAACGATTTTTGGATGAGATTCTGAAAAAAACACATCTCCATTCTTGCATACTGCAATGGCCCCGGCAAATCCATCATATGGCTTTAGTTCCTCGAAAGTTTTTTTAAAAGCATCTTTCAATGCATAGCCATCCGTAACACGTGTGACTATTTTTGTAGCGAGGGCTCCGCTTACAATATCTTCTCCGACACCAGTACAACTTACTGCACAGTGTTCGTTTGCATAATTTCCTGCAATAGTAGCGGAGTCTGATACTCTTCCTGGAATTTCAAAGCCCTTTCCACCTGTAGATGTTGCTGCGGCAAGTTTTCCGTTTTGATCTAATACAACACAACCAACCGTTCCCGTTCCTAGATTTTCTTTTTTTGTAAGGTATTCTATTTTTCGTTCTTTCGTTTCTGTTGAAAATAGAGGGAAACCTTCTTTAAAAGCATACTTTGTTGCTCCTTCTCCGCCAAGAACGCGGTCATCTTCACGCATGAGTTTCTGCGCTACGAAAATAGGATTCTGAACATTCTCAATATTTATTACACCACTAAACTTATGGCTTGTACCGTCCATAATTGCAGCGCTCATGCGGATTTTACCATCCTGCTGAATCTGTGAACCTATTCCGGCGTTAAATAACGGGCTATCTTCGAGAAGCGACGTCGCAAATATGGAGGTAGAAACAGCATTATTATTTTTTAAATACACTTTAGATTTCTCTAAAATATCAAGGAGGGCTTTTTGTTTGAGTAGTTTCGTTTCGTTAGATTGGGAGGATTCGCTAAAGAAGCCACCATGTATCAGTATTCTCATGAAAGTTCATTTTCTTTTTTACGAATTTTAAATGTATTGCTACTTAGTACATATGAATCTCCCATACTCATGACGTGAACAATTAAATTTTCAATAGAAATAGGCTCACCAAGAGAAATATCAGTAATATTCGTGTCTTTAATACTTCTTCCATCTACTAGAATTACAAGGCCTGACCCTAAAGCTTCCATTTCATCTCCATTCGAAATCAATAGCCCGGTATCCTCGCCAAGCCCTAAGCCAATTATTTTTGGGTTTGAGACTACTGCCTGAAATAGCCTACCAATTCGCCCCCTTTTTACAAAATGTGTATCAATCGCAACATCGCTCATCAACCCAAGGCCTCCAGTGATTTTCACTTCTCCCTTTAACAATGCTTCTTTACTTGAGCCCTGATAAATCATATTTCTTGAGGCACAAGCTGCTCCTGCAGAGGTTCCAACATATAGAAAGGGCTCGTTGTGATATTTATTCAAAATAAGGTCGTGGACAGGTGTTCCTCCTATAATAGAGGTTAGCCTCAACTGGTCGCCTCCTGTAAAAAAAATGACATCTGCTGCTTTGACACGTTTAATAATAGCTTTATTTTGACAATGCTCTCGTGATTCAATTTCTAATACACCGACATTGTCTGCACCCAAAAAATGAAAGGCTTTAGAGTATTCTGGACCAACAACATCTGGTATTCTTGATGCCGTAGGAACCACCTCAATTCTCGAGTCAGTTCCTTTGTCGGACTCATCGATAATTCGTTTTAAAATACCGCGTTCAAAAAAGTTAAGATTATTATCAATATTTCCGGTAAAATCAGTTTCTGCAAAACTTCCCGTGTCTATCCCCCCCCCAATAATTATCAGTTTTCCTACAGGCCTCATGTAAACAAAAATAGTTTTTTTGATGGTTAATTTATTTAGAAAACACAAATTGTTAATTCCTTTGTTGATTTCTATTGGCACCGTGCCCAATTCCTTTTTTCAATATATGTAAATTTGATGTAAGATGTCGATAAAAGTTAAAATAATAAATCAATCTGACAACCCTTTGCCTGAATATAAGACTTTGGGGTCTTCAGGAATGGATGTTCGGGCATTTACATCCAAAAAGTTGTCTGTACCTCCCCTTGAAAGAGTATTGGTTAAAACAGGGATTTTTTTAGAGATGGAAACCGGTATAGAATGTCAAGTTCGCCCTAGGAGTGGTCTAGCATTAAAGCAGGGCCTAACCGTATTAAACACTCCGGGTACAGTTGATGCTGATTATAGGGGTGAGATCGGTGTGATTTTAATTAATTTATCAAATAAAGAGGCCTTTGTGGAAAATGGGGATCGAATTGCTCAGCTTGTTTTCTCAAAAGTTGAATCGATTGACTGGGAACAAGTAGAATCTACGGGAAATACAGAAAGGGGCTCAGGAGGCTTCGGCAGTACGGGATTAAAATAAAAAAGAATGAATATTATAGTACCAATGGCAGGTCGTGGAAGCAGATTGCGACCGCATACGCTTACCGTTCCTAAGCCTCTTATAAAAGTAGGTGGTAAACCAATTGTTCATCGATTGGTAGAGGATATTTCTAAGATGTGCCAAGAAAAAATTGATGAGATTGCATTTGTAATAGGTGATTTTGGTGCACAAGTCGAAGCAGATCTATTAGCTGTTGCAGCTGATTTAGGCGCCAAGGGGTCTATTCACTATCAAAAAGAACCCTTAGGAACAGCCCATGCTGTTTCATGTGCTGAGCAATGTCTCGAAGGACCTGTAATCGTTGCTTTTGCCGATACCTTATTTAAAGCGGATTTTCAAATTTCTGAAGGTATCGATGGTATGATTTGGGTAAAACAAATTGAGGACCCTAGTGCTTTTGGAGTGGTCAAATTAAATGAGACAAATGAAATCATAGACTTTGTTGAGAAGCCTCTAGAGTTTGTGTCAGACTTGGCCATGATTGGGATTTATTTCTTTAAAGAGGGTGCAGCTTTAAAAAGCGAGATAAATTACTTGTTAGAAAACAATCTGCAAAAAGGAGGGGAGTATCAGTTGCCGGATGCGCTAAGACGACTCACTGAAAAGGGGACTGCTTTTTTGCCAGGAAAAGTAGACGCTTGGTTAGATTGTGGAAATAAGAAAGTGACGGTGGAAACAAATAAACACGTTCTGAATTTTGATTATGAAATGGGGCTAAACCTTGTGGATAAAAATGCCGATGTTACTAATTCTGTAATTATTCAACCTTGCTTTATTGGGGCTGGTGTGAAAATAATAGATTCAGTAGTTGGTCCTCATGTTTCAATAGGAAAGAACTCAATTGTTCGAAGTTCTGTGCTATCAAACTGCTTAATTCAAAATGACACTTCGTTAGCACACCTAAATTTAAAAGACTCCATGATAGGCGCATCAGTGGAGATTCATCAGAAACCAAATGATTTAAGTGTTGGGGACTTCACTAAAATACGTGATGCTGTATAGGTTTTTTCTGGTCTTCATTGTCTGTCTTTGTGGTTGCAAAGAGAGCTTACCAATAGCTAAAAGCCCAATTCACCAGACATCAAATGAGTTTATACAGTCTTTCCATGAAGGTGTTCGGCTTAAATTAAAGGGAAATTATTACGAAGCCATAGATCGTTTTAAAGCTTGCCTAGAAAAACAACCCTTAGATGACGCCTCTCACTTTGCTTTGGCACAAACCTATTTGCTTGTTGGCAATCTTAAACTCGCTGAGGTACACACCTTGTCTGCTCTTGAAGCAGACAAAAATAATTTGTTTTATCAAGTTGAGCTGGCTTACATGTTGAGAGAAAATGACTCATTTGAGGAGGCGGCAGAATTATTCGAATTAATCTCTAAATCGCGCATCCGAAATACTGAGTATTACCTTGCAGCGATTGATTGTTATAAGAGAGCGGGGGATTATTCCAAAGCAATCAAAGTTATTGAAAACCTAGAAAAAGTCAGAGGAAATCACTTAGAAGCGGCAATTAGAAAGCATAGAATCTACATGGAAATGGGAAGATTAAAGGAAGCAGAAAAGGTTTTGCTCGTTTTTCACAAAGCTCATCCAAAAAACACGATGGTCCTTGCTAGCTTAGTTGATTTTTATGTTCAGAACAACGACCAATCAAAAGCTCTACAAATGCTTAAGGCTCTTGTAGCAGAGGACCCACAAAACGGGATGGGGTTTTTAATGCTAGCCGAGTACGAATACGAGCAAGGCAATAGAAAAAAGGCAGGAGATTATTTTTACAAAGCGATTCTTTCGGAAAATATCACAGTGAAAGAAACGGTAAGCGCATTTGATTTTTTGGTTCATCACAAGGAAGATGAGCGGGTTGAAGTTTGCCTTGAAGTGCTCCAAAGGACATTTCCGAACAATGATACAATTATGATTGTATTGGGGGATTATTATTATAAAAAAGCTTCTCAAAATGATAAGGCAAGTAAACAAAAAGCTTTACAAGAGTCAATAATCAATTATGGTGAAGCGCTAAAAATAAATCCGAACCGTTTTGACCTCTGGCAAAAACTAATGTATATGCATTATGACGCCAAACATTGGGAACGATTGCGTTCTGTTGCGGAGGCTACCACTAGAACTTTTCCACTGAAACCCGAGTCTTATTACTTTGGATCGGCTGCTTGCAATCAATTAGAGAAATATAAGCGCGCTTCCGAGCTCGTGGATATTGGTTTAAGCTTCATTATCGACGACCCTGTTCTCGAGTCTGATTTGTTGGGACAACGTGGAGAGGCATTTTTTGGTATGGGCATGCCTGAGCAGGCAATGGTCTATTATTTGGAGGCAATAGATTTAAAAGCACCCACGGCCGCGTATTTAAGTTTTAACTTATGTATGAATATGTATCAGCGTAGATTTAAGCTTGAGGAGGCTTTGTTGTTGCTAGAGGCTTCGGAAGGTTTTGAACAACTTCACGGTGTGGAGGATGACTCATTTTATCTGTTGAAAGCCGATTTACTGTTTGATTTAGAGCGTTATGATGAAGCCTTTTACATCTTAAATAAAATTGATGCAGAAGAAACAAACATGATTATTGAGGTTTTGATTCGTAAAGGCGATGTTTGCGCTAAACTTATGCAACACGAAAAGGCATTACATTATTGGAGGCAAGCACGGCAGTTAGGAGGTGAGGCCCGAAAGTTGATTGAAAAAATAGAAACAGGTCGCTATGTTGAGTAGGTTTATTTTTTTTGCTGTATTCGTTTTTATCGCAGCTGGCTGTGCGAAACAGTGGTCTAATAACGAAATAAAACCAGAAAAGCTGCCTAAGTTGAAGCCAAAGGAGTTTATCGCAAAGCTCGATAGCATTTCGCTCTCTGCACCACATTATATGTACACCAAACTTAAGGTAAATTACAAGGGAGCTGATAATAAAGGGTCCTTTAAAACCACTCTTAAATCTGTTCAAGACTCTGCAGTAAGCGCCGTGGTGTCCTTTGCCAGAATCCCGGTATTTAGTGTTTTGATTGATTCTTCAAGGCTCACAATTGTAAATAAAAAAGACAAATGCTTCTCAGAACAATCAATTAGTGAGTTTTCAAAAAAAGTCGGTGTTGATTTTGCTCTGCAGAATTTTGAGGAACTTATTTTTGGTCATGCTATTGGTTTTTCTCACGATAAAAAGTATCACGTGTTAAATGATCCTTACCATTATGTCTTATCTACGCATAGAAAGGGAGGTGGTCGAAAAAAGAAAGAAATTGTTTACCGATATAGCCTGGCCCCTAGTCAAAACCACCTATCATCTATCTTTATTTCGGCGCCTGTAGATTCAACAGAAATAGAGATAAAATATTTGGAATGGCAAGAGTCCGCTACATACCTTCTTCCCAAGGTAATAGAAATGAATATTCAAACAAGAAACAATTTTGGTCAGATAAATCTAGAATACACCAGGGTCGATGCGATTACGTCTGATTCGCTTTTTTTAACAATCCCAGAGAAATATGAAAAATGTAATTAATATTCTTGTTTTTATTGGATTGGTCTCTTCGGGGTTTCTCTCTCAATCGAACACCCAAAACCTTAAGAAGCAACAAAAAAAATTAGAGCGTAAGATCTCAAATACAAAAAACCTTTTAAAGAAAGTGACCAACTCACGAAAAGAGTCTTTAAGTGAATTGCAGTTGATTAATAGCCAGATAGAGAGTCGTGAGAGTCTTCTGCGATTATATGATAGACAGGTCCTTTTGGCCGAGGGTGCAATCCAACAAAAACAGGAAGAAATTGACGCTTTAAGTGAGCGTGTTGAAAAACTAAAAGGCCAGTACAAAGACATGGTTCTTCATGCATATAAGTCACGAAATAAAAATGGTCAGATGATGTTTGTATTGTCTGCGGATAATTATTATGAAGCCCAAAAACGGAATAAATACTTGAAAAATGTGACAGCTTTACATAAAAAGCAGGTGGCTATAATAGAAACCAATCAGAATAAAATTAAATTAGAAATTGCTGCAATAGAAGTTGAAAAAAATAGAAAGAAATCTCTTTTAGCTCAGAAGCGCCTTGAGCGCGAAGAGATTGAATCTGACCGGAAAAAAAAGGAAGTTGTTTTGGCAAAAATCCAACAGCAAGAATCTTCCCTTTTGGAAGAAATTAAAGCGAATCAAGCAAAACGGCATGCACTAAAGAAAAAAATAGCAGAGGCAATAAAACGTGAGCTCGCAGAAATAGAAAGAAAACGAAAAGAGGCAGAACGCAAAAGAAGGGAGGCAAACCCAGGGTTAGCAAAATCACCTGTTTTCACTGATGAATCTTCTGAGGGAAAAATTATTAGCAAGAATTTTGAAAAAAATAGAGGAACCTTACCATGGCCTGTTGAATCGGGAGCAATTATAGAAGGGTTTGGCAAGAATAAACACCCTTCTTTAAAGGATGTTTATACGAATAATAACGGCATAGATATTTCTTGTCGTCCAGACTCCCCGATACGGGCTATTTTTTCTGGGGAGGTAACAGCTGTTTTTCCCATTCCTGGCGCAGGGAGAGTAATTATTCTTAAGCATGGGAATTACAGAACGGTTTACAGTAATTTAAAAGACTCCTTTGTTTCGATTGGGGATATAGTGAATACAAAAACTGAAATAGGCACCGTTTTGGCAACGGAAAACTCTTTAGGGACTTTACATTTCGAGGTACACTTGGTCAGTGGGATGACGACAAAAAGCCTCAATCCATCCCTTTGGATTGACCGCTAGCGCTGAGACTAATCGTCATTGAAACCACCATCGCACACATGGCCCATATAGGAATAGCTGCCTTGTCAGTATCGAGGTAATTGTTTAAGAATGCATGAATAAAGTATGACGCAAGAGAAACAATAATTCCCATGATAAGTATTTTCACATCATTATTTTTTTCATACCTATGGTATAGTCTTATAGTCGAGTAAAATATGGCAGCCACAACCGACATGAAAAGTAGCATGCCTATCAATCCAGATTCTGAGAGGGCACTCAGGTACTCGCTGTGCGCATTTCCCATATCTCCGAAATTAGTTGAAATTATGGTGAGGTTTTCAGGGTCTTGAAATGCTGCATATTCAAAGGCATATGTTCCAGGGCCAAAGCCAATGAGAGGCTTTTTTTTAAACATCTGATACGCACAATCCCATCGATTTATGCGCTCAAGATTCGATGCGTCTGTTGTTACATTTGCTGCACTTTGAATTTTTTCATCAAAAGCTTCTGTAGTGTGCTCGTGTGTGTTTTTCGCCAATACCATCTGTATTTTATCCCATTGTGCGTATATCATTCCTATCGACAATAAGGCAACAAAAGAAAGCAGCTTGAAATTGACCTTAAAATAAACCAAGGCACCAACAATAGCAGCACAAATTACACTAAGCCATGCAGCACGAGTGTAGGAAAAGATCAAGCCAATAATTAAAATTAAATTTATTAAGATTAGGATTGCTTTTGATAGTGCGGGCCTTCCTTTCTGCTTAAGCAGTGCTAGGCTTATTGGTAAACAAAGGGCAATAATTGCCCCATATATTGTGTGGTCCTTGAAAAAAGGCCACATTACCCAGTGCCCCTCCTCTTCGCCAAAACCATATTTATAATGGTGCACAAGTGTGTAACAAACAATCAGACTACAAGCTGCGATGAAGTACCACAGGAAACGAACTCTGTTTTCGTGGTTTTTGAAAAAGTATGTCCCGAAAATTAAGATTGGAACAATAAACCAAAGCTTAGAGAGTAAAAACTTAAAAGATACAATAGGATCTGAACTTGTTATTGAAGTAATCAGAACCCAGGTAAGATAAGCTAATACAGTAATAATAATTGGGTGACGCCAAATATGCGGGTCTAGAAAAGGTTTTTTAAGCTGTAAAAATATAAACCATAGCATGAACCCAAAAAGCAAGGGCTCTGTGGGTAGATATAAACCGAACCCATCGACATATTCTTCAATGTTCACCGAAAGCGGCGTGAGAAAGGCAATGAAAAGAAAGAATTTTTCTGTTTGAAAAATAGCTAGATAAACAAAAAGGAGTCCTATTGGAAAAAGGGATAGGTATTCGAGTCGAAACCAATTGAACAACGTAAAGAGCGCCGTTAACAACAGTAGTGCAATGGCTATACTTATCTTTTTATTGATTGCCATTTTAAGCAACCTTCTTTAATTCTCTGTAACGTTCAAGAATCAAAATGCAAAAAACGATAAAAATAAAGGAACCTATTGCTGCAACGATGGTTAAAATCATTCGCTTAGGTTGGTCTTTTCTGTCTGCAACCTCAGCATTTTGCACAATAAATTTATGGCTAAACTTTGTAGAGGCATCCGATTCTGCTTGCTCATATGCAACCTTAAAATCCTCTAGCTTGGTTATCTTTTCGTTTCTGGACCTTTCTAAACCATCGAATAAAGAACCATATTTTGAATTGATATCAATCTTTTTTCTAAGTTCTTCTTTTTCTTTAGCGCTCTTAGAATCAACAAGAGCCTGAAATAATCTTGACCTAACATCAAGAGAGACAACACCTAATTTTGCCAGGCGATCCATTTCATTCAACAGTGCCTTAATTTCAGTATCTAGCTGGTCTTTTTTTCTTTTGGTAATTTCAAATGCCGGAAGTGTTCTTTCCTGAATCATTTGATTTTTAACTGTATCAATGAGTCCCACAACAGCATTTGCCATTTCTGAGGCAAGCTTCGGGTCTTTATCTAAAACGTCAATTTTGATGGAACCGAAGCGGGTCCGCTCAAAGGAAAAGTGACTTTCGTAAGCTTTGTTGAGTTTAAACATTTTATTTGGGTCATCAGCTCCTATCTCATATCGATCAATCAAATTATATTTTGAGACAACAAAATCACGAATTCTCGAGGATTGAAGGATTTGAACCAGCTGCTCTGCTTGATCCTCTTCTCCAAAGTCCATTGATGACGCTTTTACGTTTCTAGACTCATAAAACGATACCGAACTAGATTTTGATGGAAAGACGATGGCGGTGGACAGAAATAAAGGCGTAATAAGAAAAGAAAGCGCATAAGCGGCAATACTTACAGATATAGTGAATCCAATTACTAGCTTTCGTCTTCTGAATAAAAAAGCGAGTAATTTTTCTCTTTCCTCGGTTAAATTTAATTCTTGGTTTTCCATTGGTTTTATTTGAGATTACGAAAATAGAACATATAAACACAAGTAAAACTTAAATTTTAAGAATTTATTTGATTTACTTGGAGGTAAGAATGAGTTTCTTAATTGCCTTTAGGTCAATTAGTGACAGCATAAATATGAGCCCGAGGCCACTTATAATTTGAATCAGCATAAGGTATGTAGAACTGGCGTAAAAACTGCTCACGGCATAAAGGCCTGTTGTGAGCAGTAAAAATTTAAGAATTCCATTTGGCTTTTTGGGTATTTTGAATTTTTGGATACAGTAGATGAATTGTGCTATGGCTGTCAAACCTTGAGTAGTAAAAGTTGCAATGGCAGCACCTAAAGCGCCGTATTCGGGTATCAGTATTATATTAATTGAAATATTGGCGATAATACCGAATATAGAAATACTATTTAGTATTTTGAGGTTTCCATTGGCCGATAAGAGCGTACCAAAAATAAAATTCATGCCAATGGGAAAAAAACCAAGCATAAGAAATTGAAATGGTCCGATGGCATCTTGGATATCATCGTATATCCATCCTAGTATTAATGAGGCATTGCAAACAGTTACAAAAACAATTATTACAATTCCACCAAGCAACAGGTTTGCGGATGTTTTCACCAAATCTAAAACAACAGCTATAGATATTTTAAGTTGTTTAGAGAAAATAGGGAACAATAATCCTGCGAAAATCATCCCAAACATAAATAATGCGTCTAACAGACGAAATCCTTGCGCATATACCCCTGCCTCATAGGCACCATTTGAATGAATTCGTTCTAGCATAACCCCATCTATTCTTGTATACAAATTCATCAACACAATAAGTAGGGCATAGGGCCAGCTTTTTTTGATCACTGAAATGCCAAAACTAAAGTCCCACTGCAAGTAAGGTCGTTCTAGGTGCTTCACGAGTATGCAAAGGCCAATAATTAGCGTTGAGGCATAGCAAAAAGTTTGGATCCAAATAAAGTCTTCAATTTTAATTTGCTCGGGAGTATAGGATGAAAAGAGCCAAAAACCACCAATAATGATTAATAAAAATCGGTCTAGAACAGATATAAGTGCATCGGTTTTAAAGAAATGAAAACCAGCAAAATGACTTCTTAAATAGGCAATGCTCAAGATTAAAAACTGGTTTAGCATTAAAAAGCTAAGCAAGTAAAAGGGTTTTCCCGAATATCCTAGAAAAAACGCCAGGCTAAACGTAAAAATTGAATAAGCTGAGAAAAGAACAAGCCTGAATGAAAAAACCTTTCGAAAGTATTTTTTAATCTTCTCAGGGTCCTGGGCAAGGTTTTTGGTTGTGAAATTATTAATTCCAAGGTCTAAAAGAATATTGAAAAGAACGGATAAATTAAGCAAAGAGAAGTATAAACCGTAATTTTCAGGCCCAACACGATTTTGGACAGTGGCATCTATTCCAAATAAGGCAATGGGCTTTACCAAAAGGTTCAAAAGCACCATCAAAATCAAATTCGAAAAAAAGATTCTTTGCATATTACTGCTTTACAAGAAGCTTAAAACCAATACCATGTACATTCATGATTTCGATATTTCCATCCTCCTTCAGCAATTTACGTAATTTGGCGATGTAGACATCCATGCTTCGCCCATTAAAATAATTATCATCTCCCCAAACTGCTCTTAGGGTAGCTTGTCTATCTAGCAATTCATTTTGATTCTTTACAAGTAGTCGGAGTAATAAATTTTCTTTTGTGGTCAATTTTTTTGCGCCTTCTGATAGGTGTAGCATTCTTAATTCGGGTTCATAAGGTATTTTCCCAATCAACACCTTTTGTCCAACAAACCTCTTTTTTTGTTTTGTTCTGTTCAGAATCGCGTTCATTCTTGCCAAAAGCTCATCCATTGAAAAAGGCTTAGTTAAATAATCATCAGCACCGAGGTCAAATCCCTTTAATTTATCATCTCCCATGGCTTTTGCCGTTAAAAACAGAAATGGTATTTTCTTATCGAGCTCCCGAATCTCTGCTGCCAAAGTAAAGCCATCCATTTCAGGCATCATAACATCAAGAATTAAGAAGTCAAAGTTGTTTTTTGGGTCATTAAACAGGTCATAAGCAAGCTTTCCGTTTTTTGCGAGAACAACATCAAACCCCTTATTTTTCAAATAAGTCCACAGGAGCTTTCCCAAATTCTCATCGTCTTCGGCAAGTAATATATTTATGCTTGGTTCTTTCATGTATTTATTGTTATTTCAAAAGTCGTGCCCTTTCCGAATGTGCTGTTTACTTTTAGTAACCATCCATAACCATCACAGACCTTTTTAACGTAATTTAGCCCTAAACCAAATCCTTTAACATCATGCAGGTCCCCCGTTGGAACCCGATAGAGGTTGTCAAAAATTTTTGTAAGATGCTCTTTTTTGATTCCCAGCCCTTTATCAGAGACTGTAAGAACGGCATGATCTGCATTTTGTTTTATTTCTACTTTTATTTTTGCAGGTGTTGGGCTGTATTTAATTGCATTATCAAGTAGGTTTGCAATCACACTTTTGAGGTGTGTCTCTTGAGCATTTACAATGATATTTGACTGGGAACTCTCGAATTGAATTTCGCAGTCCTTTGGTTCAACTCGAAATTTAGCGTTGTCAACCAAAACCTTTGAAAGTGCTACAATTTCAACGGGCCCTCCTTCCCATATGGAATCTTTACGATCTAAAATAGAATTTTGTAAAATGTTTTCTACCAATGTTTCTAGCCTTTTGTTTTCTTGGGCAATCATTCTTAAATAGGGCTCAATGATTGGAAGGTGACGTTTATCGATAATGTCCGGATCTCTTAGTGCTTGACACGCAAGAGCAATAGTTGAAATAGGAGTCTTGAATTCGTGTGTCATATTAGAAACCAAGCCAGCTTTTATTTCAGATAGTTTTTTTTGTTCGACAATTGTTTTTACCATAAATACGAGAGCAGCTAATACAATACAAATAACTAGAATAGCCCCAATTATTGGCAGCCTCATTTCCGTCAGTAAGAACCTATTTTGGTGCGGAAAGTTTAGCTGGAGAAAAAGAGACTCGCTCACTGGGTTTCCAGGAAAGAGCCTGGCTTTATCCATGTCAAGATTAGCGGTCCTTTGTTCGTATTTCTCGCTTGCTTCTTCAAATGTTACGGGTTTATCTTGGGCATTATAGACGCAAAAGGTGAATTCTTTGGGCAGTCGCTCCTTTTTTATTTCGAAAGAAATGATCGAGTCTAAGAAAACAGCGTCAATTCTTTGCTGAGGGCTTTTGAGTACATTGTCTTTGAATGCTTCGAGCATCATGTTATTGATATATTTAGCTTTTTTAAAAATTTGCTGCACTGCTTGTTGGTTAAGTTGTAGAGAAAGCTGGCTCGAGTCGTTGCCTTTCAGTATACCCGAACCGCTATTGAATACATCTTGAATTTCTTGATAGTTTTTTGCGAGCACTTTTTGTTCAGTGCTTAAACCTGTCAAGGAGTCATATGCCTCACCTCTAATTACAAGGTATTTTTCTCTTTTTCCATTATTAACTATGGTCGTATCTCTTAAACTGACAGATTCCTTTGAAGCGGTTAATGACTGAAATTCTGACTTTAAAATATCTTGGTATTCTAAACTAAAATCTTGATTGATAATTTTCATATAGCGTCGATAATCCTCAGCCTTTTCGTGTTTAAAAGCAATTTTATTTTGGAATGTTATAATTTCAGATGCGAGCTCCTTTTTCTTTTGGTCATAATTGAGGTAAAGCTGAAATGATTGAACAATGAGTAGACTAAACATTGATAATGCAAGCAGAATAACGGCTAAATTGATTTGTGTCCTTCTCATCAGATGCAACGAATCTAAATAAAATCGTGTCATTGCAGAAGAAATGTTAACCATTTTTAACATGCCCTTATGCAGTGCAGAAAGCTTTATGTGTTTGTTTACACTTTTTTATAGGGCCAATTGATTAATTTTGTTAGCAATAACTCCTGATTATGATTGAAATACAGCGTATCAAAGAAAGAACGGAAGAGGTCCTAGCGGGCATAGGTAAAAGGAATATTGATGCGACGAAAGAGATTGCACAAATCATTGCTTTAGATTCGGAATGGCGTCAAAAAAAAACACAGCGCCAACAGCTCGAAACCGAGATGAATTCTATTTCTAAACAGATTGGTGTTTTATTCAGTACTGGCAAACAAGACGAAGCAAAAGCGCTTAAGGATAAAACGGTCGTGCTGAAAGAGTCGCTTCAAGTGCACAAGCAGTCGGAGGAGCAGCTTGAAAAGCAAATAAACGATTTGCTATTTTCTCTTCCTAATGTTTGTACCGAAGATGTGCCAAAAGGGAAGGACGAAGCTTCAAATGAGATTATAGAAGAGTTCGGGTCTAGCCCTTCTTTGGAGGAGTCAAGCGATGCCCATTGGGACTTAGCCAAGGAATATGGGTTGATAGACTTTGAGCTTGGGGTCAAGGTAACAGGAGCTGGATTCCCATTCTACAGGGGACAAGGGGCAAGATTACAAAGGGCATTGGTTTCTTTCTTTTTAGATGAGGCTGCTGACGCTGGATATGAAGAGTTTGTTTCTCCTTTAATGGTGAATGAAAATAGCGGTAAAGGGACAGGTCAACTTCCAGATAAAGAGGGTCAAATGTATTACATTGAGGCAGATGATTTGTACATGATACCGACGGCGGAAGTACCACTGACGAATATATATCGAAATGTGCTTCTTCCTGATCCTAATTTTTCGATTAAACTAACTGGCCACACCCCATGTTTTCGAAGAGAGGCGGGCTCTTATGGAAAAGATGTTCGCGGATTAAACAGATTACATCAATTTGAAAAAGTGGAAATTGTACGCATTGAAAATGAGGAAAATGCAGCGCGCGCACTTGGTGAAATGATTTCACACGTAAAATCGCTCTTAGAAAAACTTGGTCTACAGTATAGAATTTTACGTTTGTGCGGCGGAGATACGGGTTTTGCAGCTGCAATTACCTATGATTTCGAGGTTTATTCTGCTGCTCAAAAAAAATGGTTAGAGGTCAGCTCGGTTTCAAGATTTGATACCTTCCAATCTAATAGATTGAAACTTCGATATAAAGACGAAAATAAAAAATCTAGATTGTGCCAGACATTAAATGGTTCAGCATTAGCTTTACCGAGAATTATGGCTGCACTACTAGAAAACAACCAGCTTAAAGACGGGATTAATGTTCCGTCCTGTCTCCATAAATATACCGGCTTTAAAAAAATCTCAAAAAATAGATAAAACTCAGATAGTGAAAAAAATACTGTTTTTTGTGGTACTTGTTTTGTCCTCTTGTTCGGACCTTAAGCGAGAGGAACAATTGGTGAAATTGAATGCCCTTCAATCTGAATTAATCGAGAGCCAAAATGAATTTCAAAACGCATATATCGATTCTTTACATGTCATAACAATGGCATCGAGTGATCTCGAACGGAAGCTTAAACAAAACTACAAATCCGACACGATAGATGTTGCCCTCGGGAAGCGCATCGACGATTATAAACGAATGCGTCGAATGTTTGGCCCACTTGGTAGTTTTGGTTCAAAATTGAGGCGTGCATATAAAGAACAAGAAGCCCAGCTTAAAGCCTTACAAACTGATATCGAAAATGGTTTTGGTGAACGAAACAAGTATGACGAATACTTGGAGTTAGAAAAGGTAAAGAACAAACAGGTTTTTGATTTACTTCAAGAATATCTTCGGATTAAAAAGGAGGCTTTTGACATATATGAATTGCAGCATTTATGGCTTTCTGATTTTGTGGTCCAGCTAACGTCCAATAATGATTAGGTTTATTAGCATTGTAATGATATTTCTTTTTTCGCAGGCCAGTTTTGCTCAGCTTGAGTCAGACCTTAAACTTGCGGATCATTATTATTCTCAGGGTGAGTATGATAAAGCGAGACCTTACTACGAGTCTGTTTACAAAACAAATCCCAGTAAAATTTATTTAAGTAGACTTTTGAGCTGTCTTGAAGCAGAGGGTGATTTGAAGCAGGCAGAAAAAGTTTTAAAGAAAGCTAAAGCAAAGTCTCCTGAAGACTTAGACTTAAAGATTCAATTGGCGGTATTTTATGAAGAGCATAACGCTACTGCCAAGGCCAAAAAAGCATATGAAAGTTTGTTGGCTAATTTTATTGTGAACCCTTCTAAAGGAATTGCTTTATTTAATGCTTTTGTTGCTCTTTCTAAGATTGGATATGCTGAGCGTGCATTACAGATTTCTCAAAAGGTATTTAAAAATTATCCCTTCCATTTTCAGCAGGCTGACCTTTATTCGTTAACTAATAGAAAGGAGGAAATGCTTTCTACATATTTAAGTTTATTGGACAAGCATGATTATTATGACAAGTCTGTTCAAACGCTACTTTTAAGACGTTTAGATCTTGAAAGCGAAGAGTCGACGGATTTTAAGTTATTGAAACGAGTACTTTTTGAAAAGGCACAAAAGGTCAACTCTGGTGTTGTTTTTTCGGAACTTTTGATCTGGATGTACATGCAGGTTGATAATTTCTCTGGGGTTTACAGTCAAGTGGTTGCTGTTGACCTTCGTTCAAAGGCAAATGGACAGCGCTTGTATGACTTTGCCAAAACATGCACCGAGAACAAAGATTATTCTACGGCACTTAGAGCCTTCGAAGAGGCTAGGTCGATTACAACAAGTAGGGAGCTGAAGTTATATAGTCTTGAAGGAATTTTGCATGTCGGCTATATTCAAGTTTCTGAACTCAAGCAGCACACAAGCGAGGAGCTTCAAAAAGTGTTAGACAATTATGAGGAGGCACTTGAGACTATCGGCCCAGTTACCTCTCGAACGCTTCGGATTTTGTTAGAGTATGCGGAGTTATTGGCATTCTATGCAGGGGATAGAGACCAGGCATTGGCTGTAATAAAAGATGCGTATTCTTCTGCCTCATTGACAGATATCATGCGCTCTGAGCTCAAGATGTTACAGGCAGATATTGAGCTTTTGAGAGGGAATATTTGGGAAGCATCCTTACTCTACATGCAGATAAGCGAGGCGTTTAACTTTGAATCAATTGGTAATCAAGCAAAATTTAAGAGCGCACGCATTTTTTACTACGAAGGTGAGTTTGAATTCGCACAATCACAGCTAGATGTGCTGAAACAGTCTACCTCTAAACTGTTATCCAATGATGCTTTGGAGCTTTCTATTATGATTACCGACAATTATGGTTTAGATTCGAATTATATAGCAATGGCTTGGTTTTCGAAAGCTGATTTATATATTGAACAGCTTCAATTTGACAAAGCGTTTTCGTTATTTGACAGTATTAGAGTAAACTATCCTTTTCATGCTTTAGCAGATGAGGTTTTATACAAACGAGCAAGAGCTATGGAGCTTCAGGGAAAATGGACATTAGCGCTCGGGTTTTATAGTGACATAATAAAATTTCACGGAACAGATATACTAGCTGATAACGCGCTGTTCAAATCGGCAGAGATTTTGGAAACAAAACTAAATCAACCTGAACAAGCATTAGAATCTTATAAGCGCTTGTTGTCGGAGCACCCTGGCAGTCTTTACATGCACGAAACTAGAAAGCGCATCAGACGTTTGCGAGGTGAAAAGGTTCAGTAAGTAGCTATTATTAAGCGCTTACTTAGGCATATCTCTCACGAAAGCAGGGATACCTGTAACATCCATTCCTGTAATCAATAAATGAATATCGTGTGTTCCTTCATAAGTGACAACCGATTCGAGATTAGCCATGTGTCTCATCATGGAGTATTCGCTTGTGATTCCCATTCCACCATGAATTTGTCTAGCCTCTCGTGCTACATTCAATGCAATTTCAACATTGTTTCTTTTCGCCATAGAAATTTGAGCTGAAGTTGCTTTGTCCTCATTCCGGAGTTGTCCTAATCGGTAGGTAAGCAATTGGGCCTTTGTGATTTCTGTAATCATTTCAGCAAGCTTTTTTTGAATGAGCTGAAAGCTACCTATTGGAACGTCGAATTGTGTTCTTTCTTTTGAGTATCTCAAGGCTTGATCGTAACAGTCCATGGCTGCACCTAGTGCACCCCAAGCAATACCATATCTTGCAGAGTCAAGGCAGCTCAGTGGCGCGCCCAAACCTGACCGTCCGGGTAAAATATTTGATTTTGGAACACGAACGTTATCGAAAATAAGTTCTCCGGTTGAAGACGCCCGAAGTGAAAGTTTTCCATGCATTTCTGGTGTAGAAAACCCTTCCATTCCTCTTTCTACAATTAATCCGTGTATTCTACCTTCTTCATTTTTAGCCCAGACAACTGCTATATCGGCAAATGGGGAATTTGAAATCCACATTTTGGCACCATTTAATATTACATCATCTCCATCTTCTTTAAAATTGGTAATCATTCCACCTGGATTAGAACCAAAATCAGGTTCCGTAAGCCCAAAACAACCAACCATTTCACCAGTGGCTAATTTGGGTAAAAACTTTTGTTTGTGCGCTTCGCTTCCATATTTCCAAATTGGGTACATCACAAGAGAAGACTGAACAGAGGCAGTAGACCTCAACCCTGAATCACATCTTTCTAATTCTTGCATGATGATTCCGTATGAAATTTGGTCAAGGCCGGGCCCGCCATATTCCTCTGGGATATACGGTCCAAAAGCACCAATTTCGCCTAAACCAGGAATGAGGTGTTTCGGGAAAACGGCTTTTTCGTAACAATCATCAATAATTGGTGAAACTTCTTTTTTGACCCAAGCTCTTGCGGCATCACGTACCAACTTGTGTTCATCAGAATAAAGCTCATCTAAGCAATAATAATCTGGGTGTATGTACTGATCGGTTTTCATGCATTCACGTTTTAAACAGAGCAAAATTAACAAATATCTTAAGGGGTTTCTTCTTATTTTCTATTTAATTTTAGATGACCAATATGATTCAGCTGACACACATTTATGCAGTAATTGAGCTTTTGCCAAGAGAGATTGTGCTTAAAAATACGCTTCTCGCAACAGTGCTAGTATGTTTCGGGTTTGTTGGCTTGTCCCGCTTAAGCTGCCCAAACCTGTTTACTATCGTATACAAAAACTATTTTTCGACTAAAACTTACGATTCTACATTGAATGATTCAGAGAAAATATCTCCCTTTGCCAATGTTATGTTGATTTTAAACTTGGTAATCACTTTAAATATATGTTTGGTTTCCTTGGTTCGCTCAGAGCTTGAAGTTGAGTCTCTAGTTCAATTAGTGTTTTTTGTTACTTGGATATATTTATTTTTTTGTTTCATCAGCCACAGGATGGTGGCTTTGATTTTTGAAGACAAATATTTTGGGCGAAGCGTGGGGCTATTTACGCAGCAGGTCTTCAATTTTACAGGCTTAGCCTTACTTGTTTTAGCACTATTTACATTGCTAAATGATGGGTACAAAGAGTGGATACAATATTTAGTTTATGTGGTTATCCTTGCTCTTCCTATGGTAAAGATAATTAAAGGGGTATTCTATGCTAGGCTGAATAATTACAAATGGTTATATATAATTTTGTATCTTTGCACTCTCGAAATACTGCCAGTTGTATTATTGTGGCATTATTTTGTTGGTAAAATATGAATATTTAACACCTGATTTAAAGAAACAGTTTTGGCCATTAAAACGATCCTTGTCTCACAACCCAAGCCAGAAAACAATCGCTCTCCATATTTCGATTTGGCAGAAAAGCATGATTTAAAAATTGACTTTAGACCTTTCATTAAAGTGGAGGGAGTTAATGCAAGTGAATTTAGAAATCAGCGGATTAATCTGGCAGATTATTCAGCAGTCCTGCTTACCTCAAAAGTAGCCGCAGATCATTTTTTTAGAATCGCTGAAGAAACGCGTTATGAAGTCCCCGACAGTTTAAAATACTTCTGTATTTCAGAGGCGGTTGCACTTTACTTACAAAAATACATTGCATATCGAAAAAGAAAAATATTTTTTGGCAAACAAAGAATACACGACCTCATGGATGTGCTTAAAAAGCACAAGTCGGAAAAGATACTTTTGCCTTGCACCGATATTTTACGTGATGTAATTCCAAATACACTCACTGAAAACAACATTAAGTTTACCAAAGCAGTTCTTTACAGAACGGTTGCAGCGGATCTTTCCGATTTAGAAAATGTGTTCTATGATGTATTGGTCTTTTTCAGTCCGGGAGGAATAGAGTCGTTATTTAAAAACTTTCCAGATTTCAAGCAAAATGACACTTTGATTGCGGCTTTTGGTGCTACCACGGCAACAGCAGCCATTAAAAATGGCTTAGAACCAAATATAAGGGCTCCGCATCCAAAAGCCCCTTCGATGGTTGGCGCCATTGAGTTATTTATCAAAGACAAATTTAAGCAGAAAGTAAGCTAACTTTTTTGTGTTGTTCCTGACAATCTGATTTTGTACCTCTACTTTTAAATAGAGACAGCCTAGGTTTGATTTATGAAACTCAGCAAGTCATCTTTTGTCAATTTAAAAGCTCCCAAGCATAGTTATTTACTAAGCTTTTGAATTTTATACATAATACCATTACAGATTTCGTAATATCATTATTATGTTTTAAATTTATGCCACTAAAAAATCAAAAACATGAAAAAAATTTTACTTTCAGCATTGGTTTGTTCGGCATTGTTCTCGAGCAATTCTCATGCGCAACTTGCTGACGGAAGCATTGCTCCCGACTTCACTGTAACAGACATCAATGGAACTCAGCACAATTTATACTCATACCTTGACCAAGGTTACTCCGTTGTCATGGATGTGAGTGCAACCTGGTGTGGACCATGTTGGTCTTACCACCAATCGGGTGCCTTAGAGGACCTTTATGTAAATCATGGACCTGCTGGCTTTCCAGGGGTTTCTCCCAATACCACTGATGATGTAATGGTTTTGTGGTTTGAAGGTGATGGAAGTACAACTCAAGCGGACCTTGAAGGTACAGGCGGAAATACTCAAGGAAATTGGTTGGCAGGAACTGCTTTTCCAATTATTGATGATGCATCACAAAATGGACCTTATCAGATCGCATTCTTCCCAACAATTTACACAATTTGTCCAAATAGAACCGTGACTGAATCAGGACAGGCCTCTGCAACTCAGCACTATGCTGGTATTGGAAACTGCCCTCAGCAGGCTGAAGGAACTGATGCTTCGATTATTGGTTACAATGGTGATGAGGCGCTTTGTGGTGCAGGTGACGTACCTGTAACTGTGGATATTCAAAACTCTGGTACTGACGATTTGACGTCTGCTGAAATCATGGTTTATGATGGCGCAACACTTTTATCTACTACAAACTGGACAGGAAACTTAGTGACTTGGGCTTCAACTACGGTTGATTGCGGAACAGTTTCTGTATCAGGTGCTACAACATTAGAGATTGTCGTCAATGCATCAAATGATTCTGAGGCATCAAACAATACAGTGGAAAAAGTTATCAATGTAGCTCCGTTGTCAGGTTCTAATATTACCGTAAATGTATTTACAGATAATTATGCAGTTGAGACTTCATGGGCGATTAAAAGCTCAACAGGACAAACTGTAGCTTCTGGAGGCCCGTATACAGCAGGAACAGATGACCAGTGGGGCGGAGGAGGCCCTGATGCAAATACAACAATGACTCATGAGGTTCTTTTACCTGGAGATGTTGACTGCTATTCGTTCGAACTTTATGATTCATATGGTGATGGTATGCAATATGGAACGGGTACGGGTCCTGACGGTGGATTTGGCTTTGAAATTGTTTCTGGTGGAACAACTATAACTTCGGTTGCAGCTGAAAACTTCGGCGAACAATTGATTACAGGAGCAGTGGTTAGAACAGATGGTTCTGACGCAAGTGTTTCGACACTTGATATGGCAAACATTAATGTTTTCCCTAACCCAGCTACTGATGTTGTAAACATCTCAATGGAAAATGTTTCTTCGGAAGCTTCAGTTTCTATAATGGACCTACAAGGAAGAATTCTTGCAACACAAAGTGCTTCAAGCATGAGCGGTACGCAAGTAATTACTTTCGCTACTGAAGGTTTTGCAAAAGGAACATACGTGGTTTCTGTTAGCGTAAACGGTTTGACATCAAACACAAATGTTGTAATCAAGTAATTACAACACTTACAAAATATAAGGGCGCTTCGGCGCCCTTTTTTTGTCCTTATATTTCTATACCAAACTCTGTTACATTTTGTTAAGAACAGCCAAAAGATTCAGGGTTTTGCCATTCAAAAGTTATATATTGCAGAAACTATTTCAAAAAAATTAAAATCAATAAAATGCGAAACAAGCAAATCATTCTAATGGCCATTTTTCTTGTGGTCGCGCAATTCACTCTTGCGCAAACCAAAGAGGAAATTATTGCCAACTATATTGAAAATACCGGTGGGGCTGAGGCCTGGAATAATCTTCAAGGACTCAAGATGACGGCTAAAGTAAGTCAAGGAGGAATGGAAATTCCTATAGAGATGATTCAACTGAAAGACGGAAGGCAAATGACTAAGATTAGTTTTCAAGGAAAGGAGATCAAGCAGGGTGTTTTTGACGGCAAAAAATTATGGTCACATAATTTCATGACAATGGAAGCAGAAGAAAGCGATGCAGAAGCAACTGCAAATTTTAAGCTCGATGCAAATGATTTTCCAAATCCATTTTTAGATTATGAAAAGAAAGGATATACCGTTGAGCTCATGGGAAAAGAAACAATTCAAGGGGCCGAAACCTTTAAGCTAAAATTAGTGCAAGAGCCTAAAATGATCGAGGGTCAAGAAGAAGAATCTGTATCTTATTACTTCTTTGATACAGAAAATTTTGTGCCAATTGCTATGCAGACCGAGATCAAGTCTGGTCCTGCTAAAGGTGTCATCGCCGAAACATCCTTTAGTGATTACCAAGAGGTAGAGGGCTTATATTTTCCGTTTTCGATGTCACAGGGAGAAAAAGATAAGCCTGGCCAACCGATAACCTTTAGTTCAATTGAGGTGAATCCGACATTTGAAGACAGTGACTTTGCTTTTCCTGATAAAAAATAATTAGCGAATCGATTAATTTCCTCCTAATGAAAAAACTTAGATTATATGCTTTGTGGCTATGTCTGGCTGCGGGTTCAACTTTTTATGCCCAAGAGATAAATGTTGTAGATGGCGCTTCTATTTTTGGCGACTTGACAGCAAGACAAATAGGGCCGGCACTCATGAGTGGCCGTGTGAATGACCTTGAGATTCACCCGACGAATAATAAAATCATATACCTTGGTGCAGGTGGTGGGGGCGTCTGGAAATCAAATGATGGTGGCGCAACCTTTATTCCAATATTTGACGATTATATTCAGTCCATAGGGACCGTAACCCTTGACCCGAATGACCCTGATAAAACAATCTATGTTGGAACAGGTGAGACATGGACAAGAAACAGTGTTTCATATGGAAACGGTCTTTATAAGTCGACAGATGGTGGTTCCAATTGGAAAAACATAGGGCTGAAAGATTCAGAGCGCATCGCAAGTATTATTGTTAATCCCCAAAATTCAGATGAGATTTATGTGGCTGCAATGGGTGCACTATGGGGAGACAACGAAGAACGTGGTGTTTTTAAATCAATAGACGGTGGCGAGACTTGGGAAAAAGTTTTGTATGTTAACCCACGGACAGGCTGTGCAGATTTATTAATGGACCCCAGAAATCCATCGATACTCTACGCGTCTATGTGGGAGTTCAGAAGAACAGCTTGGTCTTTTGATTCAGGCGGCGAAAACAGCGCATTATATAAGTCAAAAGATGGAGGTAAAACCTGGGAGAAGATTCATGATGGTTTTCCGGAAGGTAAGCTAGGCCGAATGGGGATTGCCATTGCTAAAAGTAATCCAGACGTTTTGTATACAGTTATAGAGGCCGAACAAAAAAAAGACAAAGGCCTATATAGAAGTAACGATCTTGGGGCTTCCTGGGAGCAGATGAATAATGACTTTGAAATCACAGTGAGACCATTTTATTTCTCTAGACTTGTTGTAGATCCCCGAGACGAAAATGTAATCTACAAAGGAGGTCTACGAGGTTCTGTGTCAAAAGATGGAGGTAAAACCTTTAAAGCGCTTGGAAACATGCACAGTGATGTTCATGATATGGTATTTTCTAACATGCATTCGGACATTATGTTTTTTGCCACTGACGGTGGTGTTTACCGAAGCTGGAACGGCGGAACGACATGTGAGATTGTGGAGAATCTTCCACTCTCTCAGTTCTATCAGATCAGTGTAGACAATGCTACACCATATAACATTTATGGAGGCCTTCAGGACAACGGTTCTTGGTATGGTCCTTCCGCCTCTCCTGGAGGCATTCAGGCACGCGACTGGAATTCTTTGGGTCAGGGAGACGGCTTTAGGGTGCTTAAGCATTACACTAAAAACATTGTATATTCTGAAATGCAAGGCGCTGAAAATGTATGGCGTATAGATCAGGACAACAAGCAGATTAAAACCATACAACCACTTCCGGTAGAGGGCCATGATAAACTTAGGTTCAATTGGAACGCGCCAATGGCCTTAAGCGCATCGGCACCTGATAGAATTTACATGGGCAGCCAGTACCTGCATAAGTCCGATGATATGGGTGCATCTTGGCAAATTATATCTCCAGATCTAACTACAAACGACCCTGCGAAGCAGGATCAAGACAACTCTGGAGGCCTATCTAAAGACAATTCGGGCGCAGAAAATCATACAACCATTTTCACCATTGCAGAGTCAGACCTTGATGAAAATGTGATTTGGGTGGGAACAGATGACGGAAACGTTCAGGTAACCCAAGACGGAGGAAAAACATGGACCAATACGGTTGAAAATATTCCGGGCCTTCCTGTAAATACATGGTGCTACCATATTGAATTAAGCACCTTAGAAAAGGGGACAGCCTATGCTGTTTTTGATGGCCACACTGCCAATGACAAAACACCTTATGCATACAAAACCGATGACTTTGGAAAGACCTGGAAAAACATTATTACTGGTGGTGTTGAAGGTGTGGTAAGAAACATTCAGGTAGATTATGAAAACCCAGACCTATTGTTTTTAGGAACGGAGCTAGGATTATTTATTACGATGGACGGCGGTGCCCAATGGTACAAGTATACCAACAATATGCCTGCTGTTGCAGTGCATTTTATTGCGCTTCAAAAGCAAACGAATGACCTAGTTTTGGGAACACACGGAAGAGGTGTAATTATCATTGATGATGTTTCTCCGCTTCGTGAATTAACAGCAGAGAATATGCAGAAGAAGCTTCATTTTTTCAATGCAAAGCCGACAATAATTGATGAGGAAGCAAGCTTTTCCGGATCCTTTGGTACTGAAACACAATTTGTAGGCTATAATGAAACGACAGCTGCACAAATCAAGTATCATTTAAAAAAGCGGCACACCTTTGGCAAGATGAGTATGCTTATTCTTGACGCAAAAGGTGATACTATTTCAGAGCTAGGACCAGGGAAGACAAAAGGGATCAACATTGTCAATTGGAATTACAACATGAAGCAACCTAAAGTAGCGAAAGGAAAAACATTCTCCTTTGGTGGTTTCACAACACCAACTTTACCTGCTGGAGAGTATACGGTCCGCATTACCAAAGGAAAAGATGTTTTTGAACACCCAGTTGTGCTTGCGTACAATCCCAAAAGTATCATTTCCACGAGCGAGCGGAAAAGCAAACAAGAAGCCGTCATGATGATGTATAACATGATTGAATCTTTGGCGTATGATGTGTATTGTTTGGATGCTTATTTGAGCTACGCCAATGATAACAAGAGTAAGAAACTGACTTCCAAGCTAGATGCGCTAAAGCAGACCATGGTGATTACTTCAGGAGACAATTATGTTGGTTCCTCAGAACCTCAGCTTAGAGAAAAAATGACCAACTTGTTTCAGCGTATTGAGAACAACCCTGGTGCGCCTACACCAAATGAGCTGGAGAACCTTTCCCAAATTAAAAAGCGTTACACCGAAACAAAGACGATATTATCTAGTTTAGAGAAAAAGTATAAGCTGGGAAAGAGAGTTGTTGTAAAATCAAAAGAGCAGTACCTTAAAAAATAAATCATTTATGAAAACGGCCTCTTGGTTCAGTGCTTTGTTCGCATTGTTTTTTTGGTCAAGGGTTAAAAAACAGGCGGAATCATTGTTTTTAGAAAAGAGAGTAGTTGTACAAAGGTTTATTTTTTCCTTGTTTTTTAAATGTGTATGTACATCCTATCTCAAAATAAACATCGTTAAAGTCGCTTGATTCTGAGTTCGTCCATTCTGTAGAGATGGCCAAATCGAAGTTTGCTAACTGCACCCCTGCTATTGCTGAAAAGCCATTTCTTAGATTGTACTCAATGCCTATTTTGCCCCATTTGTAAATGCTTGATACCTTCACCGCTGCATTATAAGACTCCTGCATGGTGTTTAAAGAAATTTCTGGAATTACTAATAAATCATGTTCTTTATGACTTAAAGAGATGCCTATGTTTGAATACGTATTGAAGGTGTAATTTGCTCCGATAGTTCCAAATTGGTTTAAGCCAACTCCTGCGAATACGTTTTTCCATGTTATTAAAAACCCACTACTAAAAGTTCCTGAAAAATGGCGCTCTTTGAAAAGTATGTCATACATATCGACAATTCTTGGGTTTTCTGCGTCAGCGAAAGTCATCTTTGAAAAGTCAATGCGGTCGTAAATAAAGGTTCCGCTTATGCCTGGGGTGATGGCGAGGTTTCCAATTATCTTTATCGGTTTGGCATAGCACAAACTAATTCTATTTGAATTTAATGTCCCATTCATGTAGTAATCATTCATATAATATATACCAATGTTCCCGAAGCTGTTTGAGCCGTCTTGATAGCTTACAAAAGTTGATCGAATTGAAGCAGTGGATGAAGGCCATTGATGTCGAAATACAGTTGAAATTTTTCTTTCCCCGTTCATTCCTGTCAAAGCAGGGTTAAAATACATATTCGCTAAGTTGACTTGATTAAAATTGATATCCTGAGCAAAAGAAATTAATGCAAATAAAACACTATATAG
>CAJWAO010000023.1 GCA_913020765.1 uncultured Flavobacteriales bacterium | reverse complement strand
AATGAAAGAAGCGAAATATTGATGCGGCTTTCTAAAGGGATTGAAAATCGAATGGATGAATTTATTGCTGCAGAATCATTGGATAATGGAAAGCCTGTGAGTCTCGCACGTCAGGTTGATATACCTCGGGCAGTATCAAACCTTGGCTTTTTTGCTACTGCTGTGTTACACTTTGCTTCTGAATCGCATTATATGGAGGGTGTGGGGATTAATTACACGACTAGAAAACCAATAGGTGTAGTTGGCTGTATTTCCCCATGGAACCTCCCCTTATATTTATTTACATGGAAAATTGCTCCTGCACTTGCCTCTGGGAATTGTGTGGTGGCAAAACCATCTGAAATCACGCCATATACAGCCTATTTATTGTCAGAGGTAGCAGCTGAAGTAGGTTTGCCTCCCGGTGTATTAAATATTGTTCACGGTTTAGGTTCAAAAGCTGGGGATGCAATCGTAAAGCATCCTGATATCAAAGCAGTTTCGTTTACCGGAGGTACAGCGACTGGGGCACATATTGCAAAGACTGCAGGACCCATGTTTAAAAAGCTTTCATTGGAATTAGGAGGTAAAAACCCCAATATAATTTTTGCAGATTGTGATTTCGATGATATGCTGAGTACAACAGTACGCTCTTCTTTTGCCAATCAAGGACAAATTTGTCTCTGTGGGTCTCGTATTTTTATCGAGCGTCCGATCTATGATAAATTCAAGGAGGCCTTTGTTGAAAAAGTTTTGCGAATGAAGGTTGGTATTCCGTCGGAGGAAGATACAAAGCAGGGTGCCGTGGTATCCAAAGATCACATGGAAAAGGTTCTTTCTTATATTTCATTAGCC
Source organism: uncultured Flavobacteriales bacterium (assembly GCA_913020765.1). Taxonomy (GTDB): domain Bacteria; phylum Bacteroidota; class Bacteroidia; order Flavobacteriales_D; family Crocinitomicaceae; genus UBA952. The sequence continues at coordinate 29,393 of CAJWAO010000023.1, read as the reverse complement.
AAAGAAGAGGGGGGTAAGGTGCTGGCTGGTGGAAATCAAGTTACATTGGAGCCGCCTTACGATAACGGATTTTACATTGCCCCAACAATTATAGAGGGGCTTACTTATGACTGCCGAACGAATCAGGAAGAGATTTTTGGTCCTGTTGTTACACTTTGTCCTTTTGATTCTGAAGAGGAAGTTTTAAAAATGGCCAATTCTACACAATATGGTTTATCTGCAACGGTTTGGACATCGAATCTAAAAAGAGCGCACCGCGTTGCGAATAACATTCATTCTGGAATTGTTTGGGTAAACTCTTGGCTTGTTCGGGATTTAAGGACACCATTTGGTGGTGTAAAAGCATCAGGTGTCGGTCGCGAAGGAGGCTGGGAGGCCTTAAGGTTTTTCACGGAACCTAAGAATATTTTTATTAAAGAGTAAATGCGGTTATTTCTAGTATTATTTATTTCATCATCCTTGTCTGCACAAATAGAACCTGTCTTGTGGAAGGTTCAAAAAGATACGATTCAGCAATGGTATTATTTCTTTGGGGATGAGTTTAATGGTTCGGATGTAAATGAATCAATTTGGTACCCGAATTACCCTTGGGGAGGATTGTTGGCCGACGAAGGTTCTTATGCGGATAAAAAAATGGTGTCTCAAGGTAAAGGCTTGTTAAAATTATCGGCAGATACTACAAGTGAATGGCGGGCTTTTCCGAAGTGGATGTTAGAAACAGGGGGTGCGGTAAATGGAGAAGTTCCAATTCGAAATGGAAATGAAGTTGAGCTTCATTATCTAAGCTCCGCGGTCTGGAGTAAACAACAATTTAAATACGGTTACTTTGAGGCCCGCTGTAAATCTCCGAGTGGAAGAGGATTGTGGCCTGCATTTTGGCTTTATGGGGGGTTTCCGAATGAGGAAATTGATTTTATGGAGATGAAAGGCGAAAAGCCGAAGCATTTTCATGTGGATGTGCATTGCCCCAATGATTGTAATCGTTTCAAGACGGGATGGTTTGGTCGAAAAAAAAAATGGGGAGCATGGATCAAAACAAATCAACCTATTACAGATGAATTTGTAGTGTATTCAGGAATCTGGAAGCCGGGAGAAATTAAAATGTATCTCAATGGTCAAGAGTCAGCAACGTTTAGAGGGGATTTTGCAACAAGTATGAATTTAATCGCCAATTTGGCTGTCGCCCAAGATGGAAAAGCGTTTGGACCGGGGATCAACAAGAATACTAGGCTACCTAGTAATTTTTATGTTGATTATATGCGTGTCTGGCAACCTGTGGATGGTTTTTCAGCCTCGAAAGGACCTAATGGAGAAACTGCGGTTACTGAACCTGTAATTGCGGTCCCAATCGAGAACAGTAAAATTAACCAAAGTACGGCGCGTGCGAAAAAGACAAAACGCTTCATGCGAGACAGACAAAACGAAAAGCTTCACATGGGCTTTATCTCATTGACACAAGACGCATCTACGCAGCTCCTATTTGAAAAGAACGGAATCTTCGAATCAACGCCAATGGTTATACTCGCAGATCGCAACCTAAATAAAATTTCAAGCATTGCACTTAGTGAAAATCAAGTTTATTTCCCAATAAGGAACCTTAAGAAAGGAGTCTACTTTGTTAAACTAGATGTTGGCATTTCTTCTGAGTGGGTTCAGCTTAAAATCTGAAATTTAAACTCATTTCCCGAAGCGTATTCCACCGACAATTTTTATACTGTGCGAGTTGAGGTTGTATTTTAAATCAGAAAAGCGAATCGACTTGTTGTCAAATTCTACCACAACAAACGTGAAGAACTTTTTACTAGAATAACCGCCTAAAAGTCTTATATCATATCTGGGGGCGAGCCCGAGAAACCCTCTGTTTTCCTCTGAGAAATAGAACTTAGATTGCACCACGGCACCAAGCCCGAGCCATCCTGAAAACTGCCAGTTTTTGACTCGATTCACATAAGCGTATCCTGGAATGATTCCAAAATCAAATGCAGATAGTGTAGAAGCTTGTATTTGGTCATTATTTGCTTCTAGTAATGAAGATGGCACGATTGATGCGCCATTGTTGTCGACCCCGAAGACATTCACGGTAGCTTTTATATACCAGGTATGTACAGGATTCTTATAATGTGCTTGAATCCCTCTCAGTGCACTCATTTTAAAACCGTGGTCATGGAAATACCAGCTGTTTAAGCTAAAATTAGTTGTACCTATTCCCGGAACACTCAGATGTGATTTATCATAGGTGCTATCAATTGCTCTGTAGTTTTGGATTGCGTATCCTTGAACAGTGCTAAAGTCAAAATCGAAAAAGAATTTTTTTACTGTAAAATTTAGACCTAAATTGAATTGGTTAGATTCCCCCCATTTTTCAACTGACTTAACATAATTCAAGATTGGGAAGCCGATGCGAAGGTGAAACCATTTATGTGCAAAACCAATACCTAAAAGTGTTCTAAAATTGTTTTTGTACTTGAGGGTTGAAGTTTCTCCACCAATAGGACAATCAATGTTAAATGGCGCACTTCGATAGCCAACATCAAGGTAGAGAACCTTTTTATTTTTAAAGTCCTCTATAGGTATTGTATCCTCTTGTGTTCTCCCTAAAAAGGAAATCAGTAGGAGTGTACTACTGATTTTTATTTTCCATTCCCAAAATGAAGGCATATACTTTAGCTGTTTCTTTTCTTTCGTTGCTTATTCCGGAACCGCCACCATGCCCTGCATCCATATTACAATCAAATAAAAATGGGTGATCATCCGTTTTGTACGCCCTCATTTTTGCAACATATTTTAATGGTTCCCAATATTGAACCTGAGAATCATGGTATCCAGTAGTAACATACATCGCCGGATACTCCATGTTTTTAATGTTATCATAAGGGGAATATTTTAGTAGATAGTAATAATAATCCTCATTATTTGGATTCCCCCACTCCTCGTATTCTGATGTCGTTAACGGAATCGTTTCATCCAGCATTGTGGTTAAAACATCTACAAAAGGAACTTGAGATACAACCCCTTTCCAGAGGTAGGGCGCCATATTCGCTACTGCTCCCATGAGCAACCCTCCTGCGCTTCCTCCTTGCGCATAAATTCGATTGGCATCACAATAGCCCATATGGCCCAGATACTCCGCGGCATCAATGAAGTCTGTGAAAGTATTTATTTTTTTCATAAACTTTCCGTTTTCATACCAGTGCTCACCCATATACTTACCGCCGCGAATGTGTGCAACGGCATAGATGAAGCCGCGGTCAAGAAGACTCAATCGAGATACACTGAATACATCGGGGATAGTTATTCCGTAGGAGCCATATCCATATAGCAGCAGTGGAGCTTTTTTAAGGTCAGTACCTTTTTTATAAACCAATGAAATAGGCACCTCTGTACCATCGTTGGCTCTTGCCCAAATCCTTTCAGACGTGTAGTTTTTCGGATCAAATGCTGGATCCATGATTTGCTTTTGGTGCCAAAGACTTTGTTTTCCGGTAAACATATCATAGGCATAAATACTCGAAGGAGTGGTCATTGAATTATAGGTATAATAGAGTTTGGTAGACTTGTAGTCATCATTCATTGATAAGCCTAAATAATAGGTTTCTTCATCAAACGCTATGTATTTTGTTTCTTTTGATTCGAAAGGATAAATTTTGATTTTATTCAATCCTTTTGTTCGCTCTTGAATGACTAAGAATTCCTGAAAAGCGGAGATGCCGCTAATGTAGGTTTCTTTACTGGTTTTTTGAAACTCTTCACATTGACTGAGGCTTTTTGGAATTGTCCGAGCGAAAAGAATTTTGAAGTTTGGTGCATTTTCATTGCTTTTGATATAGAATCCATTTCCATGATGGGTAACAGTGTACAAATGTCCTTGCTTTCTTTTTAGAAAAATTTGAGGAATTGATTTAGGATTATTGGCATCCATCCATAGTGTCTCTGAAGTCAAAGAGCTGTAGCAATTGATAAAGATATAATCTCCTGTTTTAGATTTTGAAAAATATACGCTATACTTTTCGTCGTCCTCTTGATAAACAAGGACATCCTCTGTGTTTTCTGTCCCAATCGTATGCCGATAAACTTGATACTCCCTAAGGGTTTGAGGGTCTTTTTTGATATAATAGATTGTTTTATTATCGTTCGACCAGAGGATATCTCCGTTACAGTTTTCAATCCGGTCTTCTAAATAATCTCCAGTTTTATTTTTTCTTATAGAAATGGTATTTTGTCTCCTTCCTTTAAAGTCTTCTGCAACTGCCAGATATTTATTGTTGGGGGATATCTCCCAATCTGCAAGGTCATAAAAAGATTTCCCTTTTGCGCGTTCATTCTCGTCAAAGAATAGGTAAGCTTTTTCATCTTTGATTTGGTATATTTTCTCATATTCCATACCCTCCTCATTTCGTGATTGGTATAGCCTTCCGTTGTACCAAAATGGAGCTTTTTGTTCGTTTGGATCTATTCTGCTTTCTAGTTCGTTTAGTAAGGTATCAACCAAGGGCTCTAGCTTCGAAAAGTGAGCCTCACAGTATTTATTTTCTTGTTCAATGTACTCCAATACACCTTTTGAATCACGTTCATTCATCCAATAATACGGATCCACCCTTTCGTGCCCGAACTTTTTAAGGATTTTATTTTTTATTGGTGCAGAAGGTAGGTTGTTTTGTGCCATAATCGAAAAGCTAATGCAAAAAAGGATGATCAAATAATTTTTCATGTACTATAGGTTGGTGTTTCAAAAGTACACAATATCTTTTCTGATTGTTGTACCTTTATTGGTGTGAAGAAGCTTTATAAATTTTTATTAAATAAATTACCTCGGCCCTTACTGATTCGCTTGAGTTACATCTTTAAGTTTTTTGCACCAATTTTATATAAAGGTTCTGCTGTTGAATGCTCTGTTTGTGAGCGATCTTTTTCTAAATTTTTAAGCTATGGGTCACAAGTTGCCCATCGTGAAAATGTCCTTTGTCCATATGATTTAACACTTGAGCGGCATCGATTAATGTGGCTATATCTCAAAAGAGAGACGGATTTTTTCACTTCGCCCAAGTTGAAGGTTCTGCACATTGCACCCGAACAGTGTTTTTTACCTCATTTTAAGCAGCAAAAAAACTTGGATTATATGACTGCGGACTTGGTCTCCCCGATTGCAGACATGCATTTTGATTTGCATGATATTCCGCTGGAAGACAACAAATATGATGTAGTCTTTTGTAACCATGTGATGGAACATGTAGCCGATCCAATTCGCTGCATGTCAGAGCTCCAAAGAGTTATGCGGCCAGGTGGATGGGCGATCATGCAGGTTCCTCAGGACGTGACTCGAAAGGAGACCTATGAGGACGCAAGCATCACCAGTCCTTCAGAAAGAGAGAAACATTTTTGGCAAAAAGATCATGTACGTCTGTTTGGTTTAGATTACCCTAAATGGCTTCAAAAGGCAGGTTTCACTGTCGACGAATTTGACATGAATAAGGCGTGGGAACCAACGGAGGTAGAAAGGTACCGTTTAATGAGTAAAGAAATTTTGTATATCGCTAGAAAATCTTAAAATAATGAAATCAATATGTATACTATGTTTATTGTTTTTTGTCCCACTAATTTCAGTAGGTCAAAAGAGTATATTTCTCAATTTAAACCCTGTTTTTCTGGGAGAGCCTTTTGAGTTGGGTACAACCTATACGCACCCCTCAGATCAGTCATTTTCGATTGACTATTTAAATTATTACGTTTCAGATGTCATTATTACCCATGATGGTGGTCAGGAGTTTACATCATTGCCAGCAGTGCATTTAGCGACAATGGAGGATTATACTCTTTTTCTCGGCAATTATGATGTTCAAAATGTTGAACATATTGAATTTACTTTAGGTGTGCCTTCAAGGTTTAATACCCAAGATGGGGCTGATGCAATTGATATTTCTTCTTATCCGCCAGATCATCCACTTAGCTTTCAAGATCCTGGGATGTATTGGGGATGGGCTTTTGGTTATATGCATGTTGTTACTGCAGGAATGCCATTTTTTGAATTACATAATGTAGGACCTCAGCTCGCAAAGCAGGTAAGCCTTGATGTAATTCCGACGGAAACATCGAGTACACAAATTGACATTGAGCTTTATTGTAATGTTGATAGATGGTTTAATTCTATTGAATTTACAACGATGCTTGTGAGCCACGGTGCGGGCCCTGAAAATGTTCAAATGATGAGTAATTTGCTCACAGATGAGGTTTTTTCTGTTGCAGCTCAAGCCATTATCCCCGAATATATTAATGCTCAGTCCTTTGTTTACCACAATGCAAAAGGTTTAAATGTGGCTAATATTCCAAGCCAAGCCAAGCTTTTGAGGGTAACCGATCAGCTCGGACGTCTAATTTTAAGTCAAAGTATTTCCGGGACATCCGATGTACATCTTGATTTAGAGCAAAAAGGAGTCGTATTTGTCTCTCTATTCAACCAAGAAGGTTCAGAATTAGAATCCATAAAATATATCCTTCCCTAATGCTAAGAAAGGCCGTTTATTTTTTCGGTTTTTCCATCTTTGGCTTGTCCTTTTGGATGTGCAAGTCTTTACCTGATTTAAATGAATATGTGAGTGCACCCATCCCGGCTGATAACCCTATGGATTCAGCGAAAATAGCATTGGGGAAAGCGCTATTTTTCGATACAAGATTGTCGAAGGACAATACGATTAATTGTGCATCATGTCACAAACCCGACTTGGCATTTACTGACGGACAGAAAAAGAGTCTGGGCATCAATGGTCAGAAAACTGAGCGTAATTCACCAACGCTTTTAAACGCCGCTTTCTTGCCTTCAGTGATGTTTGACGCGCACCTAAAGACACTTGAGCTTCAGGTACTTGTTCCCTTACAAGAGCCATCTGAAATGGGACATAATATGAAGCAACTTACTCCACTCTTGCGCCAAGATTCAGTATATCAAAAGGCGGCACAAGATATTTATGGAAGGGATTTTGATGCCTGGGTACTGACACGAAGTATTGCTGCGTTTGAGCGGTCTTTAATTTCGATGAGTTCCCCATATGACCACTTTATCAAAGGGGATTCTTCTGCACTTTCTAAAAAAGAGCAAGCGGGATACAAGCTGTTTTCTGAAAAGCTGTATTGTACAGAATGCCATGCGCCGCCCTATTTCACGAATCACGAATCACGCAACAATGGGCTTTATTTAGATTATGGCAATGATAAAGGACGCTTTAGAATCAATCAAGATTCTTCTGAAATAGGACATTTTAAGGTCCCCTCCTTGCGAAATATTGAATATACAGCACCATATATGCACGATGGCAGCTTTGCCTCAATTGAGGAGGTAATCGATCATTATGCGCGCGGCGGTGCTGGTCATCGGCTTCAAGATCCGATAATTCAACCATTTACCTTGAGTGAAAATGAACGTGATGCGCTTATTTCTTTCCTTTATGCCTTAACGGACTTGTCATTTGTAGAGCGTCTTTAATTCGTAACTTTGCACTCTATGGAATTGAAGCTTGATACGATTTGTGCATTGGCCTCGGGAAGCGGTATTGGTGCAATAGCGGTTATACGTATTTCAGGAACGTATTCGAGAAAAATTCTGTCACAATGTTTTTCTAAAGACCTTTCTCAGGCACAAAGCCACACCATCCATTTTGGAACGATAAGTGGATATGATGGAACTCCAATAGATGAGGTATTGGTGAGCTACTTTGAGCATGGACGAAGCTTTACTGGTGAAGAGAGCATTGAGATTTCATGTCATGGTTCGCCTTATGTTCAGCAACAGATTTTGGCCGTATTACAGCAGTATGGTTGTCGAATGGCTGAACCAGGAGAGTTTACCAAGCGTGCTTTTATCAATGGGAAGCTCGATCTTTCTCAAGCTGAAGCAGTTGCCGATTTAATCGCGTCACAGAGTAAAAAAGCGCATAAAATTGCGCTAAGTCAGCTGAAAGGAAATCTTTCTTCAGACCTAAAAGTGTTGCGGGAGTCGTTGATTGCCTTTGCCTCATTGATTGAATTGGAGCTGGATTTTTCAGAGGAAGACGTGGAATTTGCGGACCGCACTCAATTAAAGGAATTGGTGGCGAAAGTCCTCACTACAGTGGAACAACTTTCAGCTTCTTTCGCACTTGGTAATGCTCTTAAAAATGGGGTTCCTGTGGCCATTGTTGGCGCGCCAAATACGGGTAAGAGTACCCTTTTAAATCGACTACTCGGTGAGGACAGAGCTATTGTAAGTGATGAGGCAGGGACCACCCGTGATGTAATTGAAGAGACCCTGAATATAGATGGTATCATATTTCGGTTGATCGATACAGCTGGGATTAGAGAGACCACTCAGAACATTGAGTCGATGGGTATTGAGCGTTCTCAGCAAAAAATAAAAGAAGCGTCTATTGTGCTTTGTTTGGCAGATGCCACAGACAAAGCCAATCTTTCTGAAACAAAATCTTGGAGCGAGGAATTGAGAGAGACATATCCCGATAAAAAGGTACTTTTTATTGTAAATAAGTCTGATTTGCATAGCCCTAATATGGATGATGGAATTACCATAAGCGCAAAAGATGGGGATGGAATCGAGACACTGAATAAAGAAATGGTAAGCGCAGTAGTTGGGACACTTGATTTAGAGAATGACACGATTATTGCCAACGCCAGACACCATGAGGCGCTACTTAAAACGTCAGAGGCGCTTGAAAAGGCTGCCAATGGTTTAGAGGATGGGACTACCGGGGATTTTATCGCCATGGATATTCGTCAAGCCATGCATTATTTAGGTAGTATTACGGGTGATATATCGACAGATGATTTGTTGGGGAGTATCTTCAGTAAGTTTTGTATCGGAAAGTAAATCTGCGTATGCGAATCTGCCCTTCAAGAATAAATATGAATTATCTATTATGTCTTTTTGAAAGACAATCAATTTAACGCTGTAGACTGCTAATGTCTATTTTGTTTGATTTTAAAATTTCATTTTGGGTCGCGAGTTCATGGGGGCTTTCTTCAAAATCCGTAAGAATATTTTTGTCAGCACCGGCATTAATCAGCATTTCTATAATCTCTCCATTTGTTGCTTTCATGGCCGCCAAATGAAGTGGAGTTAGTCCCAAGTTGTTTTTATGGTTTGGGTCCACATTCAATTCTATGGCCTTCTGGATGAGTAATGGGCTGTTTTTTTCAATAGCATAATGGTATAGTGAATTGCCATCTGCATAAATAGGTTTAACAGATATTTCATTTGCAATTAATTCATTAAGGATGTACTCAAAATCTTCTTTTCGTCTTTCTGAAAAGTTTTGAAAAATAAGACTTATCAAATCGTTTTCATTTTTATCATGAATAGTCAATTCTGCTCCCTGTTCAACTAACAGATTGAAGGCATCTTTTCTAGCATAAATTACAGCATTCGTCAATGCGGAATACCCTTTATGGTTTATTTGATTTGGGTTTTTTACAAGCGGAAGTAGTTTTTGGACATTTTCCAATTTGCCAAAGACGGCATTCATGAATGCCGTATTACCGTCTTCGTCAACCTGATTGATATTTACCCCTTTCTCTATGAAAAAATCAATCACTTCGGCATTTCCTCTTTTGACGGCATGGTGTAATGGTGTTTGTCCTTTCCAATTCACAATATCAGCCTCCAGCCCGAGGCTATCTAAGAACATAAAGGTCTCCAACAACACTTCAGACCTTCTTCTCCCATATGTGGCATAAAACATTGCGTTCTCGCCTTTTTTATTTAGTGAACCAAATTGAAGATTACGTCTGATTGCCAAATTCATGTTTGCTTGGTTACCGGCTTTTGCGGCATAGTGAAAAAAGCCATTACCGTTTTCATCCTCGTGGTTCCAATCCAAGCCTTTTTTTATTAAATATTTAAATATGTCCTCTTTGTCGGCATCTGATCCTGCTAAGGCCAATAGTATATTCATTTGACTGGAGCTGCTTGAATTCGGATCAACACCCTGTGAAAACATTAAGTCATACAATACTGTATCTTGTTGGCCACCAAAACCACTCATGAGTAAAATATTTGTTCCTCTAGCGGTTTTGAATTGCACATCAGATCCTAATTCGATGAGGTGTTTAACCATTGGTATATTCCCTTTATATGCCGCCCAGAGTAGATAGGTCAAATCGCCATGTGTTGGTTTTGTCACAGGGTTTCCCTCAATGGATAATAAGAATTTCAAAGTTTCAAAAGGTGCATCATCAATGATTCCATAAGAGACGGCATCGAATCCGAAGAGGTCTTGCTCGGTGGGGTCGTGACCTTGTGAAATTTTTTGCTTTACTGAATCAACAGATGGGTTATTCTGCCAAAAGGTTCTATCTAAAAAGATATTTTCATTTTCATCTTGGGCCAGTGTGAGCATCCGAGATGAAAGGATTAAAAGCATCAGTAAAATCTTTTTCATATGCTATTGTATTCGTGAGAAGTTTTTACAAGTCCTATTTTTATTGAAAAATTTGACTTCCATATTTACATTGACAACCATAATTTTGCTGCGAAGTTCTTTTTATTTGTTAATCGTAAGGCCAAAATATTAAAGTACTTATTTAAATTATAACAAGAATTGGTCTTCAAAGTAATAACAATTTCACTACTAAGTCAATCCCTCTTTTTAGGTAAAGCTTATGTTGATTGTATTTTTGAGTGAACGGATATTGTATTAAATCAGCTATTCATTAATTTGAGATAATCGGTGCGCTTATTTTTGAATTGAAGACCGAATAATTTCAGTCAACGCTGCAATGTGTGCTTTTTTAACAAAGGGACGATAAACCATCATACGTATTTGTCTGAAAGGCTCTGGTGCCTCGAACGCACGCGTTTTATTTTGCCTTTTTGCGCTCATAATTTGCACATACAATTCAGGTAAAAGCGTATATCCACCAAAATCATCAACCAACCCAACCAATGTGGCAAAAGAGCTACATTGCATCTCAAGCCCATCAAATTGATTTGATTGATTTTCAAGTCCGCAAATGGATACGACTTGATCTTTAAAACAATGCCCATCTTCAAGAAGCCACACCGTACTTTCTTTTATCTCTTTCGTTGTAATTAATTGTTTGTACTTATCATCGATTCCATATACTTTTAATGCCTCAGTGTACAAAGGATATTCTGTAAAATCTTTATTGATGGGGTTAGTTGCTAAAATTGCTGCATCAATACGCTCGGACTCTAAATCTGAAATAAGCTGATCTGTTGTTGCCTCTTTTATTTTTAGCTCAACGTCAGGATATTTTTTCACAAAAGGTTTGATGATTTTTGGGAGCAGTAAGGGGGCCACTGTCGGAATTACACCGATGTGAAGCACTCCTGACAATTGTCCTTCAAGTGTCGATTTCAAATGAATTAACTCCTTCGACCTTTTTAGGATTTCACGAGATTTCAGTAGAACCTCTTTACCGTTTTGGGTTGGAACTACAGGGTTACGACTTCGGTCGAAAATCAGGATATTCAGCTCATCCTCGAGGCGCTTGATCATTTCACTCAACGTGGCTTGACTAATAAAACAACGCTCAGCGGCTTTTCTAAAATGTCCTTCCTCTTCAAGGGCAATGATATATTCTAGCTGCCGAAAATTCATATTCGATTTTATCTATCAAAACTATATATTTTTTCGATAAAAGCGAATGGCATTAATGTCTAATTTTGCATTGATTTTGTAAAAAGAGTCTCGAAATATGTTACAACTTAAAGTAGCAAATCGCCAATTTTAGTCGTGGTAGACATATTAGAGAGGTTTAAAAAGAATAATATGTTCAATGAATTAAAAGAGGATATCCTCGAAGAATCAATCAAAAATCACTCAAAGGTACTTGTTCAGTATTCATCAAATTGGTGTGGTAACTGTCGGATCATGAAACCCAAATTCAAGAAACTTTCTCGTGAGTATGCGGATATTGAATTTATAATCGTTGATGCTGAAAAAAGCCCCAAATCTCGAAAGCTAGCGAATGTGAATCACCTCCCAACATTTGCATCATTTGAAAATGGTGTCTTAAAGAATCAAGTACAAACCAATAAGTCTGAAGTACTTAAATCTTTTGTAGATGAGGCTTCCAATCATTAAGCAGCTGGTTAGATTCATCAACGAAAAGGACGAAGATTTTATTCATGAAACGATTGAGACCTTAGAGGAACTATCCTTAAATGAAACACTCAAAGATGAAGAGTTAGACGTGCTTGGTGAGCTCATCAGTAATTTACATGGTGCGATTGCTGTCAGCGAGTCTATAGGTAACGGTGTTTCCGAAAGAGAGGCTTTAAATGCTTTCATGAAAAGGGTAATGGGGTCAATAGATAAAAATTAAAATAAATCAATTAAAATGAAGGGTATAAAACACAAGACACATATTTCAAATGTGCTTGTCATTGGTAGTGGTGGAGCAGGATTAAGAGCGGCAATTGAGGCCAAATTAGCTGGTGTTGAAGTAACGGTAATAGGTAAAAGAAAAAAAGAGGACGTTCATACTGTTCTTGCTGCTGGGGGTATTAATGCCTCTTTTGGTAATGTCGACCCTGAGGATTCTTGGAAACAGCATTTCGCTGATACAATGATTGAAGGGTATCATCTTTCTGAACCAAGAATGGTTGAGCTGATGTCCAAAGAGGCACCTGAGCTTGTTGAAGAAATAGATCAATGGGGAGCCAATTTTGCCAAACTAGATGATGGGAAGCTCGATCAAAGATACTTTGGTGCACATACCTACAGAAGAACTTGTTATTCGGGAGATTATACGGGAAGATCCATACTCAATGCATTAATCAAAAAGGCAGAGGAGCTTGAAATTCCTATATATGACAGTCAGTATGTGACAGAATTGCTCGTGCACGATAATATTTGTTTTGGAGCCATGTCATTCAATATTGATAATGGTGAGAGAACGGTTTTTATTGCTGACTCAACTGTTCTCGCTGCAGGAGGTCATACTAGAATTTGGCGTAAAAGTTCCTCTCGAAGAAATGAAAATTCTGGAGACGCTTTTTATTTAGGTCTAAAGGCGGGATGTAAGCTTAAGGATATGGAATTGGTACAATTTCATCCAACAGGTATGGTTGTTCCTGAGGAAATCGCAGGAACGCTCGTGACTGAGGCAGTCCGTGGCGAGGGAGGACACCTGATCAATGGAGACGGCGAGAGATTCATGGGGAAATATGATAAAGAGCGGCTAGAGCTATCTACGCGCGACAGAGTTGCCATGGCGAATTATCTCGAAATTTCTGAAGGTCGAGCAACAAAAAATGGAGGGATATATTTAGATATCAGTCATAAGTCCAAAGAATTTATCTTAGAAAAATTGCCCCGGATGTATCGACAATTTCTTGATACTTTAATGCTTGATATTTCTAAAGAACCAATGGAAGTTGCGCCGACAGCGCACTATTCAATGGGGGGAATTGCTGTTGACCCTGAGACACATAGTACAGGGGTTGTAGGTTTATTTGCAGCAGGAGAGTGTACGGCGGGGTTACATGGAGCAAATCGTCTGGGAGGAAATTCTCTTGCTGAGATACTTATTTTCGGTAAAAGAGCAGGCTATCATGCTTGTCAAAGATCACTATCACTGGATTACCAATATCGATCTCGTGTTGCGGTGCGTGCTGCTCATGAAAAAATTGACTCTTTTTTGAAACATGGAGATCATGTTGCTAGACCCTTGCAACGGGAGCTTCGAAATATTATGTGGGAGTATTGTGGAGTGGTAAGAAACGAGCAAAAATTAGATGTAGGACTAAAAAAAATCGCCGGCCTCAAAGACTCAATCAAATCTTTGGATGTTAGACCTGATAGTGAGGGGTATGAAGATTTAATGCTTGCCTTCGATCTCGAAGGTGCGATCATGTCAGCAGAAGCCACAATGTTAGGGGCAAAGGCCAGAAAGGAAAGTAGAGGTTCACATCAAAGGTCAGACTATCAAAATACAGACCCAAAATTCTCTTTGAATTATGTGATTGATTTGAGTGAAGAGGGACAATTAAAAATTGATGGTCAAAAGTTACAACCCATGAGTGATGAATTGCGCGCTCTCATTGACTCTACTGATGAGATCAATGACTTTGAAGGAATGTTACTTGAATAAACTGATTTGACAGCTCATGGAATTAAGTAATGGTCATTTTTATCAATAAAAATAAGAGATACCTCCTGATATCTAATTAGAAAAAGTTCTGACAAAATGATAGGTGTTGGCATTTTTTATTGGCCCTACAACTTTTCAAAAAATGGTAAACCATTATGTTTGATAACCGGATTTCAGAACTTTCATAGGTATCTCGGTGTTTTTTCTTGTGGATATGAAAGAGGCTAAATAATATTAACTTTGCGCGGATTTTGAGTGGTAATTTGGTTGAATAATTTTAATAGTTATAAAGTCTTCTAAATCTAATGGGATTTTTTTAACCAAATGGCACACGAAAAAACCAGTTACAATGCTGAACACCATAGAGAAATTTGAGAAGATTGTTAGGGCGTTGCTCTCCGATGAGCTAACGAACCCTGTTTCTGAGCTTGTTGCTTCCAAGGATTTATATACAACTTTAGACCTCTCTTTAAGCGAAAATGGGATTCCAGATGATGAATTTGAACACTTGTTAAAAGACCTTGTACTTAAAACACCACGAACGGCAACGAATGCTTTTTTCAATCAGCTTTTTGGAGGAAGAAATGAGAAGGCAGTACTTGGTGATCTTCTCGCAGTTATTTTGAATTCCAGTATGTACACCTATAAAGTCGCAGGGCCGCAAGTGGGTGTTGAAAAAATATTGCTTCGCGAAACGTGTAAAATTATTGGATGGGATAGCAACTCCGACGGAACTTTTGCTTCAGGAGGGTCAATGACGAATTACATGGCTATGGTGATGGCAAGAGATGCTTTTGATCAGGCAATAAAGTTTGAAGGTGTACAGCGCAAAATGATAGTATATACCTCCAAAGAGTCTCATTATAGTATTCCTAAAAATGCCGCTTTTTCTGGGATTGGCAGAAATAATGTCCGCTATGTACCCTGTGATGATTTCGGTAAAATGAATGTTTCTGAGCTATCAAAAATGATTGTCGAAGACAAACAAAATGGCTTTGCACCGATGATGGTAAACCTAACTGCAGGAACAACGGTTATGGGTGCCTTTGATGAAATTACCGAAGTCAGGAAAATATGTGATGCACATAGAATGTGGATTCATTTGGATGGTGCTTATTGTGGTTCAGTGCTATTCAGTAAAACATACAAGCACCTCATTGATGGTGTAGAATTGGTTGATTCTTTTAGTTACAATGCGCATAAAATGATTGGAACTCCTGTTACTTGTTCCATTATAGTAGCGAGAAATAAAAAGCACCTCCATGATTCCTTTTCAAATGAAGCGAGTTATCTCTACCAAACGGATCACGACGAATTTAATTTAGGAAAAACTTCTCTGCAATGCGGGAGAAGAAACGATGCATTAAAGTTTTGGACCCTATGGAAAAGTGTCGGAACCAATGGTTTGGAGCGAATTATAGACCGTCAATTTGACCTGGCCGATGTCGCTCGAAATTACATCAAAAGCAATAGTGATTATGTATTGTATAGTTTCGAGGAATCCATTTCTGTCTGTTTCAACTATAAGGGTATCCCAGCTAGAAAAATATGCACAGCTTTATATGAACATTCCCAATTACTTGTTTCCTACGGATCTTTCCGCCAAGATGAATTTATTCGTTTGGTGACGATTAACGCGCAAAACAAAAAAGAGGATATACTTAACTTTTTCCAAACTTTGGAATCGTTTGTGGAGGAGCACAGTGCTTTATTTAGTCCTGTTCTCCAATAAAGAAGGTGTGAAATTATAACGTTGTTAGCAACCGCAATCAGCACAATTGCAATCTGAGCAATTACAAGCGTTGCAATTACCGGACTTGCAAGCATTACATTCACATGCACATTTTGATGAATCCATAGTACTTTAATTTCTATCAATATAAGAAACTCAAGAGTATAAAACAAAACTCCGCTAAAAATTACTTATCATTGAATTGTTAAAAACCGAAAGAAAATGTATCCATACCTTCGACTCGCAAGGGTCTTAATAAAGAAGAAATTCCAACCGAAATTAGATTTCTACAGTCGAGAAAGTGATACCATTTCCTTAATGGTTTTACCTCAGGACATCGATCCTTTTTTAGAGCTCAACAATGGTCGCTATGTGACATTGCTAGACCTTGGTAGATATGGATATGGGACACGGGTAAATATTAATGGATTTTTAAAGAAAAACCAATGGTCGCTCACCATTACGGGCACCTACAATGAATACCGTCACCGTTTGCGTCTGTTTCAAAGGTTTGAATTGAAGACCACGATTATAGGTTATGACGCCAATTGGTTTTATTTCTTCCAAAAAATCGAGCGCAATGAAAAGACCCACATGGCCTCTGTGGTCAAGTATGCCTTTACTTCAAAAAAGGGGATTGTAAAACCTGAGGAGGTAGTAAGAGCAATGGGTGAACCCTATGATCCGAATCAGCTCCCCAAATGGGTGACTGAGATTGGTCAGCATCAGGTTTTTAAAAAGTAACGATATGTGCTCAAAGGGTTAGTTATAAAAGTGAACTGTTATTTATGAGATACACTGTCTATTTTCTGTTCATATGCTGCACATCTTTCATCAGCGCGCAAAATTTGACCCTTGATGCGGCACAAGACTTATTTGATAATTCGAAGTATTCAGAGATAGACGCCTACGTTCGTGTTAGTCCAAAATCCATTGAAAAAGATCCTGATTTATTGGTTTCTTATTTTGAAGAAATTGCCGAAACTGACCTCGAAAAAGCAAGGGCAATATATGTATGGTTGGCTGAGAATATAAGCTATGACGCCAAGGCTATTAATAAAAATAAGTTTGGTGATAACAGTGCTCTAGGGGTACTAAAATCTAGAAAAGCAGTATGTCAGGGCTATGCTAAATTGTTTGAATTGCTCGGAAAAAAGATGGGCTTGAACATTCAATTTGTGTCGGGTTACTCTAAGAATGATGTACAAGAGGAATCTTGGAATTTCGATGACGAAGAGGGGGATCACGCTTGGAATATGATTAAAATTGGTGATGACTGGCGGGTTTTTGATGCTACCTGGGGAGCAGGTAGCGGAAATGATGATGCACGCGGAAGGTTAGTATTTACAAAGGAGTATTCAGATAATTGGTTTAATTTAAGTCCTTATGAGGCGATATTTTCTCATTACCCTGAGGATACCTCATTGCTTTTAACGGAGCCCAGACCCTCCCTCAATAAGTTTGAATCACTTCAGCTCATCCCAATTTATTCCTTTACATCCAACTTACTAGACGCAAAAGCAGCATTCATAAAGGCATTGAAAAAGCCATCGGCAAAGTTTCCAAAAATTTATCCAGTGGAACCATCAGAATTTCAGGTAATACGAGCACCGAAGGATTTTCGATTAAGAAAAAGAAAACCCCATTATTTTGAGTTTCTTGCCAAAGGGGTGGTTGATATATTTCTTTATTTAGACGACGAGAACACCGAGACATTCTTAAAAGAGGAAGGGGAGAATCATTATTCACTACAATTTACGACAAGAGAAGAATTAGATATTGAAATTGTCGTTGAGACGATGGATGGGGATTTGTTTACCATATTAGAATATACCACGAGATGATTTTTGCTTGTTTTTAGTTTTTACTCAAAGCCGGTTTAATTTCCTTTTTTTCACCAAACTTATTTGAGTTCAATTTGTTTTAATTGGGTCGGTAAAAATATAAAAGCTGTCGAACCACGTTGTAATTTTATAAATGAAGTCCAAATCTTATTCTTATTCAAAATCTGGTTTTACCTTTTCTCCGCATGAGAAAAAGGAGCAATCTCCTTTTGAGCGTCTCTTTGATATCTTTCAGGAGCTGATTGTTTTCACATCTGGTGACGTTGATGAAACCCTGAATTGGATGGATGAATTAGACCGTGAATATAAATTGTATTCTGCGGAATACACCAAAGAAGATTTTATCGAGGATCTCAAGAAAAAAGGATTCCTTAATGATGATCCTAAAAAAGGCAAGGGAAATGGGCTTCAGATTACCTCAAAAACCGAACAGCTGATACGTCAGCGTTCACTCAATCAGATTTTTGGCTCGCTCAAAAAGTCAGGAAAGGGAAATCATAAGACCAAACATTCTGGTCAGGGAGAAGATTATACTGGTGACACGAAAAACTATGTTTTTGGAGATGGGCTAGACCAAATATCCATGACTGAAAGTATTAAAAATGCCCAGGTGAATCATGGAGCAGGAGAATTTAAACTCACAGAGCAAGATTTGGTGGTCAATGATACCCACTTCAATGCTCAGATGAGTACCGTATTGATGATTGATATTAGCCACAGCATGATTCTTTATGGTGAGGACCGTATTACGCCCGCTAAAAAAGTAGCGATGGCATTGGCCGAGCTTATTCGAACGCGCTACCCAAAAGACTCTTTAGACATCATTGTATTTGGAAACGATGCTTGGCCCATAAAGCTGAAAGAATTACCGTATTTGCAGGTAGGGCCTTACCATACCAATACGGTAGCTGGTATGTCTTTGGCGCTTGATATACTGCGACGTAAAAAACAGACCAACAAACAAATTTTTATGATTACCGATGGCAAGCCATCGTGTATCAAACTTCCAAGTGGGGAGTACTATAAGAACAGTAATGGCCTTGATGAATTTATTACAAGTAAGTGTTTGAATATGGCCAAACAATCACGAAAGCTTCAAATACCAATTACCACCTTTATGATCGCCCAAGATCGCTATTTACAGCAGTTCGTTCAGGAATTCACTGCAGCCAATCAGGGCAAAGCATTTTACACTGGACTTAAAGGATTGGGAGGAATGATTTTCGAAGACTATGAAACAAACCGCAAAAAAAATATTAAAAGATAAGTATGAATTTTCAAGAAATTAAAACCTTAGGCGCCCTCAAAAAGACGGGTTATGTATCCAAGAGAATAAAAACGGAACTTCGCGATAACCTCATGGAAAAACTTAAGCAAAAGGCGCCACTTTTTGAAGGAATCATTGGCTATGATGAAACCGTGATTCCCCAGCTCATTCATGCAATATTGTCTGAACACAATATTAACCTCCTAGGTCTTCGGGGGCAGGCCAAAACAAGAATTGCACGTTCGTTAACAAATCTATTGGATGAGTATATTCCGATTGTAGAGGGTTCAGAAATTAACGACGATCCAATGAACCCAATTTCTTTTTATGCTAAGGAATTGCTTGCAAAACAAGGAGACAACACACCGATTTCTTGGGTTCATCGCTCAGATCGTTTTTCAGAGAAATTGGCTACGCCTGATGTGACTGTTGCGGATCTTATCGGAGACGTGGACCCAATCAAAGCTGCTAATTTAAAACTTTCTTATGCTGATGAGCGTGTCATTCATTTTGGAATGATCCCAAGGGCCAATCGCTGCATTTTTGTCATCAACGAGCTTCCAGATTTGCAGGCACGAATTCAGGTTTCACTCTTCAATATTCTCCAAGAGGGCGATGTTCAAATTCGAGGGTTTAAAATTCGCCTACCGCTGGATGTGAATTTTGTATTTACCGCTAATCCAGAGGATTATACAAATCGAGGAAGTATCGTAACCCCCCTTAAAGACCGTATTGGTTCTCAGATCATTACCCACTATCCAAATTCCATTGAGCTTGCCAAAGAGATTACCAATCAAGAGGTCGCTAAGCAGATAGAATCAGATGCAATTTATGTTCCTGAGCTTGCTAAAACTTTAATTGAACAAATTGGATTTGAAGCACGCGAAAATGAATTGATTGATGCGAAAAGTGGTGTTTCTGCACGAATGAGCATTACCATGTACGAAAACCTGTTGAGTGGAGCGACCTATCGTATGTTGACGACCCAGCAAGAAAGTACTGCTGTGCGGATGTCAGACTTCTTAGCGGTGATCCCTGCCATCACTGGTAAAGTTGAGCTTGTTTACGAGGGCGAACAGGAGGGAGCAGAGAATGTTGCTTTATTGCTCTTGGGCAATGCAGTCAAAACTTTGTTTAATGATAGCTTTAGAGAAATTAAGAAGCTAAGCAAGCCAGGTGCCACCGATGAATTTGATGCCGTCGTTTCTTGGTTCATGGAAAATAGCTCTTTTTCACTGTCCGCAGATTTGACCGATCAGGAGTATGCTAAAATATTAAATGCAGTGGAGCCTTTGAATGATATCGTTGAAATGTATCAAGCGCTGGCAAGTCCTTCGGATAAGCTCTTTTTTAAAGAGTTTTTGCTTTGGGGACTTGTAGAATACAAGAAACTAGATAAGCAAGAAACCAATGGAGGCTATCAGTTCGAGGACCGTGTTTTAGGTTCTTTTTACAACAACTAAGCATGGAAAAAGTACGACCCGTTCTTCCCGACTCGCTAATTGCAGGTAAGCTCAAAAAAGAGGAGCTTTTTCAGAATATGATACTGCGACCTGTGATCAAAATGCAGCATGATGTCCTAATTCTTCGAGTCAAAAGCTATTTCTTATCCAAAAAGGTTGTTTTTCATCTAATGGATAAACAGAAAAGGGTCAGTGCAATTGAAAGTGCCTTTCAAAACGATAATCCGTTCAAAAAAGAAATTCAAGGAATGATTTTGGGGCAGCTTACCAAAGAGGAATTTTTAACCTACCTGAAAAGTGAGCGTTCTATGAACAAAAGAATTATTCAAATCGTGCGCAACAGGATGCTCGATTCATTGCTCGAACTTTCCTAAAATGATTGCTATTCTCGGCCAAAAAAAGTATCAAAATATAAAAGGTGATACTTTATGGAATTGCGCCAATATTCCCAATTGTGCTTTCCTGGCCGAACAGTATACTCATGCGGAATTCCCTCAGCCATTAATTTGTCATGTAATTCCCTATTGACATCGGCAAAGAAATCCTCTTTGCCACAATCAAAGATTATTTTGAGGTCTCCATTTAATAAATGTGTGAGGTTAACCACAGTATTCGTTTCCCAATTTTCTTTATTCTGAGCGTAGGGACCGAGAATCTCATCGATACTCCATTCTTCAGCGAAGGGGATTATATTGACACCACCACTCATGCTTCCTGCAGCGCCCCATATGTCTTGATTGCGAAAAGCAAGGTATAATGCGCCATGACCCCCCATACTTAACCCTGTAATTGCACGTCCATGCTTTTTCTTTATGGTCCGATAATTTTGGTCTATTGCGGGAACAAGCTCTCTTGTGATATAGCTTTCATATTGACTTGATGAATCTATCGGGCTATCTATATACCAACTTGTTTTATCTCCATCAGGGCAAACAATAATCATATTGTAATCAGTGGCATATTGTTCTATTTCGGGCACACGAAAGAACCAATTGCTAAAATAGCCTCCAGCGCCATGGAGGAGGTAAAGAACGGGTAGCTCATTATTTTGGTCTGTATAATCTTTAGGTGTAATGACAAGGTTGGGAATGGTTTGATCCATTACTTCGCTATATACCTCGACTGTGTCTACTTGTCCAAAAACGACATTTGTAAAAACCCACAGAAGGCAAAGAACTATAATTTGTTTCATAGATATCGTTTTTTATCCAATGTAGGTAAATATTAATTTCTAAAATTTAATTATTTTGGGTCCTTAACAAGTTGACATCTGGTTTTAAAGTCGTGCTAAGCCTTTAGCGCATAACCAGCCGCCTGTCCAGGCATTCTGAAAATTAAAGCCACCTGTCACCGCATCAATATTCAATATTTCGCCGATAAAAAACAAATTGTTTTGCAATTTGCTTTCAAAGGTTTTAAAGTTAATCTCTTTTAAATCTACACCACCAGCTGTCACAAACTCCTCTTTAAAAGTACTTTTACCTTTGGCTGTATACACTGCTTTGGTGAGCTGCCTTGTCAAATTATCTATTTGAATATGACTTAAATCTGCCCAATTATTGCCAACATGAATGTGGGACGCCAATACAAAACGCTCCCAAAGTCTTTTTGGAATTTCTTTAAAGGGGGAGTGAACAATCACTTGTTTTTTGGGCTGTTTATTTTTTAAGTTCAATAATGTATCTAAAATTTCATCAGCGGGTTGAGATAACCAATTAATCTGAACTTGATATTCATAATTTTTAGCTGCCAAAACTCTTGCTCCAAATGCAGAAAGTTTTAAAATCGCCGGACCACTTAAGCCCCAATGGGTAATTAATAATGGCCCCAAAGCTTCGAGATTCGTATCTATTAATTTAATAGTAGCATTAGATATCGATATTCCTGATAGGTCTTTAATTCTATCATCCTTTATGTTGAAGGTAAACAATGAAGGAACAGGCGAGATGATTGTATGACCAAGAGATTTAGACAAATCCCAAACTTTTCTACTGCTTCCTGCTGCCATTACCACTGCATCGCAAACAAATTGTTTTTCTTTGGTAGCTACAAGCCATGACTTTTCTTGTTTTTTGATTGCATTGACTCCATGATTTTTTAATACTGGAATTCCTAGATCCCGGGTTTTTCCTAGAAAACAATCGATAATGCTTTGCGAAGAATTAGATTCAGGAAAAACACGCTTGTCTTTTTCCGTTTTTAAGGGGATTCCGTTGTTTTCGAACCATTCAAATGTATCCCCTGTCATAAATTGATGAAAAGGACCCAATAGTTCTTTTTCGCCGCGAGGATAAAATTTTGCCAACTCTCTTGGCTCAAAACAGGCATGGGTTACGTTGCATCGTCCACCTCCAGAAATCCTCACTTTATGCAGTACCTCCTTACCTTTTTCTAAGATTGAAATCTCAAGACTCGGATTCATTTCTTTGGCATTAATTGCGGTAAAAAAGCCAGCTGCACCTCCCCCAATAATAATTACCTTTTTCATATCAATGAATACGGCGACGATGGTGCCGCCGTATTTAATTCCAAGGTTCTAAAATCAGAAATACTAGTCCTTATCTCCTCCAATTAGTACAGGTGTTTTACCGTCAGTTAAGATGAGCTTGGCATTCGGTGACATTGAAATTTCCTTCAATACCTCAAGGCTTTTCCATTGAATATTTCCCTCCGTGATACCTTCTTTTATGATGAGCTGTGCATCTCTAATTCCGGCGGCCTCAATTCGTTTTCTCTCAGCCTCTTTTTCTTCCCGTTGTAGAACGAATTGCATCTGCTGGGCCTCTTGCTCTGCACGAAGTTTCCCTTCAATAGCTGCGTAGAGTCCTTTGGGTAAAGTGATGCTTTTGAGAAGGACTGCTTCAATCACGAACCCTCTTCCTTCCAGCAGTCTCGACATTTGAGCCTTGATTTCTTTTTCAATTTCACCCCGTTTACCGGAATGCATGTCTTTAGCAAAAAACCGTGCACACACATCGGCAGAAGCAGATCTAAACGTGCTCAAGATTAGGGTCTGCTCATAGCGCCTTCCGACAGTTGAAATTATTTCTGAAACTTTATCTTGTTCAATGTGATATAGAATAGAAATTTCAGATTGAACATTAAGCCCTTCTTTTGATGGTAGATTCAACCTAATCTCTTTGTTTACAGTTCGGATAGGAATACGAACGATACTACTTGTAAAAGGATTGAAAAACATAAGGCCTTGTGTTTTTGTTTTGCCCTTTAGCTTTCCAAAGTGCTGTTTTATGCCAACATCTCCTGGACGTATTACAGCACATGATGACAAGAATGCAACGATGCATCCAAGTATAAAAATTTTAGTTTTCATTGTATTATTGATTTTTGATATTGAATAATTTAACCTTTTAACGTAATTCGAATTTAACAAAACGAGAATTCTGGAGGAGGTGTTTCAACATCTTTAAATTGAAGTTTTACTTTTCCTGAGCTTTGCATCGGATAATTATTTTTTGAAGCCAAATATTCAATCCTAACCCAATGAGTAGAAATAGATTCTTCTGAAACAAAATCTTCGCCAAGCTCATAAAGGGCAATTTCCTCTGCATCATGCGAATAAAAAACAAAATCAATATTGGAGGTACTTGAGACCAAAATAATAAGGCAACTCAAAATAACGGGGAAAAGTATCACTTCTCTATTCATTTCGCATAATGAATAGCAATAAATGTACCAAAGAAGCTTGAAATGTTACTCACATTCCATGTGTATATACCTTTAATTGTATATGCGTAATAATTGCGGAACTCCATCGAGCTGAAAATGAATGAGAACCTGACCTTTGTGGGTGAATCCAATATTCACGGAATGCAAGTTTAATACCTCAAAATTGGCTTTGATTGACCTACCTATTACATCTAAGACTTCAATTTTATCAATGGCTTTGTGATTTAAACCAGATAGATTGTATTTGTTTTCTGACATCTTTTTAATGCAATAATTTGCGCCACTATCTTGTTGTTTCATACCCCCAATAGGTGTTTCAATAAGTATGTTTTGTGATGTGGTATCGCCTGAACACGAACTATAACCAATGAGCTCAACAGTATATTCGCCTGGATCGTTATACGAGTGTGATGGGTTGCTTAACGCGGAGGTATTGCCGTCGCCAAAATCCCATAAGATAGAATCCACATAATTTATATTTTCATCAAAGCTCACAGATAAGTTCACGGTATCTATTTCGTATGTAAACGAGACCTGAGATAAAGAATCGTGGTGCTTTAACCTCCAAGTTTGGATACTATCGAGCACACATAAACTTGCCGCCTCTTGCAGCAATAATGCTTCCGATGCGTTGAGACCTCCATTGAAGGTCGATCCTACAGGTGAGCTATGAAAAATTGAAGCATAAAAGGTGCATGCAGCTAGGTATGATCCTGCATATGAAGGGTGTGAACCGTCTCCTGTGTATAGGTTTATATTTGGATGATTGTCTCTGACGTATTTCCATGTAACGCCCACAGGAGAAACTGAAGCATTTGATGAGTCCGCAAAACGCAAATAAGCAAGTCGAAGCCGCTCGTTCATTTTATCAAATGTATTGATAGAGTCCCATTGTGGGTCTCCATTTTGACGGCCCCAGGTCATGAAAAACATCGCCTGTGAACAAGTTGATATTGCCTGGGCACTGTCCGCAAGCTGCATCGCATAAGGCAATGTTTGTGTATTTACTTGCCCATAAGGGAATGACGGCTCTTGGCTCTGTCCTTGAAGCACCACATAGTCCCAATCTTCACTATTCATAGCAGTGTAGGTCGCTGTATTTCCTGCGTGTCCTGAAAATGTAGCTCCACCAGGAGTCTGAGAGGAATGGTTAATAGTATTTCCGAATGATGTTGCGATATCGGAAAGTATGCTAGGCATATTATTAAAATAGGTATAACTATTTCCTATGAATAAAACGGAGGCTTCATCCTGTGCTTTTGTCATTCCTGTGAACATTTGTATTACAAGTAAAGGGAATAAATATTTTTTCATTGATGTCGTATCGTATTGATAATTTTTCTTTTTAACGGCTCTAAAAAAAATAGGATGCCTAGCAGGTCACTAATTTAAAGTTACATCAAATATCCTATGCCGATGAGGTCTTTGGATAAAACTAAATTGACTTCGACCTGGCGTATGTATCTAAATACAATGTAAAAAATGCTTATTTTAGTGGTATTAACAATTTAAATAAAGACTATGAAAAAAATTTTACTTTCTGCCGTATTTGCGGTACCCTTTTTAATGAATGCTCAGATAACACTTATCTCGGAGGATTTTGAAAGCTATTCTGATGGAGACGTCTTGACCGATGTAGGTGGTGATAATGGTTGGAGAGAATGGGGAGCTGACTTTGGTGCAGCTAGCGCTGGATATTCCTCATTGGCAAGTTCTACGTATGCAGCAAATGGTTCAATGTCTGGACGTTCAGTGAGCAATGAAACTGTTGACTCAGACGGAATATTTGCATGGAATAATCTCAATTCGGGTCAATACATGATTAAAATGAATCTATATGTTCCTGAAGGTAGTGCAGGTGGATATGTTGGGATTGGTGACAACATGATGGACATTAATGAAACGTATTCTTCAATGTATTACATTATTTCAGGAGATACCTTGCTATTGGTTTCTGATGGAGCTGCGTACATTGCGCAGGCGCCCCTAACTCCAGGAGCATGGGATGCTATTGATTTAATGGTTGATCTTGATGCGAATACTTCTAACATTATGGTGAACGGTGAATCTGTCGGTACTGGAACAGCTGGTAATGGAAATATGGCAATCAATGGCCTCGGTGCATTTGACCTTTGGGGAACGGGAATTAATGTTTTCGCAGACCCTGTTGAGTACAATCCAGGAGAGTTTTTCTTTGATGATTTAGAAGTCGTAGATATTACAGGTGGTGCAGGAATCAACGAAAACAACGTAATGGCGATTAGTGTTGCACCAAACCCATCCATGGGTGATTTCTCAGTTGATTTTAACGACTATGCTTTTGACAATGCTTCATTAACAATCACGAATATGATGGGAGCTGTAGTTTACACTGAGAAGTTGTCTGCTGTCTCAAATTCTTCAAAAAACTTCAACCTAGATTTAAATGCTGGAGTATATGTTTTAAAGGTTGCTGACAACACGAACGAATTCTCTTCAAGAATCGTTATCAAGTAAGTATTTTAATATACAAACATGAAAGGCAGCCCGCGGCTGCCTTTTTTTTAACCTCAAATTAAAAGCCTGTTTTGGGTTTTCTTTGATTAATCAATAACTTTAGGATTAAATTAAAAAGATGTGGTATGAATAAAGTTTTAGGAATTGTTTTAATGTTACTCCCATCTATGGCCTTTAGTCAGTGGAGTCTTATGAATGAATCATTTGATGAATATAACGTTGGGGACCTTGTAAGTACTGTTGGCGCTTCAAACGGTTGGGGCCTATGGACGGGGTTAGATGCTGAGTCTTGTGTGGTGAGTACAGATCAATTTTTGTCTGGCACAAATTCTGGGCATGTTTTCGATGATGGAACAACGAATACAAGGGCAACCTGGTCTTGGTCAGATTATATCGAAGGGAAATATTCTTTTTACGCCAATATTTTTATTCCTGAGGATAGTGACGGTGGCTTTATAGGTTTTCACGACTCATTAAATCTTGAGATGCCACATTCAATAAGTATACTTGGTGATTCTGCACTTCTCTTCCTTGATTGGGAAGCATTTGAGTATTTAGAGGCTGATAACCTTTCTGCAGGGGAATGGCATGAAATTCATCTAATCTTTGATTTAGACAATGCTACCTCGGAGTTTATTGTGGATGAAGTATCTATCGGAACGATGGGCACATCTTTCGGCACAACTGGTGGTATTCCTTTTGGAGGGATTGAATTTGGCGCATATGCCTACAACCCATTTACGGGGCAACAACCTCCAGGGGATTATTATTTAGATGATCTTAACCTAGTGGATGAGTTGTCATTGGTTGAAGTTTCTGAACCGATAATGCCGAGTTTAAAGGTCATGCCTAATCCTTCTGATGGAACTTTCACAATTGATTTTAACGGTTCACCATTTGAGCATGCAAAGCTGACAATGATGGATATGACGGGCGCAACAGTTTATGCAAAGACCCTCTCATTGGTCTCTGATCTTGAAAAATTCCAAACCTCAATGGATGCCGGAGTTTACTTGATTGAAGTTGCTGATGATCGCCACACCTGGAACTCTAGAATAATTATTAAGTAAATTATTTGTGTTTCGAACAATTGAAGCTCCAGGAGCGGGTTTCTACAAGGAAAAAGGGTCCAAATTCTTGGCTTATGCCTACCCGTGTTCAAATGTCGATGAGGTAAAAGCTCATCTTGAGCGCCTCAGAAAAGAAAATCAAGGATGTGTTCATGTTTGTTACGCCTATTGTTTTGGGCGTAAAAAAGAAGACTATCGTTACAGTGATGACGGCGAACCCTCCAATAGCGCCGGATTCCCAATATTCGGTCAAATAAAATCTTTTGATTTAACAAATGTACTTGTGGCAGTTGTGCGTTATTACGGCGGCACCAATCTCGGTGTTGGGGGATTGATTAATGCCTACCGAACCGCAGCAAAAGGGGCTTTTGAAAATGTATCAATCATTGAAGATGAGGAACGAAACGACATAGATATTCGTTTTTCATACGCAGCAATGCCATTTGTAATGAATGCAGTGAAGTCTAGCAATTGTAGAATTATCCACAAAGACTTTGGAGGCAGTCCAAGCTTGAGAATCAGTATCCCAATTTCAAATCAGCAGCTCATACATGACTTAAAATCGATTGCAGGTGTATCATTATTCAATTAAGGAGGGGATAATTTAAAATGATATAAAACAACCAAACTTATAAGTCTTCGTCAAAAGAAAAAAGAAGCCATGAAAGTTTTGTCAATAGTTCTCATTACTCTATCTCTATGTTGGACGAGTATTTTTTCCCAAAACAACATCACCAGTGTCTCAATGGAGCCAATATATCCTAATTCTGATGACACTATTTTTGTATTTATCGACTTGACTTTTTCCACCACCTCTTGTTTGGCAGATAATTCCTCAGTTCAAATTTCTGGTACTGATATAACTGCATCATCACAATATTGCTTGGGGATGGCCACAGCAATGTGCAGCACAACAGATACAATTGTAATCATGCCATTACCTGCGGCAGTTAATTATAATTTCAATTATTTTTTAAGTGTTGGCTCTTTGCCTTTGCCTTGTACTCCGGGAGTGGTGCCAAACGACACCTTTTTTTTCGACTTCGGTGTGCTTGAGGGTTCTGTTGGCATCGATGAAAAATCTATGTTTAGCTATGGTATGAGACCAAATCCTTCGCGGGGAGTATTCGAGCTTTATTTGCCTTCCTACATAGACAACGATTTTTCCTATTTGATTATTAATAACCAGGGGGAGCATATACAATCTGGTCTAGTTGAAAGTAACGTGCATAGGTTCGACCTACAATTAAAGTCTGGTATGTATCACATGATTCTCTCTTCAAAGTCGTCAGGATATCAAGTAGCTGAAAGAATAGTTATTTATTAAAGGCAAGCTTAGTATTGAAACTGTATGTCTTTTCACAAATTAAAATGTATAAAGGCGTCTCGGATAATCTTAAATTTTCGCCATATTTTGTGCACCTTAGTCTATAAATTTTCTGTTTTCAATCAGGAATTTTTGAAGGGTAATCGCAAACCAAAAAATGTAAATACCCAATGTGATCAAAGTTAAAAAGTAGCCGATTAAAAACTTTCCGAACAAATCACTTCCATTCCCATTAAATTGTATTTTTCTCCCATCAATGGTCGTGTGGTCAGCTTTCCATCGTTCTAGACGACAAACAGCCCAAGGAGTTCCTATACCAAGGGTCAATAGAATGGTAAAATATACCTTCAAAACATTTATAAATAACCCTCCGGGAGTTCCGCTAAATTTAAATTCTTTTTCCATTTTTT
>CAJWAO010000022.1 GCA_913020765.1 uncultured Flavobacteriales bacterium | reverse complement strand
TCACTCATATTTCAAAAGTAATTATAAATTTGGTTAGGGTTTCGTTCGATTCAACTTTAATATCAGCTCGGTGATCCTCAAGAACATTTTTCACAATACTCAAACCTAAACCGGAACCACTTCTATTTTTTTTTGTCGAGTAAAACTTTTGAAAAATAATATCAACTATATCATCAGGTATTTTAGGTCCATTATTTTCAAATATGACATTTAATTGATTCGCTTTGATTTCTGTAAAAATACCTAGATATCTATCTTTTTGACCGGACATTGCCTCCAAACCGTTTTTCACAATATTTGACCATAATTGAAAAAGTTTTATGTCGTAACCCATTAATTCAATTGATGAATCAACCTCGAAAACGAGGTTAACATTTTGACTAATTTCGTAATTAAATACTCCTAGAACAGTAGAAATATTTTCACGTAAATTAATTTTCTTAGGCTCCAAAACGCTCTCACCTTTGATAAAGGCTCTCATGTCCTGAACCACACCAACAGCCTTATCACTAGACTTTCTTATTGTTTCAAGTTGTGCCATTGCCATTTGGAGTTGATTCAATATTTCTAGATACTCTTTTGCTAGAGGTTTAGATACGATTTTTAATATTTCTTTGCCGTGAGTAGGGTTAAATCTACACTTCACAAGCAAATCACAAAGCTCATTTAATAATTTCGGATTTTCTCCATCTACTGATTTGTTTAAAAACTCCAACATTTCCTCTTTTTCCTGACGCATCTGAAGACCTCCAACATACATTTCAATCCTATTTTTATCAACATGGTTAAAAATACTAGTCAGCTCATCCTCCGTGAAATCGGAAATAGAACCATTAAACAAACGGCTCAAAATAAAATTGATATTATCTGCTCCAACTCTTATCGTTCCTAATGGGGTACTTAAATCATGAGCAATTCCAGCTGAGATTTCACCGATTGTAACAAGTTTATCTTGCTCCATCATTGAGCGAGTTAAATCCATATTCTTTTTTGTATTTGCAATAATTATTTTTTCATATTCTGTATTGGTAGATTTAAAATACCTAATGATGAGTAAGGTAAGTACAGTGCATCCAATAATACTAGATATATAGTAAAAACTTAATTCTTTGGGATTAATTATGACTTGTGGCTCATAGACTTCGTTTATAATAAATGCAGCAATTGAAACCACAATTATTAAAGAGGATGTTAAAAGAATAGTTTTGTTTTTATCAAATATTATTGTTGGAAATAGTATCCCGGGTATGAAATAAAGTATCATCCCAGAACCCCTTCCAGTTAAAATACTTATTGCTGAAATAAAAAGGATGAAAAATAAAATTATTACCCATTTAACAGTCTGATAATACCTTTTTCTTATTAAAAAGAAAAGAAATGGGCTCATAAAAAAAGCTATGGATGAGATGACGGCAGCCTCATAACTACGATTAACTATATCGACAAACAAGAATGTAAACGCCAATAATGCGTTTAAAAAAAGAACTCGATTAATTACTTTAATTCTTTTTTTTTCGGAAACACTTAAGTGATTGGAAATACCATTTTCAGAAATTGTTATCCAAATATGTAAAATCCTATCTTTCATTAATTAACCCTCCGTCAGGATAAGGTATTTATTTGATTAATTCAAAACGCATGCATAACATTCACAAATTATAATTTAAGGCTTTAAATATCGTATAAAGTACACCTTAATTCGTAACAACGTGATAAAATTAAATTTACATTAGTCAGGTACTTCTTGACAAGTTTTCACTTGTTAAAATAATACCACACAAAAGACTCACGTTTGGAAGGTAATTATAAATTTTGTTAAGTCATCACTAGATTGAACAATAATTTCAGCCTGATGTTCCTTTAAAACATTTCTTACGATACTTAACCCAAGGCCGGAGCCGCTTTTCTTCGCTTTTGTGGTGTAAAACTTTTGAAAGATAGAACCTGCTATTTCGTCTGGGATTTTAGGGCCATTATTCTCAAATACAACTTTTAACTCTCCCTCTTTTCTCTCTGCAAAAATACCAAAATACTTATCTTTTTGATCTGCCATGGCTTCTAATCCATTCTTCACAATATTCGACCATAATTGAAAAAGTTTTATGTCATAACCCATTAATTGGATTGACGAATCAATCTCAAAAACGAGATTCACGTGTAAGCTAATTTCGTAATTAAACACACCAAGAACTGTAGAAATATTATCTCGTAAATTAATCAACTTCTTTTCCACAATACTATCACCTTTTATGAAGGCCCTCATATCCTGAACAACACCTACGGCTTTATCACTTGACTTCCTGATGGTTTCAAGTTGAGCCATTGCCATTTGTAGCTGATTCATAATTTGCAAGTATTCTTTTGCCAATGGTTTAGATATAATCATTGAAATTTCCTCGTGATGAGAAGGATTAAATCGACATTTTACCAACAAATCAGATATCTCATTTAATGCGGTAGGTGTTTTTCCATTCACTGAGGAATTTAAAAACTCGAGCATCTCTACCTTTTCTTTCCGCATTTGTAGGCCACCTACATACATTTCAATCCTATTTTTTTCTACATGGTTTAGAATTTGTATAAGTTCATCTTTTGTGAAATCACAAATAGTACCGCTGAAAAGACTGTTTAAAATATAATTAATGTTATCAGCACCCACTCGAATCGTGCCAAGCGGGGTATTCAAATCATGCGCAATACCAGCAGAAATTTCTCCAATGGTCACGAGTTTCTCCTGCTCCATTATTGAGCGAGATAAATCCATATTCTTTTTCGTATTTTCTAATACTTTTTTCTCTAGAGAAAGATTGATCTCAGCTAACTCATTTTTAGTGGTCTGAAGCTCCTCAATAAAAGCAATTCTATTGAATACATTGACCAACATTTGAGAATAAATCCATAAGAGGTTTTTTTCATCTGCTGTAAACGCTCTTTTTATTTTCATAAGGTCAAAACCTATAAATCCTATGGCCTTTTCATTATGCATCATAGGTATAGAGATCATGCTTTGCGTCCCTTCTTCTTTAAGCACATTATAAATTCTTTTGTCTTTAATTTTTGATACATCGGGAAATTCAACAAACTGCCCCTTTGTATGCTTTTTTAACGAATGCGGGACTTTTGAAAAAGGCATCGCTTTGAGCTCCTCCAATTGAGATGGAATCCCCTCACCAACCCACTCATGGGTAATAGAACAAATTTCTTCTTCAAAATTATATTTGAAGACATACGCTCTATCGGCCGAGGAAAATTTTGAAATCTCAAGCAGAGAGGTGTTGATTACGTTATCAATTTCAGAAATAGGTGCGTTGATGTATTCCGTTGTAATATTGAGCATAATCTCCTTAAAGCTTGTCATCTGATCCATCTCACGCTTTGCCCTGAGCACCTCGGTTATATTAAAGAAAAAGGCCTGAGAACCTGCATAACTGCCATTCTTTATTATTGGTCTAGCACGACCTTTTAAAACAATCTCGGTAGTATCCTTGGAAATAAACTGACATTCTAAATCTTCAACGAGTTCACCTTGAATTAATTTAGGCATTACCAACTCGAACTCTTTCAATGTTGCTTGATTGAAAAAATCTACAATTGGCTTACCCAAAACTTCATCAGGTTTGTCGAACTTCATATTGTCCAACCATGCCTGATTGACATAAGTAATTCTTCCTTCAGGGTCAAGCATTTGAATCATTTCTGAGGATTTATCCAATAAATCACTGTAATTTTTTTCCTTCTCTTCAATCAAAGCAAAGGAATCTTTAAGGGTCAATGTTCTCTCTTCAACAGTAGACTCGAGATTTGCAACCAATTCCTCATTTTCTTCATTTTTTTCAATTAGTTTCTGTTTCAATCGATTGATCTTAATTGACCTAACTATGATCACGATAAGAGACAGTGCAACAAAAGAAAGTAAGATGATTAATAAATTTGTGACAGACTGTTTACTTCTTATTTTTTCATCTTTTACGGCGATTTCAAGGGCATGTTGGAGGTCATCCTCTTTCTTTTTTGTTTCATATTCATATTTAGACTCCTGGAGCCGTAAAGATTTTCTGGTCTCCTCAATATTCACAGAATCCTTCATTTCTATGAATAGCTTCGTCATACGCAGCGCATCACTGCTATTATTTTCTTTCTCATATATCTCAGCAAGAATTTCTGCAGCTACTTTAATTTTGCGCGGATAACCCAATTCTTGTGCAACACTAAGACTTTCTAAAGCATAATTTTTTGCAGCGCGCAATTGATTTTTTTTCAACAACACTTTTGCAAGCGTAATAGCCGAGACTGCTATCCCGTCCTTAAAATCGAGCTCTCTTCTCAGGTTTAAGCTGTTTTCTGAATAGTACAAGGCACTATCTAGATTATTTTTGCTCAAATGATACTCTCCAAGGGTAATGAAACAATTTGAGATATTGTCTTTTGCATCAATTTCCCGATTTATTTTTAAGGCATTAAAGAAGTATGTCAAAGCGAGCCTCTCATTGCCTTGATCAAGCATGAGATCACCAATATATAATTTTACTGCCGCAATTTGATATTGATTACCGGAAGCTTGAAGATAGTACAAACTGCTTTGATAGTAATCCAAAGCCCTGTCAGGCTGATTTATTTCTTCATATAGTGATGCGATATTCAGTAAACTCGTGCCGATGTCCAATTTGTCATCAAATTCCTTTTCTAGTTCAAGGCTCCGTTTATAAAACTCCAAGGCCTTTAGCGAGTTTCCCTGCCGCTGAAATATATATCCAATATTATTGATCGCAGTTGCCATCTCCTTTTTGTTACCAGTCTCTTCGTATATCTTTAAACTTTTTTGTAAATAATCGATACATTGCTCAATGTCGCCTTTTGTATTATATACATAAGCAATATTATTAAGCGCTCCCGAATAGTAATTTAACATGGCTATTTTCTCCAGCGAGTCAGGATTTTTAGCCAAACTATTTTCAGCAATATCTATCACTTTATTGCACAGAGGTATCATCGTATCAATATTTTGGACATACAGCAATCCTGACAATCCGAGATAAATATTTGCTAATGCTGTATCGGCAACATTATTCTTTGAAATGATCTCATTTAAACTATCAATTTCATCCTGAACTTGCTTAGAAAAATCCTGTCCAAATAAAACAATTGGGAAGGCGAAAATTAGGACAAGAAATGCTTTCTTCATTCCTGAAAAATTCAATCTGAAACCAAAATCGTGGCTTTTAAAATTAGTTTTCATGACTCGTCTCATTTATGAATTTATTAATCAGGTCATGAATTTGCGATTCTTCCCATGGTTTGTTAAGAAAAATTTCTAAATACCCTTCTTGCTCTAAAGCCCTAACTTGATTTGAATTTGCCTGACCAGACAACATGATACAGGGTATATTTTTGTGACTTTGCTTTAGGGATCTGATAAAGTTTGCACCAGACATTTCGGGCATTTGATAATCCACAATCAAAAAAACAATTTCCATTTCATCAAAGGTAAACTCCTTGATGTCAGTTAAGGCTTTTAAAGGGTTTGTATATAGCTCAATTATGGTATCAGAAGAATCGATGAGTTTTTCCAATTGAAAGCCTAAAACCTGAAGTATCATAGGGTCATCATCTACACATATTACTGCCTTTTTTATTTCACTCATTTTCATCGCTTAAACTGAATTATAAACTTTGTAGATTCTGCGTTCGATTGTAATTCTATTTTACCTTGGTGTTCTTCCAAAACATTTTTAACAATGCTTAAACCCATTCCTGAGCCATTTCTTTTTCCTTTTGTAGTAAAAAACTTATTAAATATTTTTCGTTTTAATTCGCCTTTAATTTCAGGGCCATTATTTTCGACCGTAATTGTAAATTCTGAGTCACCAAGACCAGAATAGAGTTTCAATACTTTTTGATTTTGATTTTCCATACATTCCAATGCATTCTTTATCAGATTTGACCAAAGCTGAAATAATCTGATGTCAAATCCTTTAATTTGAATGTTGGAATCAATATTAACTGTCAAATCAACCTGGTTTTGAATCTTATGACTAAAAATATTCAATACCGTCTCGATATTGTTTTTAATATTCACCATTCCTGATTCTGCAGTCCTTTTCTCGCGAATAAATAACCTCAAGTTTTGTATCACTTCAGTGGCTCTTTGCCCAGAGTTGGCAATAGTTCTGATGAAGGAAAAAACCAAATGAACATGGTACATTAACGTCAGTAGAAGTTTTGGGTCTCTAGAATTTAGAATAAATAACAACTCTTTCATCTCTGAAATATCGATACGATTTTGCACCAAAAGCATTGCAATTTCATCCAATTCACTTTTGTTAATATTTACATCTAATTCATCGATTAATTTTAAAAACTGCTCTTTTTCTCTTTTCATTTGAACTCCGCCGACAAACAATTCAAACGCAACCTTAGTGGTACGTGAAAAAGCATACTCGATTTCATCTGATGTACATTGTGGGAGTACTTTTTGAAATAAAACATCCAATGTGTAGCTCAAATTATGGGTTCCACTTTTGATTGCACCCAAAGGAGTATTTAAATCGTGTGCAACACCAGAGGCTAACTCTCCTATTGATACCATTTTCTCTTGATCACGCAATGATGAAGCTAATTCCATATTTTTAGCTGTCTTTTCCTGAACCAAGCGTTCAAGATTAACATTTAAATTTTGGATGGTTTTCTCACTTTTAATTCGATCCGTGATATCGAATTCAACAATCATATATCCTGAATGATTATCTTGCAAATCAAATAGGGGCTGGAGGTTTAATGATACAAAGTAATTCTTTCCTTCCTTACTTCTTTGCATCACTTCAACTTCAATATTTTTCTTGAGTTTAGCAGCTTCTTTTATTTGACTCATTTCACTTGAGTTGTCATCTGAAGAAATAAACTGCCGTGGGTTTTTACCCAACAATTCTGATAAGGAATAACCAGACCGATCAATCATAGCTTGATTTGCCCAGGTAATTCGCATCTCCTTGTTCAGCATGAGGACACCATTGTTTGTATTTTTTGCCACCAATGATAACCTTACGTTTTCTTCCTCAGCAAGAACACGTTGCGTTATATCTGTACCATATCCGATAACCAATCGGATATCCCCATTTTCATCAAAAAGTGGGCCCATTGTTCGGTTTATCACATTTCGATTTCCATCAGAATCTATAAGATCATCTACCCAAACTATATTTTCCTTTTTGGCTAAAATCTCTTTAAATCTTGCGCGTCTACCGTCGGCCATTTCGGGTGATAGGCCTTTTAATTTACAATAATCATAATCATCCTTTCCGATCATGTATTCACGAACCTTTTCATCCTTGATACCCTTTGGG
Organism: uncultured Flavobacteriales bacterium; assembly: GCA_913020765.1. GTDB lineage: Bacteria > Bacteroidota > Bacteroidia > Flavobacteriales_D > Crocinitomicaceae > UBA952. The sequence continues at coordinate 23,281 of CAJWAO010000022.1, read as the reverse complement.
TTAATGAAAACGTATTGGTGGTTTTTATTAAAAACGGCAACATCTGCCGGAAGGTTATTCAAAATAAATTCGTAGAATTCTCTTTGGGATTCAAGTTTTTCATTCAATTGTCTGAAGACGGATTCATTCTCATTATTTCGATGCTGATACTCTGTGATGTCGTGTGCATATATGTTGAGGTAACCCATATCTTTAATCAAGGCAGCATTGATTGAATAATAATGTTTGTCGCCTTCCAAATAAAACTGTTTGTTAGGTTCTTTATTCTCTATAATTTTCCTCATTACCTGTCGCACCTCTTCTTTTTCAATTTTTCCATCGGAAACACCAAAATCATTTAAAAATGATGCCTCTGCAGATTGATTATGGTATACTAAATTCAAATCTAAATCAAACCGTAATATTGGATTGGGATTCTCCCCAGGAAACTTCGAAATTGCTTTTAGTTCCTCTTGAATTCGAGAAACCTCATTATTCTTGGCTGACAGATTATTTGCATCCGGAGCTAAACAAATCGACAAATTATTTATATATGCAATTAAGGTTTCGGTCTGAAAACGATTTAACTCAATTTTAGCATCATTTATTAAACAAAATGAGGCAATAACTTCGTTATTCGAACTTTTAACAGGTAAACCAATAAAAAAAGCTAATTTTTGGTCTAAATCATCTTTTTTTATTTCAACGCCTTTCGTAAAAACCTGCTTGTATAACACATGAAAATCATCACATTCCTTTGACGAGGAATCATTGGTTGTGATCAAACGGTCAACATTCTCTCTTTTGAAGTATACAAATGCATTACGTACTGAACATAATTCTTTTGTAAGTCTCATGATTTTCACCATTTGGACCTCATCAATATCATTTATATTTGACTTATTAATATTCTCCAAAATTATTTTACAAATCAGTGAGTACCATCAGGTAATTTTAAACATAAGCCTATTGTCCAAAGATGACATCCAATGCAGTTCTTCGATTTGAGCGACCATATTTTTGAAGAACCAAATTTTTCATCGCCTTTACAACAGTTCCATAAATGCTTTTAAGAGCAAGTTTAGCTTTCAAAGTTACACAAAGCTTTGCTCATAAAAAATAATATCGCCGGTCATGTAAACCGACATTGCAGCACCTACGTATTTATACTTAGCGACAAATAGTTACTTCCGCTTAAAATTTCTAAAAGTACGCGTTAAAAAGCATACAAAAGCACTAAAACGAATAGTTTTAAAAATTAACTAAATCCCAAATGAAGAATTTAGAATTTTTTAAAGCTTGTTTGCAAAGTGAATTCAAAGCAACTTATGAAATTATAAAGGCAATACCTGAAAACAAGCTAGCATATACACCACATCCCATCAACAGAACTTCTTCTGAAATTGCTGAGCACATTGTTGCGCACATTTTCGATTTTAGTGTCATTTTACAAAATGATACCTGTGATGAAAGGCTTGCTTTTCCTTTTTCTTCACCTTCGGATCTCGCAGAAAAAATGAAAGTTCTATGGACCGAAGCAATGGATATTCTTGATACCTATGAAGATGAAAAGTGGGAAAAAGAAATGGTGACTTTGTTTATTGGCGGAAAACTTTTCGGTAAAATGCCGAGATTCCAAATGATGTGGTTTTTCCTTAATGATATCATTCACCATCGAGGACAATTATCATCCTATATTCGTCCTATGGGTGGAAAAAACCCTGAAGTTTACGGATGGAGTGCGGACACTGTGAATGCTTAACACGCCCTAACATATCGCTACCTAAGTATATTCAATCAAAATATTTGTTTCGATTAAGCGATTAGAACAATCTGTTGTAAGTTATGTTTAATTTTGCATTCAATGAAGAGTTTCATTTCCAAACTAAATACCCAACTTTTTTCGATGCGTGCCATGACCTTTGGCTTGTTGGTCTTTTTAGTTGCCATAGGGATTGCTACTTTCATTGAATCAACACATGGCATACAGGCAGCCAAAATTCTTATCTATAATGGGACTTGGTTTGAAGTCCTGTTGATATTTCTGGGTCTTAATTTGATAGCCAATATATACAGGTATAAGATGTTTCAAAGAGAAAAGATTGCTGTATTGGCTTTTCATTTGGCCTTTCTCATTATCATTTTGGGTTCTGGAATCACTAGATTCATGGGATTTGAAGGCATTATGGTTATAGGCGAGGGAAAAACTGCAAATTTTATTTACACCTCTGATCCGCACATCCTTGTAAAGGTTTCAGACGCCAAAACAGAGCACATCCAAGGATATAAAAAATTCTTATCTGAATTCACACACAATTTTGGCAATGACTTCAGCCATACATATACTTTGGAGGATAAAAAATTCACCTTCTCTTATGTGGATTTTAAATCAAAATGTATTGATTCTTTTCGCATTGACCCGAAATTGAATAGCAAAGTTATCGATGTTGTAACCGAAGGAATGCAATCTCATTATCTGGGTAACAGAGAATCATTAATGGTTGGAGGCGTCCCACTTATCTTTGGAGGGACCCCCATAGAATTATCTATTCAAATTAAGGACACCCTCAATCAGCTCATGATTCAATCGGCTGTTCCAATGAGGTCCCTTGCTATGACTGAGATGCAGCGAGCAAGGCAAACAGGTCAGGCCCCACCCGATTCTCTCTATACAGAATATGAAATTAATACTTGGTCAGTTCTGAAAAGGACCACGCTATACCAGGTAGGAAATAGCCAATTTGTGATTAAAAACGTTTTTAAGAATGCGAAAAAAGAATTGATTCATTCCGGCAATAAGAACAGAGGCAAAGATTATCTAACCGTTCGTATTGAATCAGGAACTGAAAGTGTAGCACCAAAACAAATCACACTTGAAGGCGGTATGGGCACTGTTCCAGTTCCAAACACCTTTTCATATAATGGTCTGAGGTTTCAAATGGAATACGGTTCCATACGCAGGCCTATTCCTTATGAAATTCTTTGCCGTGATTTCCAACTCGATAAATACCCTGGATCTGAATCTCCCTCTTCATTTGCTAGTGAGCTAACATTAATAGACCCAGCGTTGGAAAAAAAATTCAACAAAAGAATATTCATGAATCATGTCATGGATTATAAAGGATATCGTTTTTTTCAATCTAGCTACACACTTGACGATCCTAAAACATCTGAAAATGAGGAAGGTACAGTACTAAGTGTAAACTATGATGCCTGGGGGACAAACGTTACCTATCTTGGATATTTACTCATGGCTATTGGTATGATTCTCTCCGTTATTGCGCCTAGAGGTAGGTTCAAATCTTTGAATACAAAATTGAAAAAAATCAAGACCAGAAACTCAAAAACGCTCGTTTTAGTACTGCTGTTAATTCATATTTATCCTTCCGGTTTTGCCCAAGACACTAATATCAATGAACAATTAGGTCATGACCATGCTGATCATGACCATGCTGATCATGACCATCAAAAAGAACCTATCGTCGAAGGTGAGACCTTCAAGATCCTCTCAAAGGAAAGCTCAGAGGAATTTTCCTCTCTATTGGTACAGAGTTATGAGGGGAGAATTATTCCTGCACATACCCTTTGTGACCAATTATTGAGAAAAGTACACCGAGATAAATATTTTACGAAAGGATCTGAATCATACAGTGCAGTACAAACTATTGTGAGCATGCACATGTATCCAGCGTTTTGGATGAAACAAAAAATTATTTATGTTGCAAGAGCTCTACAGAAAAGACTAAACTTAGAAAAACATGTTGCATATGACGATATTGTTGACGATCAAGGAAAATTTAAATGGGAAAAAGACTATGCAAAAAGTTTTCAAAAGCTAGAGTCAAAACGAGATGAATTTGACAAAAAAATCATCAAATTCCATGAAAGATTTCAGGTAACCTACGGTATTATTTCTTGGGACTATATGAAGTTGATTCCTATTTCAAATGATGAGAATAATTCGTGGGCTTCGCCCTTGAATATGAGTATCAGACGTTCTGTCGATTCTGCGGGGGTCATTGCATCGCTCAATTATTTTCAATCCATTTATGAGGAGGACAAGAAAAGTGCGCACAATAACCTTGAAACACTCAAAGCCATTCAAAGAAAAGTTGCCAAAAACATTGTTCCATCGAAACAAATTGCAAATCTCGAGATCGCATATAATGAACTAGATGTCTTTAAGCGAACCTACCGAGGCTATGGAATCGTAGGATTGATTATGCTGATTCTTTTTTTCATTAAAATGGTCTCAAACTCATCAAACGAATTAAAAGTTCCACGAAAAATTCTGTTCGCTTTGTTAATCGGGTTATTTGTTTTTCACGCCTCTGGTTTAGCGATGAGATGGGTCATTTCTGGCCACGCACCATGGAGCAATGGATATGAGGCCGTTATTTTTATTTCATGGGTAAGTATGCTTGCAGGTTTTTTCTTTTCTAAAAAAAATGCAGTGGTTATTGCGGGTACTGCCATCCTTGCTGCATTGATGATATTTGTCACAGAAATGAATCTACTAGACCCAGAAATTACCCCTTTACAACCTGTTTTAAAATCTTATTGGTTAATGATTCACGTTGCGGTCATCACAGGTAGCTATGGCTTTCTCGGACTTGCGTGTATACTAGGCTTACTAAATCTGATTTTATACAGCATACAAACCAAAAGCAACTCTGGAGTCATTAAAAGAAATATTAATGAACTCACCTATGTTTCGGAAATGACAATGACGATAGGTCTTTTTATGCTCACCATTGGTACTTTCCTCGGAGGAATATGGGCGAATGAATCTTGGGGTCGTTATTGGGGATGGGATCCAAAAGAAACATGGGCATTGGTTTCAGTATTGGTCTATGCCGTAATTCTTCACCTCCGCTTTATCCCAGGATTAAAAAGTAAATTTACCTTTAATCTGGTGGCATTTTGGGGATACTCAGCCATCCTATTTACCTTTTTCGGTGTAAACTTCGTACTTGTCGGATTACATTCCTATGCACAAGGTGATGGACTCAGCGACATCCCAAATTGGATATGGTACACCGCTTTATCCTTTTTAATTTTTAGTATAATCGCATACCTGAGAAACAAAAAGGTAAATCAGATAAAATCTTCCTAAAATGAATCTGAATAGTATTCTTTATGAGGATAATCATCTAATTGCTATCAATAAAAAATCTTCAGAAATCGTTCAAGGTGATCGTACAGGTGACAGGACAATGCCTGATACCATAAAGTCATATCTCAAGGAAAAGTATAACAAACCAGGCAATGTATTCTGCGGAGTCATTCACCGCTTAGACCGACCAACAAGTGGTGTAATTTTATTTGCAAGAACAAGTAAAGGCCTTGAACGCATGAATAAGCAATTCCGAGATAAAGAAACAACCAAAACCTATTGGGCAATCTTAGAAAACAAACCCCCACAAGATGAGGGCACGCTGAGCAATTATGTGAAGAAAAATGAAAAGCAGAATAAAAGCTATGTGACATCCATGGATACAAAAGGTGCAAAGAAGGCCATACTACATTATCGCCTATTGTCGTCATCTGAACGATATCATCTTGTAGAGGTAAAACTAGAAACAGGCAGGCACCACCAGATAAGAACTCAATTTTCTAAAATAGGCTGCTGCATTAAAGGAGATCTTAAGTATGGTGCAAAAAGATCAAATACTGATGGTTCAATATGTCTACATTCGAGAAAAATAGCCTTTAATCATCCTACTACAAAGAAGCCTATTTTAATTGTTGCTCCCCTACCTGAAAACACTTTTTGGAAGCTTTTTAAATCTATTTCTTAGCGCTGAGCTGAGATAAATACTGAAAGGTATAAAGTGCCTCACGCGCAATCTGTAAACTTCTTTCCTTGTAATGCAATACGGGGTTCTCGGATTCATCAAACTCTTTTGGGTCATCATAAGTTGTTGAGAATCGTTTCTTGGCACCAGGAACCAATGGACAATTATCATCCGAGTCAGCACAAGTCATTATTGCAATGAAATTATTTTGTGGCAAAACATCTTCTGTATTTGCTTTGGAGTAACAATCAATAAAATCAGCCTCTGAGTAATATACTTTGTAACGGGGATTATCAGCATCTGAGTCATTACATGTGATTTTGAAACCTAGTTCTCTTAATGCCTCAATGGTATTTGGATGACATGCTGTGGCTACAGTTCCGCCAGAATAAGTTTCAATTTCCTTGAATCCGAAGAAAACTGAAGCAACGCATCCCCAAACTTGAGAGAAATGGCTACGTCTGGAATTATGTGTGCACAAGTAAACCAATTTAACTTGACTTCCTTCATCTAATTCAAATCTTATTTGGTTTGCAATAGCCTCTAAAATTGACTTTCTTTCATTGCTGATTTTAGTCCCAATATTATCTAGGATAGAGGCACACAATTCGTTTAATTCTTTATTCAACATTTGCTGCTTATTTTTATGCTTGATTAGAAGACAAAATACATTGAATTACTCAAAAAATGGAGCTGAATTAAAAAAATTCGAGTCAAAATGGACCTCTTTTTTGGATGCGGATGATTTTCGCAGTCAAACTTTGGCCCAAATTATCAAGGACTTTTGGCTCGCAGGCATTAATCTTAATTTAGAAGACTTACAGAAATTCAAAACGCTAGATGCATTGGCTGAATCATTAAACTGTACAATAAAGTGTAATCCAAGACCACAACTTCTGTATATCGTTGATTTAAATGAAAAAAAATATGAAAACCTGGGTTTAGCCATTGTTCACCGAATTGCATTTAAGGTCTTTTTAAGGAAACATTTTACCAGTCAAACATTCAGATAAAAATAGAGTCTGGGCTATTTCTACTATATCGTGTGAATTGTTACATTTGTACAAAAAAAATTGGTATGAACTTTATTGCGTCTAGCGCCACCCTTTTACGCCACTTACAAAGCATTTCTGGAGTATTAAGTACAAGTAACACCCTTCCTATTCTCGATAACTTTAAATTTTCAATTAAGGGAAATGAGCTTACTGTGTCAGCAACAGACCTTGAAACCACAATGACTACCAAGCTTCCCGTTCAAACAGAGGAGGACGGTGAGGTTGCAATTCCGGCGAAGCAAGTTCTTGAAATTTTAAAAAGTCTTCCAGACCAACCTTGTACCTTCAAGGTGAATGCAACCTTAACCATTGAGGTAGCTTACGACAATGGTAAATCAAAAATGGTAGGTTTTAGCGGAGATGAGTTTCCGAAATTACCAAGGGTAGAAAATAAAAGTACCATCAATATTTCAGGAGACATTATATCGAAGGCAATAAATAGAACCCTCTTTGCAGCGGGTAATGATGAACTTAGACCTGCAATGAGCGGTGTATTCTGCCAATTTGAAAATAACGAAATAATATTTGTCGCAACCGATGCGCATAAACTAGTACGCTACAAAAGAACTGATGCCACTGCATCAGATAGTTCACAATTTATTTTACCGAAGAAAGCTTTGAATATGCTGAAAGCAAATTTAAAAGGTGATGAAAAGATTACACTTGAATACAACGAATCAAATGCTGTATTTAAGTTTAACGATATTGTACTAGTATGTAGATTGATTGATGGGAAATACCCGAATTATGAGGCAGTCATACCAAAAGAAAACCCCAATGTTTTGACCATTGATCGCTTGCAGTTCTTGAATTCAATCAAAAGAGTTTCCCTGTCTTCAAATAAAACAACACACCAAGTAAAATTAAAGCTTGCGGGAGCAGAGCTTTCGTTATCCGCAGAGGATTTAGACTTTTCGAACGAGGCCAACGAAAGGTTGACCTGCAATTACGACGGTTCTGATTTGGAAATTGGATTCAACTCAAGATTTTTAGTTGAAATGCTCAATAATCTAGATTCAGATGAGGTAAAACTCTCAATGAGCGAAGCGAGTAGAGCAGGTATTTTGACCCCCGTTTCCAAGGACAATGACAATGAAGATATATTAATGCTTGTCATGCCTGTGATGCTGAATAGATAATTTCGTATGACCAAGAAGCTCACAAGCATTCGGTCCCTTTCACTTGAAGAATTAAAATCTTTTCTCGAGGCAAAGAACATACCTAAATTTCGTTCTAAACAAATTTACGAGTGGCTTTGGAAAAAGAATGCAGGTTCTTTCCTGGAAATGAAAAATATAGGAAAAAACCTACAAGAGGTCCTTTCGGAAAACTTCTCCATCGATAAAATAGCACTTAAAGACGAGCAGTTAAGTAATGATAAAACTTTAAAATGTGCTTTTTCTATTGATGAAAAATCAGTGGTAGAGGGTGTATTGATCCCTACACCGAGAAGAATGACAGCCTGTATTTCCTCACAAGTGGGATGTAGCCTGGCATGCGCATTTTGTGCAACTGGAAAATTAAAGCTACTACGTAACCTCACGGCTGGTGAAATATATGACCAGGTCTATTATCTTAAAAAAGAAGCCGAAAAGCGTCATGACAAATCCTTGTCAAATATCGTTTATATGGGAATGGGAGAACCCTTACTCAACTATAAAAATGTGCTCGAATCAATAAATAAAATCTGCTCAAGCGATGGACTAGGTATGTCACCAAAAAGGATTACAGTTTCTACGGCAGGTATTCACAAAATGATTCGACGGCTTGGAGATGATGAAGTCAAATTCAACCTTGCCCTTTCACTGCATGCTGCCAATGACGAAAAGAGAAATAAAATCATGGAAATTAATTCGAATAACAATCTCGAATCGCTCAAGGCGGCATTAGAATATTTTCACGAAAAAACAGGGTCAAGAGTTACTTTTGAATATATTATTTTTGATCAATTCAATGATACTATTCAGGACGCCCGAGAGCTTGCCGAATTTGCAAAATGTGTCCCCTGTAAAATCAATATTATTGAATATAACCCGATTGATGGCGAACCCTTTCAGCAAGCAGAGGCAAAAAAAGTAGATAAATTCGCTGCCTATTTAGAATCAAAAAACCTCATTGTAAACATCAGACGAAGTCGAGGCAAAGATATTGATGCGGCGTGTGGACAGCTTGCCAACAAGAATAAAGCAATCGCTCTAGAGAATAGGAGTCTTAAAAGAATCAGATGATTAAAGTAGAGAAACTCACGAAAGAATTTACACGAAGTAAGGCTCAAAAAAAAGAGCTTAATACAAACGAAAATATCACCACAGCAGTGGAAAATGTAAGTTTTACCTGCAATCCAGGAGAGGTGTTCTCTTTACTTGGTCCCAATGGAGCCGGAAAAACGACTACACTGAGAATGATATCAACCATTATTCAACCGACATCTGGGGAGGTTGAAATTTGCGGTATTGATGCAATTCAATTTCCCAGAGAGGCTAGAATGAAAATTGGGTTTTTAACAGGCTCAACAGGTTTATATGCAAGACTCAATGCAAACGAAATTATAGATTACTTTGCCTCGCTTTACAATGTACCAAAAGCGCTACTGAAAGAGAGGAAAGCATATCTGTATGACCTTTTGGATATGAAGGGCTTTGCGCATAAAAAAATCGGAAAGCTCAGCACGGGTATGAAACAAAAGGTATCCATATGTCGAACAATGATACACGATCCTGAGGTGCTCATTTTTGATGAACCTACGAGTGGTCTTGATGTCATTACAGCGGAAAGTATTATTAAACTCATTCGCTCTTGTAAAGAGCAAGGGAAAACCGTCATTTTCTCAAGTCATATTATGGGGGAAGTGGACCTTTTATCTGACCGTTTAGCGATTATTCATAATGGAGTACTCAAACACCATGGAACAATGACAGATTTCCGTTCAGAAATGAAGGACAAAAGCCTCACTCAAGCATTTATTAATATCGTTCAATCCTAATTATGATTTTTAAAATTTTTAAAAAAGAACTGAAAGAAACCCTAAGGGATAAAAGAACAATGATCATGATGGTCGTTATTCCAATGCTCGTTTTTCCTCTACTCATCAACGTGGTGACCTCTATATCCGGTTCTTTTGAAGATTCTGCGGAAGAAAAAAAAATAAAAATTGGAATTATTGGAGATACCTCCGATTATTTGGCACAAAAACTATATGACATCCCGTCGTCCTTTGGTCCTAAAGAGGTAGTGGCATATGCAGGTGACAGTAGTCAAATGCTAAATGACTATAGAAATGAAAAATTAGACATCTTACTTTTTTATGAACCCAATATTCAAAAAAAGCTCGATGCGAATGAAAAGGCGATCGTGAAATGGACACTAGACAAAACGAAAATAGGAAATCAAGGCCGAGCAAAAAGTTACATGCAAATTATCGAGGCAGAGGCCCGCTTTCTGCGATACGATGCATTAGGAATAGACGAAGAAGCACTGAAACCATTTGAAGTAATATATGAGAATTCAGCAAGTGAACAGCAAATGATTGGCGAGCTCGCAGGTGGGTTTCTTCCATACATTTTTATTGCTTTTGGATTCATGGGCTGCATGTATCCAGCCATCGATCTTTTCACTGGAGAGAAGGAAAGGGGAACCATCGAGACCTTGTTGTCCACGCCTGTGCACCGATGGAAAATTCTTGTTGGAAAAATGTTGGTCATTATTCTTTCCGGTTTAATGGCTGCCTTTTCGGCGCTCTTAGGGCTCTTCCTATCGATTCAATACCTCGATATGGTTCCAGACGTAAAGCTTATAGAAGTAATTTCAACTATTCTTACACCCACTTTTATCATCAAACTGTTTTTTTTACTTCTTCCCTTAACGATATTCTTTGCCGGTGTAATGGTCCCCGTATCAGTTTATACAAAGACCTTCAAAGAGGCACAAAGTATCATTGCACCAATGAATATAGTGGTGATCCTTCCTGCCATGGTAGGACTATTCCCGGGAATTGAATTAAACATAGCCACTGCTTGTGTCCCTATTTTAAATATCGTGCTTACCACAAAATCCCTAATTGCAGGTAACGTTGACTATCTGTTGTTTGCATTGTCCTTCGCGGTAATGCTCATTTTAGCCGGTGTTGCTGTACTATTTTCCTTCCGACAATTCGGAAAAGAGTCAAATGTATTAAGCTAGTCTCCACATAAAATTGTAAGGTACTATCGATACAAATAACCTTGTTTAAATTGAAGAATTCCTACTTTGAAATCTGATTTATTTATAATAATTTCATCGTGTCATTTTGACCCTTTTTAAAAACATTTTAACTTATGAAAAAAATTTTTACACTTTTCTGCCTTTTACCGCTCGCGAGCGCAATAGGCCAAATTGAAGGAACATGGAAGCTTGCAGCAGAAGCAGGTGCGTTAGCTGTTGGTCCAAGCTTAGGTAATCTGAGTTGGTTCCAAAGTACATCGGCCGATATTACCACAAGAGCATGTCTATTTGATGATGAATATGTTTTCAATAGTGATGGTACGTTTGAGAATATTTTAGGAGCCGATACTTGGCTTGAAGGTTGGCAAGGTGTTGCAGAAGGTTGCGGAGCGCCAATTGCTCCTCATGACGGATCAGGCTCATATACTTGGACAGAAGAAGCAGGAACGGTCACCGTAAATGGTACAGGTGCTTTTTTAGGGTTGGCAAAGGTTCACAATACGGGAGAATTGGCAAATCCGGGAGAAGCCGTGGCCTCTATCACGTACAATTACACACTCTCCAATGACGGCAATAGAATGACACTAAATATCAACTTTGGAGGAGGTGTTTGGCAGTTTATTCTTGATAAAGAAACTGGAGCCCCTCCTGTTGAGGCAAGTATTGAAGGGTCATGGAGATTGAAGCCGCAAGCCGGAGCGCTAGCTGTTGGTCCAAGTGCCTCAGACTTATCTTGGTACCAAAACACAACAGAAGATGTTGAAACTAGGTCATGCTTGTTCGATGACTTTTACGTATTCAATGAGGATGGCACTTTTGAAAATGTCCTACAGACAGAAACATGGCTTGAGGCCTGGCAAGGGGTAAGTGAAGGGTGTGGATCCCCAGTTGCACCGCATGACGGATCCGGTGCCTACACATGGAGTTTTGATGAAGAGGTAAACAGAGTGACAATAGCAGGTGAAGGCGCTTATCTTGGTTTGGCAAAAGTTACCAACGATGGAGAGCTCGCAAATCCATCGGAGGCAGTTCCCGAAATTAAATATGATATCTCTTTCTCTGTCGATGGAGAAACAATGACGGCACAAATAGATTTTGGGGGTGGTGTATGGCAATTTATATTTGTGAGAGATGAGTTACCTATTGCCGGGTTGGTAGAAGAAAATCTAAATTTATCAATTACGCCAAATCCATTTACCTCAATTATTGAAATTCGTTCAGATGAAGAAATACAATCTATCCAGGTGATTGATATTACAGGAAAAGTGGTGAAAAACATAAATACTAAGAATAAATTCACAAGCATTGACCTTTCCAATCTTTTAAAGGGCGCTTACATAATTGTTGCACGCGCCAACAATTCCTTTTCTACGAAACGAATTTTAAAGAATTAAGCCGTATTTAATTTGAAAAAACGGGGAGCTCTTGCTCCCCGTCCTTTTACTATTTCAAAGCTTTAGAAACGAGAACATTGTAAAATCTTTCACATTCTTTTAGCAAGGATAATAAATGCTTTGGAAAAGGATCTGATTTTTCTGTGTAAGGCTGAAAACCCGTTGAACGATGTACATTTTGATACCAATATTTGGCCCAAACGCCGTCTTCAGGCCGAGACCCTGAAGTCCATTCCAGCATAGTTGGATCAAATGCTATACCACAGGCTTTACAAAGCTTTCTTAAAACCCTTTCTGGGTTCTTCAATAGAAAGGTAGCATCAAGAACAACATAATCCAGCTTATAGCTATCCATATAGTTCAAAAGATCCACATGCGCTTTGTAACCGACATCATCGATTTTAGGGTTTGAAATTACCTTGTCAAAAGACGGTAGCATTTCGATAGGATTACGCGTCAAAATAATATTCATTCCCTTAGACATTAATTTAATATCTGGTTCAAATAAATGATGTGCCATATTTTTAAAAAATGCTATCGGTTTTTTCTGGGGACCGAGCATTTGATTGAACACACTTTGATATGAAATAGTCATTGAGGCCATAATTTCCTTTGCCCCAGGATGATACTTATGTGCATTTGATTTTGAGAGATATGCCCCATATAACGGCTCATCAAAAACAACAGTATCCAAGCGCTGTGCAAACGAATACATGAGTGTAGTGGATATATTTCTTGGACCGGACCATAGAAAAAGTCTTTTACAATTAGAATTTGCTTTCATTGGCAATTAATTCTTCATACAAACGATTCAAGTTCTCTCTTAAAGATTTGTTATTTTGATTCTCGATTATTTTCCCATCAATACTAGTGACAGGCGTTAGACCTCCAAATGTTCCTGTGACAAATGCTTCATCAGCGCTATACGTATCATAAAGCGAAAAATTCTTCTGATGACAAGGAATATTGTTTTTAGCACATATTTCAATAACCTTTTGTCTCGTGATTCCATTCATACAATGAGTGCCTGTTGAGGTCCAAACTTCACCATCCTTGATGATAAAAAAGTTGGTGGCATTACATGTACTCACAAAACCGTTGACATCCAACATCAAGGCTTCATCTGCACCTGCCTCAATCGCTTGTATTAATGCTTGTACTTCATGAAGCTTACTATGACAATTGAGCTTGGGATCCAAATAATCAGGGCGCCCTCTTCTAAAGGAGCTTGTAAAAAGTGTAATACCTTTTATTTTCGTCTCCTCTGATGCTTTTTTATATTCAGCAATAATTACCACGTTGGGGCCCGAAATTGTCAACCTCGGATCTTGAGAAGGCGTCTTTTTGATACCTCTAGTTACCATAATACGCACATGAACACCATCGTACATTTCATTTTTAGATAAGGTACTTTTGATGGATAAAATTAGTTCTTCCTTAGTAAAAGGAAGTTTTATCCCCGTAGCTTTCGCTGCTGTCCAGAGTCGCTTAAGATGATCCTCAATAAATACCAATTTACCGTGGTGCAGACGAATTCCTTCCCATACACCGTCCCCTACGAGGTAGCCACTATCGAAGACTGATATTTTTGCCTCATTTCGTTGAAAAAATTCACCATTAATTGAAATCCAAACATTTTCATTTCTCGTATCTGCATCAGCATTATGCGTTCCGTGAATCATACTTTAATCCTCTTTAATCAAATAAATATACAATAGAAATTTTAAGTCATACATTGCCGTTTACACCAAAAACCGCAACCATAGATATTTAAGAAAATACCAAAAAATTAGAACAAAATCAAGTTTTATAATTGAAGGGGAGAAGGTATCTTAAATAGAAATAAAAAGTCATATGCTCGTAAAAACATACTCAAGTACACTCTATGGATTAAGTGCAATTACAATAACCGTAGAGGTTTATTTAGGCAAAGGGATCAATTTCTTCTTGGTTGGATTACCAGACAATGCCGTTAAAGAAAGTCATCAACGCATAAAAGCTGCTTTTAAAAATAATGATCTCAAATTTCCAGGACGTGAAATCACCATCAATATGGCGCCCGCTGATTTGAAGAAAGAAGGTTCTGTTTTCGATCTCCCTATTGCCATTGGTATTCTCGCCGTAAGTAATCAATTATCATCGCAATATTTATCGGATTATCTGCTTGTTGGAGAACTTTCTTTGGATGGAACTATTCAACCTTGTAAAGGTCTTTTATCAAGAGCCATTCAGGCAAAAAAAGAAGGCTTTAAGGGCATCGTATTGCCAGCTGCAAATTACGAAGAGGTGAGGCAGCTGCAGGGAATAGATGTAATACCTGTTCAAAATTTAAAAGAGGTCATTAACTTTTTACAAAATAAGCAGTGCTCCATCCCGAACTGTAACAAGCAAAAACAAAAGAAAATCATCGAAACTAAGGACTTCAAGGATGTACAAGGACAAATCCATGCAAAAAGAGCCTTTGAAATCGCAGCTGCAGGCGGTCACAACCTATTGTTGATTGGTCCACCGGGGGCTGGAAAATCAATGCTTGCAAAACGAATGCCGAGTATATTGCCAGCATTAAGCTTAAACGAGGCTATAGAAACGACAAATATCCACAGTATTGCCTTCAGAAAAGGAGTACTAAAAGGGCTTGTTCAAGAACGCCCCTTTCGAGCTCCTCACCACACTATATCTGATGTTGCGCTTGTAGGTGGAGGAACAACACCTCGGCCAGGAGAGATTTCAATGGCACACAATGGAATTTTATTTCTAGATGAACTACCAGAATTCAAAAGAAATGCTTTAGAGGTACTTAGGCAGCCTTTGGAGGAAGGTAAAGTAAGTATCTCCCGGGCAAATATGGCGACAGATTTTCCGGCTAATTTCACCTTAATTGCGGCCATGAACCCCTGTCCTTGCGGACATGCCACTGATCCAAACAAAGTATGTAAATGCAGCAGCTATGCCGTGGAACGTTATCGCTCTAAAATTTCTGGCCCGCTATTAGACAGAATCGATATGCATGTGCAGGTTTCCGCTATTCCGTTAATTGAACTACAATCAAAGAGAAAACAAGAATCCAGTTCAGATATTAAAAAAAGGGTCATGCGCGCGCGAAAAATTCAGGAGGATAGATGTAAAAATTCACAATATATTTTTTGGAATTCAAATTTATCTACCGATCAAATAAAATCAGTATGTAGCCTACCAAAAGACGCCAATCATTTACTAGAAAATGCAATGAATCAGTTAAACCTCTCTGCGAGATCATACCACAGAATTCTGAAGGTATCCCGCACAATTGCAGACCTTGAAGGAGGTGATAGGATATTATCCAACCATATTGCCGAGGCCCTACATTACAGGTGTCTTGACCGAGGACAATTAAATTAACTATAAGCCTTTTTTAGAACCACCTATAAGCAGCTTATTTAAGTTAGCGGTATAGGCCAATGCAAAAATCAACCTATTCCCGTTGTTACTCGAATTGAATCGTTGGTCTAGCTTGAAAGAAACATCTAAATCATGCGCATCACCTAGCTCAACGGAGGTACCAATCCCATATCGAACTTTATCAAAACGATTTCCGTAGATACCATTGGTTGGATTATAAAAAAAATCAAGCCCAAAGAAGGGTTCAAAAATACTCTTTCGTATGTTATATTTAATGGCTGGCTTGAAGCGAAATGCCTCATCAAAATCTGATTCATAAGCCAGGTTGCCCCCACCTCTTGAACTCATTTGATAGCGCACTCTGCAGCTATATTTAAATCTTTTATGGGAATGTCGAAGCTTTACATTGAAGTTCATGCGATTTGCACCTAAATAATTACCTAGGTCGTCTCGCTTTGAAACCATGCGATAATCCATGGAAATATGCACCCATTCTACAACCTTATATTTAACTGTGGCTTCAGGAAAAAATGTTTTGATATTACCCTCGCTCATTCTACTTGAAAAACTAGCTGATAAAGAAATTTTATCATTGATTTTGTAGCTCGTTCCCAAAGTATTCCAGAGCTCAAAATCTTGAGCCACAGATAAAAAGGTTGCCAAAATAAATACAATAAAACCAGCTAATGACTTCATTAGTATTTGTCTATATAAATGGTCCCCATATCATAAACTTCATTGTTATCACTAACGCTGACGGTCTCCAATACCGCCGTTGTTGCGCTGGGATTGTCTGGAGTTTGATCACTCGGGTTAACGTCTGAATACACAAAAATCTGATAATTCCCCTTTTGTAGGTATCTGAATTCAAAACTGCCATCATAGCTTGTTTTCACATCATCGTCATAAAAAGAATTTTGATTACCGTAAATAATGTATACGTCTTGGTCTACAGCCGGGTACTCAAAGATATTTACTCCAACATGATCCCTTTCAATAACCTTGCCTTTAATGGTCACAGTACCTCCCGGACCTTCTACTTTAGAACAAAAAGAAAAAGTAAAAATCAATAGAAAAAGAAATAGAAATAGTTTAATTTTATGCATCATCAGAAAAAGTTTAGACAATAATACAACTCAAACGACAAACCAACGTCATAATTGTGTAACTAATATTTTAAATCTGAGATAAAACTAAACGAACACCTACATGAAATTCGCCTTATTTCTTTCCGCAATTCTTGCTTATTCATTTTTAAACAGTCAAATTTTAATTAATGAATATTCCGCTTCGAATGTTGACGGCATTAATGATGCCTTCGGTGATAAAGAGGATTGGATTGAATTATATAATACGACTTCAGCAAATGTCGATTTAACGGGTTGGTATCTCTCGGATAGATCTGGAAATCCGCTCAAATGGACCTTTCCAACAAGTAATCTCAATGCAAACGACCACAAACTAATCTTTTGTACAGGAAGAGATGTTGATCAAGGTGGAGAGCTACATACAAATTTTAAACTTTCTCAAACGGAAGGTGACTGGGTCATCCTATCCAATCCTTTTGGAAATGTTGTGGACTCTTTTAAAATTGTGCATCCTACCCAGGCAAACCATTCGGTGGGACGAGAAACTGACGGAGCCCCTGAATTCAAACTATTTACAAGTCCAACTCCGAACGGTCAAAACACCGGAGCGCAGAATTTTTACACACCAAAGCCAACTTTTGATATCGAGGCAGGTTTTTACCCAGGTCCGATTAATGTTGGTATAACCTGTCCTGATGCCGCCGCACAAATTAGATACACCACAGACGGTTCGGACCCAACCTCAGGTTCAACATTATATACAGGGCCGGTTACGATTAATTCAACATCTGTACTGCGTGCCGCTGCATTCAGTGCAGAACTTCCTTCGTTCAACGAGAGCAACACCTACTTTATTAATGAATCCCACGACTTACCTATCGTTTCTATCGCTAGTGAAGGTGTATATGAACTTCTTGGTGGGACCCAATTTGAGCCTATCGGTTCTCTTGAACTTTTTGAAGAGGATGGAACGTTCATTGATGAGGGGCAAGGAGATTTTAATGAACATGGTAATGACTCATGGGCTTATCCACAAAGAGGGTTTGACTTTATTATGCGAGACCAATATGGATATAATGGAGACCTCGATCATCAAATCTTCCCTGAAAAAGATAGAAATGACTTTCAACGATTGATCCTTAAACCTGCAGCAAGTGACAATTACCCCTTCGAGGATGGTGGTGCGCATATTAGAGATGCTTTTATACACACATTATCTATCTGGTCGGGAATGCGATTAGATGAGCGAACCTCAAGATCGTGCTTACTATACGTGAATGGCGAGTACTGGGGAGTATATGAAATTCGAGAAAAAGCAGACGACGGCGACTACACAGATTATTATTATGACCAAGACAAATATAATATCGAGTACTTAAAAACATGGGGTGGAACATGGCAAGATTATGGTGCGCCAAATGCACAACCTAACTGGGATAATTTGAGAAATTTTATTGTCAATAATAATATGTCAGCAGGTCCAGATTTCGACTATGTGGATAGCAAATTAAATTGGAAGTCTTTGTGTGATTACTTCATGTTTAATTCATATGTCGTAAATATGGACTGGCTAAATTGGAATACGGCTTGGTGGCGAGGATTAGATCCTGAGGGAGATAAGAAGAAGTGGCGTTATGTTTTATGGGATATGGACGCTACATTCGGTCATTATGTGAATTACACAGGAATCCCTGATGTTTCCGCAAATGCGGACCCATGTAATGCGGAAAACTTACCCAACCCCGGTGGTCAAGGTCATACAAATATATTGGAGAAATTAATTGCTGAAAATCCAATTGTTGAACAATACTATGTCACGAGGTATATCGATCTTGTTAACACCTATTTTTCGTGCGACTCTATGCTCTATCTTTTAGATAGTATGATTCTAAAAATAACACCTGAAATGACTGGTCAAATCGCGAGATGGGGAGGTTCTATGGGTGAATGGCAAAATAATGTTGAAGATCTTCGAGAATTTATAACGCTAAGATGTGAGGCTCTTGAAGCTGGACTTATCGACTGCTATGATTTGAATGGCCCTCACGCAACAACATTTAATGTATCACCTGCGGGAAGCGGAGAAATAAAGGTGAATTCTGTTTGGGCACCCAGCTACCCATGGACAACAGAATATTTCGGTGGTATTGAAACCTATCTCAAAGCCAAAGCTGCTCCAGGATATATATTTGACCACTGGGAATATACAACTGGACCATTGAGCGCTGCAATTACAGAAGATACGAACAGCATTGTTATTAATACACCTGAAAATATAGTGGCATTTTTCATTATTGATGACCCGACTCTGGATACCGATGGAGACGGCTTAACAGACGTCATTGAGGGAGAGATCGGAACAAACCCCGAAAATCCAGATACAGATGGTGATGGAGAAAATGACTTTGTTGAAATCGGAGATGCTTCAAATCCGACCGATACGGACGGTGACGGAATTATTGATGCAATAGAGTCCAGCATAAATGACCAAGACGGAGATGGTGTAAATGATGAAGAAGATCCCGCCAATGAAGATCCATGTATTCCAAACCTATCCGCTGGCAACTGTGATCAGGACAATGATGGTTTGACGAATGACGAAGAAATTACAATTGGAACAGACCCTACGAACCCCGATACCGATAACGATGGCTTTAATGACGGAGAGGAATCCTCAAGCGGATCAGATCCGCTTGATCCATGTGACCCAGACGACTCACTCCCCCTTTGTAATATCGATACGGACGGTGATGGCATTACGGATGCACAAGAAGAGGTAATTGGAACAGATGTCAATAACCCAGATACAGATGGTGATGGCCTTTCAGACGGTGCAGAGGTCAATAATGGAACAAACCCTCTTGACCCATGCGACCCTGAGAACAATGACCCTGATTGCGCTGATGGTGTTCACATACCTAGTGGCTTCTCTCCTAATGGTATTGGCCCCGAGGAAAATAATATATTCCAAATTATTACTGGACAAAACGTTAAATCTTTTCAATTTCAGATTTTCAATAGATGGGGAAAAATAATGTTTGAATCTGATAACAAAGGGTTTGGATGGGATGGTAAATTCAAAGGCACAGATTGTAATTCGGGTATATACCCTTACATCATGAAAGTGAAGTACACTGACGGATCTTCTGAAACACTTTCCGGCAACATAACACTAATTCGATAAGATGAGGATTTTAATATTGGCGTTTCTTATGCTTCCAATTTGTGGTTTTTCACAAGACTTCCACTAC
This sequence comes from uncultured Flavobacteriales bacterium, assembly GCA_913020765.1. Classification (GTDB taxonomy): domain Bacteria; phylum Bacteroidota; class Bacteroidia; order Flavobacteriales_D; family Crocinitomicaceae; genus UBA952. The sequence continues at coordinate 3,138 of CAJWAO010000022.1, read as the reverse complement.
TCCCAGATTGATCAATCAATGGCTATGATTAATCCCGCGACGACCTCAACATTCTCAGGATTCGAACGCATTTCGCTTCAGCATAGAAACCAGTGGCTTGGAGCAGGAACACAATTTATGACAAGCATGGGCATGATGGAATTCTCTATTGGCAAACAGGTGCGAAGAACGAGTGCTTACTCAGGTTTGGGGGTTTATTTCATCAATGATGTTGGAGGAGACTCGAAATTCAGCATTCGAACCGGAGGGGTAACAGCAAGTGGAGTTCTGCCACTATCAAAAGCACATTCCATTTCGGCCGGTATTCAAGTCGGTTATTCTAGTCGCTCAGCCGATTTTTCAAGACTTACTTTTTTCAACCAGTGGGACGGTACTCAATTTGATCCGAACATCGACCCAAATGAAGTGAACGGTGTAAACTCGTTTTCTCATCTAGATGCCGGCGCAGGTGTGGCCTACAGCTATAACAAAGACAATGAAAATACACTTTCAGCAAGTGAATTAAGCTTCCAAGGAGGTTTTTCCATGCAGCATTTAAACCGCCCTACACTCAGATACAATTCACTCGTCGATGACAAATTACCTATCAAAATATGCGTTCACGCCAATATGAGATACGGGCTGTCTCCTGAATCAAATATAGAATTTAGTGCAGCTCAATTTATTCAAGCAAAATACCTCGAAACGATTGGTGGCTTGTTTTACCGACTTAAAATGAAATCAGCATCCCGTGTCACCTCTTTTGTAAGTGACCAATATTTCGTAATTGGGTCCTATTTTAGAAGTACTGGTTCAATCATCCCTTGCTTTTTTATTGATATCGGAGGGCTTACACTTGGCGTATCCTATGACTATGAGCTAGGGAAAATTGCGTCGATGTATAGGCAGTCAATAGAGGTAAGCCTTAAATTTAACTTTGGCAAAAGATCCATTTTTTCAAGCTCTAAAATGCGTTGATAAAGTCTAGCCAGGTTTTGGACTGCTTTTTGTTCAATACCCTCGGCATTTTATTTTGAGATCCCAACTTTTTTTCTTTTGCCATGTAACTGTAAAAAACAGAGGGTAAAATTATCTTCATCTCAGGTGCCTTCAAGCTATACTTCCTTGCCGAATTGTAGTCATCATTTGCCTCTCTCAGCTTATTATCCAAGAATTTAATTAATGCTTCTGGGTCATCAATATTTTGCTTTGTACCTAAATACCAACAATGGCATTGCTTCTCACTATCTGCATAAATTGTAAACTCCGGGAAGTCCACATTAAAATATGAGCTCGTATGCAATAAAGCCTCATTGATGTTTTCTAGAGACAAATGTTCACCACAAAGACTTAAAAATTGACGAATTCTACCGGAAATAACCAGTTCATTTTCCTCGGCATTTGTGAACCTTACTAGGTCACCTATCAGGTATCTCCAAAGGCCTGCATTTGTAGAAATTACCAAGGCATAGTCAACTCCCTCTTGGACTTGCTCGATTGTATAGGCGGATGCCGATGCCTTTATTGTACCGTGTTCATCAAAATGTTCAGTTGTGAAAGGAACAAATTCGAAAAAAATACCGTGATTTAAGAGTAGCTTCATCCCCTTCTTATAGGGATCCTCTTGATAGGCAAAATAACCCTCACTTGCCAAATATGTATCTAATAAATCTAGTTCACGATTTACTAATTGATTCAATCTCGTGATGTAGGGATCCATGAAAACACCGCCATGCACATATACATACAAATTTGGCCATATATCATGAATTGAGTCTAATTTATAGCGCTCAATAATTCTCTCTAACAACATGATACACCAGCTTGGAATGCCCGCAATAATTCCAATATCCCATTTAGGAGCCTTTTCAACCATGAGGTCAAGTTTTTTATTCCAATCCTTCACACCACTTATCCGGGCACCAGGTTTTGTAAATGGCGTAGCGATAAATGATGTATGCTTCTTCAATATGCCACTTAAATCACCTTCAACATGTGTTTCTTTATAGGTGAGTTTCGTAGAACCTCCAACAGTTAATACGGTGGTGCTGTAAAATGACTGAGGAAGGTCCAAGTTATGTAAAATGCTAAGCTGACGTAAGCTTGATTTCTGAAAGGAACGAATCATCTCGGAAGTAACTGGTATCCTTTTACTAGGTGAACCTGTTGTTCCTGATGACAATGCATAATATTTAATTCTTCCTCTCCAGGTATTGTCCTTCTCGCCCAATATGCTATACTTCAACCACTTTCGATAGAAGGAGTCATAATCCATAATTGGAACAGCACACTGATAGGCATGTACAATACCTTCATTTAAAATACCGCTAAAATTATGAGCTAAGCCAAACTTTGTAGTCTTTGATTTTGACAACAAATACTGAAGCACTTTTACTTGCTCTTTGTAACCTTGTGTTTTCTTTGCGTTCTTGCGATAACTTAGGGCTGTTGTCTGCTTTAAAAACCTACCTATTAAAGGCATAAACTAAGGATATTTAGGGATTACTAATCTAAAATAAAGATACTAAAAGGATATTTTTTTCATTACTTTATCTTAACTTTACACCAAAATTTTGGCCATGAGTAAAAAAACATTTATTGTACCGCATGACTTTACAAAAGTAGCAGATATTGCACTTGAACATGCTATTGCGACTGCAAAACCCTTAGATGCGGAAGTACAATTACTTCATGTAGTGGCAAAACAAAATCAAATCCACGAAGCAAATATTAAACTAGAAGAAATTGTTGAGAAGTTCAAATCTCATGAAGTGAACCTTGTTCCTAACGTCAGAATTGGAAGTATTTTCGAAGACATTGGAGACTTTGCAGCAGAACATGAGGCAAAGCTTATCTTTATGGGAACGCATGGCGCCCATGGATGGCAGCATGTAACTGGAAGTCACGCGCTTAAAGTAGTTACAAATTCTTCTGTTCCTTTCATTATCGTGCAAGAAAAACTTGTCAAGCCTACAGGCTATGATTCAATCGTCGTGCCCATGGATCTGAATAAAGAGACCAAGCAAAAACTAACAATTGTTTCAAGACTTGCAAAATATTTCGGATCACAGGTACATGTTGTTATTCCCGATGAAACAGATGACTTCTTGAAGCATCAGGTTAAATCAAACATTGTATTTGCAAAAAGATTCTTCAAGG
>CAJWAO010000021.1 GCA_913020765.1 uncultured Flavobacteriales bacterium | reverse complement strand
ACCAACACCTAATACCACGCCAATACCAATAATCGACAAAACAGGACTTACCTCGATTGGCGATGTCAATTTTACGATCAATCAATCTTCTGTACAGTCTAGATTTTATCCCGTACTAAATGAGACAGCGAATTTGCTAAAATCAATGCCGGGTTCATCAATTGTTATTGCCGGACATACAGATATTACCGGAGATGAGTCTTTTAACGAGCAATTGGCTCTGAAAAGGGCAAATTCAATTAAGAACTATCTGACGAGAAGAGGAATTGAATCAAATCGCATTGAGGTTGTTTCTTTTGGTGAAACAAAGCCAAAGTTTTTAAATACGACAGCAGCGGGTAGAGCCTTGAATAGAAGGGTAGAGGTGTATATTCGGTAGGCTTCGTTTTATAAAAAACCTAGCTCAAGTTTGGCTTCTTCACTCATCATTTCTTTGTCCCATGGAGGATCGAAAACAATTTCTACCTTAGAGCTCTTAACACCATCAATTTCGCCGACCTTGTCTTCAACCTCTTTTGGCATACTCTCTGCCACAGGACAATTTGGTGAGGTAAGTGTCATGTCTATAGCGACGTTTTTATCTTTGTCTATTTTAACCTCATAAATGAGGCCAAGCTCATATATATCTACAGGTATTTCAGGGTCGAAAATTGACTTTAAGACTTCTATAATTGTGTTTTCTAATTCTTCCATTAAACGTGTTTTAACGCCTCTAACTTCATTCTTTTCACCATTTCTAATAAACCATTTGCTCGCGTAGGAGACAGATGTTCCTGTAAACCGATTTTGTCAATGAAGTATAATTCTTCTTTGACAATGGTCTCTGGTTTTTCACCGTTGTATACGGCGATTAATAATGCGATGATTCCTTTGGTAATTATTGCATCTGAATCTGCAGAAAAGTTCATTCTTTTGTTATCTATTTCTGCTTTCAGCCAGACCCTCGATTGGCACCCATCAATGAGCTGCTCATCTTTTCTTTTATCCACAGTGATGCCTTTAATTTCTTTACCCAAATCAATAATCATTTCATATTTATCCATCCAGTCGTCGAAAACCTGAAAATCTGCTATAATTGCATCTTGCTTTTGCTTCAAAGATTCTTTCATGACAATACGGATATAGCTTTTTTAAGCGCATGAATAAATAAATCAATTTCTGCTTTGGTATTGTATAGAGAGAAAGAGGCCCTGATTGTCCCTGGAATACAAAAGAAATCCATTAAGGGTTGTGTGCAATGATGTCCCGTCCTCACAGCTATTCCCTGTTTGTCAAGAAGCGTCCCAATATCAAATGGATGAATTGTTCCAACATTGAATGAAACTAGGCTTGTCTTGTGCTTGGACGTTCCATATATTTTTAGGCCTTCTACGGTTAAAAGTTTTTGTTCGGCATAGGAAAGTAACTCGTTTTCATGAGCAAAGGCTTGTTTTGTATCTATCGACTCCATGAATTCCAATGCTGTTCCAAGCGCAATTCCACCAACTATATTTGGTGTACCTGCCTCGAATTTAAAAGGTAGTTCATTGTAGGTTGTCTGATCAAAACTTACACGCTGAATCATATCTCCGCCACCTTGGTAGGGAGGCATACAGTCTAATATAGATTCTTTACCATATAACACACCAATACCAGTTGGACCGAATATTTTGTGCCCTGAGAAAACGAAAAAATCACAATTTAAATGTGCAACATTCACCTCACCGTGTTGAATACTTTGTGCACCATCTATGAGAACTTTGGCACCAACGCCATGCGCTTTTTTTATTATGTTTTTTATGGGATTTATAGTTCCTAATGTATTAGATATGTGGGTGATTGCGACAAGTTTGGTTTTTTCGTTGAGCATTCCATGAAAAGCATCCATGTCAAGTGTTCCGTCTTGATGAATTGGAATGACTCGTAGAACGATGCCTTTTCTTTCTGCCAATAGTTGCCAGGGTACAATATTGGAATGATGCTCCATGGCACTAATGAGTACCTCATCACCTTTGTTCATGAGTTCTCCGAAAGAAGTAGCAACTAAATTAATTCCATCTGTTGTTCCTTTTGTGAAAATAATTTCATTCACTTTATTAGCACCGATGTAATTTTTGACTCGAGTTCTGGCATCCTCATAATCCTGGGTGGCAACTTGACTCAAGTGGTGAACACCTCTGTGGATATTTGCATTTTCCGAGTTGTAATAAGCGTTGATTCGGTCAATTACCTTTTGGGGTTTTTGTGTTGTTGCGGCATTATCAAAATAAACCAATGGTTTTCCGTAAACTTTTTTATTCAAAAGCGGAAATTTGGATCGAATCTCTTCTATATATTTTGATGTTCCTTTCATTTCAATCACAGGTTATAAAATTAAGTAAAGCAGACAGAATCAATTTGAAACAAGGTATTTATTTTGCAGTCATTTCTACATATGGGATCATTATTTCTTCCATAGAAATTCCTCCGTGCTGAAAAGTATTACCGTAATAATTAACGAAATGATTGTAGTTGTTCGGATAAACAAAGAAGTCTTGTTCTTTTGCAAAAACAAATTCACTCGACATTTTTTGTTTCGGTAGGAAACCTTCACGAGGCTCTCGAATGACAAAAACCTCCTTATCTTTATAACCCAAACCGCGTCCTACTTTATACCTCAAATTTGTATTTGTATTTCGTTGCCCAGCAATTTTCACAGGCTGATTTACTTTAATTGTTCCGTGATCTGTGGTTAAAATTAATTCCATCTTTGCCTCAGCTGCCTTCTTTATAACATCCAATAATGGTGAATGTTCTAACCATGAAGTCGTTAATGACCGATAGGCAGACTCGTCATCTGCAAGCTCCCGAATAACCTCCATGTCTGTGCGTGCATGCGATAACATATCTACAAAATTATAAACCAGAAAATTGATATCATTTTCCTTGAGTTTATGAAATTGTTCTACCAGTTTTTTACCGCCATTTACATTTGTAATTTTATTGTATGAGTATCTAAGAGATGATTTTCCAAGCCTTTTTAAATTCAGGTCTAGCAGCTCTTTTTCAAAGATATTCTTGCTTCCTTCATCCTCCTCATTTTTCCAATATTGCGGATGTTTTCTTGAAATTTCTGAAGGCATCAATCCGGCAAAAAATGCATTTCTTGCGTACTGAGTCGCCGTTGGTAGTATGGAAAATACAATTTCTTCCTTTTGCTTGACAAAATATTTATTAAAAACAGGTTCAAGTACTTTCCATTGGTCATAGCGTAAATTGTCAATGACTAAAACGAGGGTTCTGGCATTCGATTCTCGCTTAAAAATTCTTTCCTTGATTAAGTTGTGGATAAACAATGGCCCATCCTCAATACCATTTAGCCAATTAAGGTAATTGTCTTGAATGAATCCAGTGAATTGCTGATTTGCTTCCTTTTTTTGCATTTCAAATATTTCACTCATACCAGAATCTTCGATCTTATCAAGCTGTAATTCCCAGAATACGAGCTTTGCATATAGCTCTTTCCATTCATTGACGTCTAGCTTGTTGTTAAGGAGCATTCCCAATTGTCTGAATTCTTGCTGGTAATTAAGGCTTGTTTTGTCGCTCACCAATTGATTCGCTTGTAAATTCTTTTTTAGACTAATTAAAATTTGATTCTGATTGACTGGCTTGATTAAGTAATCCGCAATCTTAGAACCAATGGCATCCTCCATAATTTGCTCTTCTTCATTTTTGGTAATCATGACAACTGGAAGATTCGGTTTGATTGCTTTAATTCTTGTCAGCGTGTCAAGCCCCGATAATCCTGGCATATTTTCGTCTAAAAACACAATGTCAAAATAGGACTCTTGTACTTTTTCAAGAGCATCTAATCCGTTAGTTACGGCTTGAACTAAATATCCTTTTGACTCGAGAAAAAGAATATGAGGTTTCAATAAGTCGATTTCATCATCTGCCCAAAGGATATTTCCTGAATTAGTCATTCTTTTAACTTATTTTTGAGGTAATCATTAAATTTAATCATTTGCGAGCGAAACGAAATCGAAACAACAAGAAGAAAATTATAAACGACCCTATCTATGGTTTTATTTCGATTCCTGATGAATTTATTTTTGACATTATAGAACACCCATACCTTCAAAGGTTGAGACGTATATCCCAGTTGGGCTTGAGCCATTTGGTATATCCAGGAGCAGTTCATACAAGATTTCAGCATGTAATTGGTGCGATGCATTTAATGGGGAAAGCAATATCTGTCTTAAAAAAGAAAGGTCATTGCATTTCGGATCAAGAGAAAAGGGCTGTGCTCTTGGCAATTTTACTACATGACATAGGTCATGGACCATTTAGCCATGCTTTAGAATTTGATATTGTGAAATCTGTGACTCATGAAAATATTTCGGCGTATTTTATTAAGCGTCTTGAAAAATCATTCGGTCCAGACCTAAAGCTGGCCTTGACTATTTTTGAAGACAATTACCACAAGCCTTTCTTGTATCAACTGGTTTCAAGTCAGCTAGATATGGACCGACTGGACTATTTAAATAGAGATAGTTTTTTCTCTGGCGTAAGTGAGGGTATTATTGGTAGTGACCGTTTGATTGAAATGCTTGAGGTTCATGACGGTCAATTGGTTTTGGAAGAAAAGGGAATTTATTCTGTAGAAAAATTTATTGTTGCGCGAAGGCTCATGTATTGGCAAGTATATTTACACAAGACGGTTGTTGCAGCGGAGTATATGTTGATTTATGCCCTGCGTCGAGCCAAGGCCCTAGCCCGAAATGGTACGGCTATTTTTGCAAGCCCAGCTTTATCTTTTTTTTTAGAAAAAGATGTTTTAAAAGTGGACTTCGAGGAGAACGCAGCCGTTCTTGAAAATTTTGCTGCATTGGATGATTACGATATACTTCAAAGCTTGAAGGTTTGGTCCAGGCATTCCGATGCTACGCTGAGTTTTTTATCTGCGTCAATTGTCAATCGTAATTTATTTAAAATTGAAATTTCAAAAAAACCGTATGCGGAGACTGAAATTACGGAATTAAAATCTCGTTTGGCTGAGGAGCCGAGATTTCAGCATCTAGACCTCAGTTATCTCGTATTTTCGGACAAATTAGTGAATAAGGCATATAATCAGGAGTTTCAAAACATCAACCTTTTGATGAAATCCGGTGAAGTCATTGATTTATCCGAGGCTTCAGACAACTTGAATATATCTGCCTTGGCAAAACCCGTGGAAAAGTACTTTTTATGCTATCCGAGGTAAATGCTATTCTCTTTTTAACTTTCCTTCCTTCCAATCTTTGATCAATTTTGCCCAAGAATAAGGATTCAGCAAATTATTTACAGGTAATTGGCCGTTGGTATATAACTTTGTGTAAGCCTGATTTTGAATGAGTCCACTGGCCAAGGAGGCATCAGCATCCAATCTCGCTGCAACAAAAGCTAAGGATTCTCCTGACAACTCTCTTTGGGCTCTGCGAATGGCGTCATCATAGGGCTTCATTTCAACGAAGAATTTTGCAAAGTCTTCTTTTGACGGCCAGGGGTAAACGGTTACCTCCGGCAGGTTAATCGTGTCCTGTTGAAGCATGTGTATGATACTATACCTGTTTTCCTCAAGTGTATCTGGAACAATATAGGTCGATGTCTTGTAGCCATAATAGGAGAAGAAGAGCGTATCACCCGGGAAAGAGACCATCGAGAAGTATCCGTAGAAATCTGCTATTACTCCTCTGCCTATTGACTTGTCATAAACCGTTATATATGGCATTGGCGTTAAGTCTTGTTCAGCAACAACAACGCCCGAAAGTTGGAGTATTTTGCTTGTATCGATATCTTCCCTTTGCGCTTTAAAATTGAAGGAGACGGCAAATAAAAGCAAAAGCAATAGTATCTCTAACCTGATTTTCACTTGACAAGTTTACATATTTTAAATTAGTTCAAATAAATTTTGCAGAATATTAACAATACTATTCTGGAGTTAATTCTCGTGTGACATCTTTTTTTCATAAATTTGCAAGAATTTATTTTGAAAATAGGTTCACTATGTCTCTAAAAAATTTAACTCAGATTCAAGAAGGTTTAACTTACGATGATGTCCTCTTGGTACCAGCGTATTCTGAGGTACTTCCTCGTGATGTACGACTTAAGAGTTCTTTTACAAAAAATATAGACCTCAACACTCCTATTGTTACCGCTGCAATGGATACTGTCACTGAGGCGAATATGGCCATCGCCATCGCGCAGCAAGGAGGTATCGGTGTAGTTCACAAAAATATGTCTATTGAAGAACAAGCGAAAAATGTCAGAAAGGTAAAACGTTCGGAAAGTGGAATGATTATCGACCCAATTACCTTGCATCAAGATGCTGTTGTGAGTGATGCATTATTGTTGATGAAGGAAAATAGTATTGGTGGAATTCCAGTTGTAGACAATGCAAAAAAATTAATTGGAATTGTAACCAATAGGGATCTGCGTTTTGAAAAAAATATTCAAAGGCCCATTCTAGAGGTTATGACCTCAGAAAATTTGATTACGACCCTAGAATCAATCTCTTTAACTAAGGCAGAGGTGATTCTGCAAGAAAATAGAATAGAAAAGCTCCCTGTTATTGATTCAGAAAATAGATTGATTGGGTTGATAACCTACAGGGATATCATTAAAGTAAAGGAGCATCCGATTTCATGTAAAGACAGCTTAGGTCGATTGCGGGTTGCGGCTGCTGTGGGCGTCACGGATGATACTTTAGCTCGTGTAGAAAAGCTTGTTGAAGCAGGAGTCGATGCCATTGTAATTGATACCGCTCACGGCCACACAAAAGGGGTGGTTGCAAAACTAAAAGAGGTAAAAATGAAATTTCCAAAGCTCGACGTTGTTGTAGGAAACATTGCTTCTGCTGAGGCTGCAAAGTATTTGGTTGACGCTGGCGCTGACGCTGTTAAAGTTGGTATTGGTCCGGGTTCAATTTGCACAACGCGTATTATCGCCGGAGTAGGTGTTCCTCAGTTAACGGCCGTCAACGATGTTGCGAATGCGATTGCAGGATCAGGTGTTCCTGTAATAGCGGATGGCGGGATTAGGTATACTGGTGATATTGTTAAGGCATTGGCGGCAGGCGCTGATGCTGTTATGCTGGGATCAATGTTTGCGGGAGTGGAAGAATCACCCGGTGAAACAATCATTTATGAAGGTCGAAAATTTAAGTCCTACAGGGGTATGGGTTCCATTGAAGCTATGCAGCAAGGTTCCAAGGACAGATATTTCCAGGATGCAGAGGATGATGTGAAAAAACTTGTTCCAGAAGGAATATCAGGACGTGTACCTTTTAAAGGTAAGCTCGCAGAGGTCATGTATCAGGTTATTGGAGGTATTCGTGCCGGAATGGGTTACTGCGGTGCCGAAACAGTACATAAACTTAAAGGTGCGAAGTTTGTAAGAATTACGTCAGCAGGAGTCAGAGAGTCTCATCCTCACGATGTTTCGATAACTCGGGAAGCACCAAATTACAGTATCAAATAAAATTTTTCAAAAAATGCTAAAACAATTTTTTCTTCTAATTTCTATCGCATTTTCATCATTATTTTGTGTCTACGCTCAGGATGAGGTTGTCATGGAGATTAATGGTAATCAGGTAACCAAGAGTGAATTCCTTCAAATCTATTTAAAAAACAACGATGACCCAAAATTTGATAAGACCTCATTGGACGAGTACATGGAACTTTTCAAGAAGTTTAAATTGAAAGTAGCCGAGGCTGAGGCTTTGGGTTATGATACCGTTCCCAAGTTGAAAAGAGAGCTTGAAGGTTATAGAAAGCAACTTGCACTACCGTATCTAATTGATAGTAGTGAAAATAAAGCAATGGTAGCTCAGGCCTATGAGCGCCTCAAAACACAAGTTCGTGCCTCTCATATTTTGTTGAGATTAAAACCCACAGCATCAGCTGAGGATACATCCAAAGCCTATTTTCGTTTGATGGAGTTGCGAGAGCGCATTGTGAACGGTGAAGACTTTGCGCTAATTGCGAAGTCAAAAAATAGTTCTGAAGATCCCTCTGTTGTCACTAACGGAGGTGATTTAGGTTTTTTTACTGCATTTCAAATGGTATATCCGTTTGAAGAGGTAGCATACAATACGGCTGTTGGTGAGACCTCTCTACCTTTCAGAACCAAATATGGTTACCATATTCTCAAGGTAACAGATAGAAGAAAAGCGCGTGGCACGATAAAATGCGCACACCTCATGGTGGCATCTCCAGCAGAGTCCAGTGCCGAGGAAACCGCTAGTGCTGAAAAGAAAATAAATGAAATTTACGAACTTCTCCAGGATTCGCTCACAGATGAAAAATGGAAAAATTATGTCTTGAAATATTCGGATGACCCTTCTTCAAATAGAAAGGGCGGTGAGCTCCCAATTTTTGGAACAGGTACATCTCAAAGAATGGTTCCTGTTTTTGAAGATGCGGCATTTTCAATCGAATCGAACGGTGCGATATCAAAACCCGTCAAAACAGACTATGGCTATCATATTATACGTAGAATTGAATGGAATGACCTGAAGTCGTTCGAAAACATGGAAAAAGAGCTTCAGAAAAGAGTAAATAAAGACGAACGTTCAAAAAAAACACAAGATGTGTTTGTTGACAAGCTCAAAAAGCGCTACGGTTTTATTGAAGGTGATGCAAAATATAAAGCATGGTTTGTAGAAAATTTAGATTCTTCGTTTTTTATTGGGAATTGGACAACCGATAAATTGAAAGTGGATCAGGTTATGTTCGCAATAGGCGAAAAAAACTATCGTCAGACTGAATTTGCAAAATTTTTGAGAAAGTCATTTCGAACAGGTCGAGGAAAGGATTTCCAAACCATAGTTGATACCCAATATGAGCAATGGGTCAAGCAGGGAGTATTGGCATACGAAGAGTCTATGCTCGCTGAAAAATATCCTGAATATAAAGCCTTAGTTCAGGAATACCATGATGGTATAATACTTTATGAAATAATGTCTGACAAAGTATGGAATAAGGCTGTAAAAGACACCACTGGTCTGAAGGCTTTTTATGACCTACAGAAAACGAAATACATGTGGCCTGAAAGGGTAGAGGCTACGGTATACATATGCGCGACATCCGAAGTATCAGATAAGGTGTTTAAAATGCTTAAAAAGAAAAAGAATAACAGCCGTTTGATTTTGGAAGAGATTAATAAAGACTCTGAATTAAACTTGGATGTCAAGATGAATAAATATGTACAGAGCTCGACGGCATTCTTAAAAGGGAAAACTTTCTTAGAAGGAAGAAATGAAGGCTATGAATTTGAAAATAAGTATTATGTCGTTGATGTAAGTAAAATGCTTCCCGAAATGCCTAAGGAACTTTCAGAGATAAAAGGTGCTGTAATTTCTGATTATCAAAATCATCTAGAAACCTACTGGATGAAGGAGCTTGTTGATAAGTACCCAATTAAGGTATACGATGACGTTCTGTACAATCTAGGACCTAATGAATAGAACTATATTTTTTATACTTCTTTTTTTAAACCTACCTATTTTCGGTCAAAGAGGTAAATTGGTCAATAAGGTAGTTGCGCAGGTAGGAGATAATATTATACTTCTTTCCGACCTCGAGCAACAGCAAATTCAAGCAAAGCAATCCGACATGGAAGTGGGTTACATTTTTTCATGTACTGTATTGGAACAATTAATGGTACAGGAGCTTCTTGTCAATCAAGCCAAACTGGATAGTATAATTGTATCAGACGAGCAGGTTGATGCCGAGATGGAAAACCGTTTGCGTGTCATTGAGAAACAAATGGGGGGAAGAGAAAAGTTAGAGGCTTTTTATGAAAAAACAACTGCTCAAATTAAAGATGAGTTTCGATCAATCATTAAAGATAAGATTTTAGCGCAAGAAATGGAGCGAACAATCACAACAGCTGTCTCCGTTACTCCAAAAGAGGTTGCTCATTTTTTTAACACCTTACCAAAGGACAGCATACCTTTCATTAATATGAAGCTGAGTTTTCAACAAATCGTTATGTATCCTGAAATAACCACGGAGGATAAAAAACGAGCTGTAACTGAGCTAGAAGATGTTTTAAGTCAAATATTGGTTGAAGGAAAATCTTTTGAAACCATGGCTAGAATTCATTCAGATGATCCGGGTAGCGGAGCGCAAGGAGGTAGGATAAAGGCTTCAAAAGGTATGATGGTTCCTCAATTTGAGGCCACTGTTTTTAAACTTGGGATTGGTGAGGTATCAGAAATTATAGAAACTCAATACGGTTTTCACATCATTAAGCTGATTTCGCGAAAGGGCGAGGACTATGAATGCCTTCATATTTTGAACATGCCGGAATTTAGTAATGATGCGATCAATGATGCTGCTATTCAAATGGATGAATGTTACCAAAAGCTGAACCAAAACGAAATAACTTGGTCAGAAGCGGTACTAAAATATTCTAATGATGAACGGACAAAACAAAATCAAGGAGTGATTACCAATCCAATTACAGGAGACCAAACGTGGGATATGGAGGACCTGAATCAAGTTGATCAGCAAATTTATTTATTGACTGACGCCATGGAAAAAGGGGATATCACGACTCCAAATTTATATGTTGATATCTATGAAAGAAAACAAGGTATGCGTATTGTTCGCCTCAAGGATCGCTTTGAACCTCATCAGGCTAATTTGAAGGATGATTATACTTTAATTAAAGCTGCGGCAGAAAATGATAAGAAACAGAAAGCAACCGCCCAATGGGTTGACGCAAAAATATCCAATGCCTTCATTAGAATAGATGAAGATTATTTGGATTGCAGCTTTAACCATAAATGGCTTCCAACGCTTAATAAATAAATTTAAAACAAGATGTCGGATAAAGAAAGAATAGATGAGCTGGTAAAAAGTTACGGTCAATTAAAATCCGAGATTGCAAAGGTCGTAGTGGGCCAAGATGACGTTATTGAGCAGGTATGTATTAGCGTTTTGTCTCGGGCACATTGCCTGCTTGTCGGTGTGCCTGGTCTGGCAAAAACATTGCTTGTGAATACAATTGCAAAAACGCTTGGATTGAGCTTCAATAGAATACAATTTACGCCTGATTTAATGCCCTCAGACATTATTGGTTCTGAAATTTTAGATGAGAATAAGTCATTTAAATTCATTCATGGACCTGTTTTTTCAAATGTAATTTTAGCGGATGAAATAAACAGGACACCCCCCAAGACCCAATCTGCATTGCTCGAGGCCATGCAGGAAGGAAGTGTTACAGCTTCGGGAAATACTTATCGTTTGCCAAATCCTTTTTTCGTTTTGGCCACGCAAAACCCGATTGAACAGGAGGGAACCTACCCTTTACCTGAGGCTCAATTAGATCGCTTCATGTTTAATATTTGGGTTGACTATCCAAGTTACGAGGAGGAATTAGAAATTGTAAAGAAAACGACTTCTGATGAAACTAATAAACTTGACGTAATATTGACGGCAGATCAGATCATTACTTATCAAGATTTGATTAGACGCATTCCAGTTGCGGATAACGTGCTCGAATATGCTGTTTCATTGGTCAATAAAACTCGAGTTAAGAATGAAAAAGCGACCGAAATAACGCAGAAATATATTACCTGGGGTGCAGGGCCTCGTGCTTCACAATACTTAATTATTGGTGCAAAATGCTATGCAGCTCTGCGTGGTAAGTACTCTCCAGACATTGAGGATATCAAGGCGATTGCAAAACCGATACTTCGCCATAGACTTGTTCGAAATTACAGGGCCGATGCAGAAGGATTTTCGATGGATAGAATAATTGAGGAACTACTGTAACTTTCTTTTTAATCGTTTTTTTTCTTTTTGAGACTTTTTTTTGCTTTGTCCCAGAACGCATCCATTTCATCCAAAGACATTTCCTCAATTTTGAGGCCCTGATTGGCAATGAGCTTTTCCATTAGCTGAAACCTGGAGATAAATTTTAAGTTTGTTTTCGATAAGGCAGATTCTGGAGAAATATTCAAGAAGCGTGCGTAATTGACCAATGAGAAAATGAGGTCGCCAAATTCTTCTTCTTGCGCTGCTGAATTTATTGAAACTTCATTCTCGAATTCTTCTAGTTCCTCTTTCACCTTAAGCCAAACATCTTTGGCTGTTTCCCACTCAAACCCTATTCCTTTTGCTTTTTCTTGAATTCTCGTGGCTTTAACCAGCGCAGGTAATGCATTGGGAACTCCTGATAGGACGGATTTTTTGCCTTCTTTTAATTTGAGTTTTTCCCAATTTTGCTTCACGTCCTCCTCATTTTCGACCACAGTATCTCCATAGATATGAGGATGTCTATGAACGAGTTTATCACATACTGAATTCAATGCATCTGCAATGTTAAAAGCTTTTTTTTCATCGGCAATTTTACAGTAAAAGACCATGTGTAGTAGAATGTCACCAATTTCACCTTTCAATTCTTCAAGGTTATTTTCGCTGATTGCATCGGCGAGCTCATAAGTTTCTTCAATGGTCAAGTTTCTTAGTGATTCAAATGTTTGTTTTTTATCCCACGGACATTTTTCACGGAGTTCATCCATTATATTTAATAGGCGCTCAAAGGCTTTTAGTCTTAAATCCATAATCACTAACAAAAGTAAGATTTATCCCTTGCAATCCTTAACTTTGGATAAATGAAAAACCTATCCTTTTACGTCATCATTTCTTTGTTTTCAATCGGTGCAAAGACACAATCGGAGTGGGGTTATTCTTATCAGCTTAAAATGGGAACACTAGCTGCGCATCGCGGTTCAATGACTGACCTTCCAGAGCAATTGGCTTGGGCAAGTGAATTTTCTTATTTCAAGCACCTTCATGAGCCAGATTCTTGGATCGAAGACTACAAGGATCCAACAGTTGGCGCTACATTATTTCTAGGTTCGGTAGGGAACAACGATATCTTAGGTCGTTTTCTAGCGATATACGGATTCTCTGAGTTGCCGTTTATCGCCTTACCTCATTTTGAGCTTTCTTGGAAGTTTGGTACTGGACTAGCTCTTACAAACAAAAAGTTTGACCCCATCTTTAATCCGAAAAATATTGCGATTGGTTCTCATCTTAATATGATGATCGTCATGGCCTTAAAAGCGCAATACCGCCTCAATAAAAGTAGCTATTCATTAGGACTAGATATTACACATTTTAGTAATTCTGCATTTAAAGTACCGAACCTAGGCTTGAATGTACCTTACATTTCTTTTGGCTACAGCAGGAAAATAGGAAATGTTAGAAATGCTAACACTGATAAAAAGCCCAACTTTATTCGAAAAAAAATCTATTTTGGTGGCTCAGCAATGGCCTCTTTGAAAGAACTTATGCCCGAAGGGGGGGAGAAATACCCGGTTTATGCAGGGAATTTTTTTGTACGCACTATCTTAGGGATAAAGGCTGGTCTCGAAGTAGGGTTGGATGTTGTTTCTAATCAATCTCATATTGAGTTCGAACCATTGGTTTCCAAAACCCAGTGGACCTTACTTCAATTTGGTCTATATTCCGCTTACATCGTCCCAATGAACCATATTCACTTTATTTTTGGAATGGGTGCTTATATTCGTGATTGGTATAAGCCTAACGGTCCTATTTACCATCGCATCGGTATACGTTATCAGTGGTTCAACGGATTATTTGGTCATATGGCCATAAAAAGCCATTGGGCAAAAGCTGATTATTTAGAATTGGGGATTGGTTTTGCATTTAATCGTAGTAAATAAGAAGAAACATAGGTTTAATCGATAAAATCTAATAATTTTGTAACACATGACTTACTTAGTTCCTATTTTATTGATGGTTTTGGCTTTCGCGGGTATTGCCGTAAAGATATTGCTAAAAAAGAATGGAGAATTCGCTGGTACCTGTGCCAGTAACAATCCGATGTTTCAAAATGAAGAAGGTTCCTGTAGCTTTTGTGGAGCCAAGCCCGAGGAGCAATGTAAATCAGAATAATCATGAGAATAATTTCTTTTAATGTGAATGGCATTCGCGCTATCGTGGGTAAATCCTTCATTGAAGATATGCAGCGCGAAGATTTTGATGTTATTTGCATTCAAGAAACAAAGGCGACGGTAGAACAAGTAAAATTAGCGGTTGCTCCCTTAGATGATTATACCGTTTTTGCTAGCGAAGCAGAAAAAAAAGGCTATTCTGGAACAGCAATTTTAACTAAGCAAAAACCTATCGCCTCGTCCATAGGTATAGGTATTGAGGAACATGATCAAGAAGGAAGAGTTGTATGTTTAGAGTTTTCGGATTTTTATGTAGTAAATGTTTATGTTCCTAATTCTGGAAATGCACTTTTGCGTTTGACTTATCGTCAACAGTGGGATGCTGACTTTTGTGTTTACCTCAAAAATCTTGAAGCATCAAAACCTGTTATCGTTTGCGGTGATTTTAATGTAGCACATAAATCCATTGACCTTGCGCGTCCTGAGGCGAACTATAATAAGTCGGCGGGCCACATGCAAGAAGAAATAGATGGTTTAGACAGGTATGTCAACAATGGTTTTATTGATACTTTTCGTTATTTACATCCTTCTGTTGAGGATCAATATTCTTGGTGGAGCTATAGGGCAGGGGCAAGAAAACGAAATATCGGTTGGCGGATTGATTATTTTCTGATTTCTGAGGTTCTTCTAGATGAATTAAAATCGGCAAGAATTCATCAAGAAATCATGGGCTCTGACCATTGTCCCGTTTCTATTTCTTTTTGAACCAATTTAGTGGATTGAATTTCGAAAGCTTCGCGCTATTGTCAACATAGTAATCTCCTGTATATCCGTAACCGTATCCATAACCGTATCCATACCCATAGCCATATCCATAACCTTTATTCCCATATGTCCCGTTTAATAATATAGCCATATTAGGTAGTCGGTTGTCATTCTTTAGATCCAGAGCAATATGAAGCATCTTTCTTGGAAGCTGATGTGCTCTAACAACGTATACTACAGTATCGGCATATTTAGCAATGAGTAGTGTATCACTAACAATTCCAACAGGCGCTGTATCTACAATGACATAGTCATACTTTGATTTAAGCTGCACAAATAGCGTTTCTATTTTGGGAGACATCAATAATTCCGATGGGTTAGGGGGTATGTCACCTGAAGGAAGAACATCTATATTCGCATTTATTTCTGAGGTATAAATATATTTTTGAATATCATCACCCGAATTTATAAGGTAGTTTGTAATTCCTTTAGACCTCGTATTACCGAGGTAATCTTCAAGTTTCGGTGCACGTAAATCCATACCTAAAATCAGTACTTTTTTGCCTGATAATGCCAGCGACAGAGAAAAGTTGATAGCAGTAAAAGATTTACCCTCTTTGGCTACTGTTGAGGTGATAAATATCGTTTTACATTTTATGTCTTTATCAGCCATCATAAAGTCGATATTGGTCCGAAGTGTCCTAAAAGCCTCCGATATTGCTGTTTTACTTCCCTTGGATATTACGATATTGGCATTTTTTTCTCCCAACGGTATATTTCCTATATATGGAAGATTCAGTTTATCCGTATCTGTTTTACTATATACTTTATCCTTGAAGAAATCTAAGAAATATACGATTACAATTCCCAGAACGAATGATATTAACAATGCCAAGCTGAATGTGAACATCCTTTTTGGTGAGACAATTGCATTATTTGAGTATGCCTTGTCGATTATTTTTGCATTACCCATTCCAACAGCTGATGAAATTAAGGCTTCCTCCCTTTTTTCGAGCAGATATAGATAGAGCTTTTCTTTAATTTCTTGTTGTCTTTTAATCGACCTTAGCTTTTTTTCAAATGAGGGTATTGTTTTTAAGCTTGAATCAATTTTTTGTATTTCACCTTTTATCGACTCTACGATATCCAAATTATTTTCTAGTAGATTGTCTATACTCAGTTTAATGTTATTTTTTAACTCAATTATTTTATTGGTCAACTCTACTACATTCGGGTTTTTGTCGGTTGACTTTCTCAATAGCTCTAATCTTTTGAGAACTAATTTGTTGTGTTCTGTTATTGATTGCTCTATATATGGGTCTGTAATGCCTAAATTTACTGGGGCTAAATCCTCTACACCTTTATTTTTTGTAATGTGGTCTTTTATATTTTGAGCAAGGACCAATTGCATGTTGGCATTAATATATTTATCCTGGATTTCCCTATTTTGAGCAAGCTTATTCTGTGATTCAAATTTATAATCGATTAAATGATTAGCGATTTTTATCGATTCTAGGCTATCTTCAATTATTTTAAGTTCTGATGTTAATATTTTTATTCGATCATTGATAAAATTTGTAGTACCGATGGATATCTGATTTTTATCCTGTTTCGCGTCTTTGTTATAATTTATGATTAAGGTATTTAGAATATCTACTGCTTTTGGACTTGAGCTATAAGTTAGAGATAGATCAATGATTGTTGAGTTTAATTTTACAGACTCAATTTTTAGACGACTTCTATATTTATCGATTGTACTTTTTTGAGGCAATAATTGAAATTTGTAATTATTGTTCAATGATGAATTTGTGAAGAAAGCAGTCTTTTTAACCTTGTATGAAATCTGCTCATTGAGCTGATAAAATTTGTTGTACTTAATTTTATTTACTTCCTCATTATTTTCATTTCTAACGGATATCTCATTGTTCAAAAATTTAAAGTATTTACTTGTCGAATAATCTTCAAATATTGAGCTATCCTTGTATTTAAATTCAATTTCGAATGGGGCTTGCTTATAAATCTCCGATTTTTTGAAGCCGGTATAATTACCAATCCGGTAATATTCATATCGTAGGTTAAGATCACGAACAACAAGGTTCATGAGTCTTCTTGATTTTAAATTTGATATTTCGTTATCAATAAATAAGCCCTCATTAAATATGGTCAAATCTTCAAAAGCAGAGGTTTCTGACATTCCGGTTCCTCCTTTTTGATTATTCTTAATCATAACTGTAATGGCGGCCTCATATTTTGGAATGGAGTAATGAAGGTAGGAATAGGATACAACTAGGGCGGATATGATGAGAAATAAATAGAGCTTCCAATAAGACAAATGTTTGATTATAATTGCCTTATAGTTAGATTTTAAAATCTCATTTAAATCGATATTTGAGTTTTGATTTTCCAGTTTTAGTTGATTATAAGATTAATCGCAGTAAGAATTAGCGAGGTTACGGACACAAACGGAAGAACGAATTGGTTGAACGTGAGTACCGATTTTGATTTTTTCTGAGGAACGTATATAATGTCATTTTGTTTTAAAAAGAAAACTTCAGAGTTGAATATTTCTTTACTGGTCATATCTAAGATATATTCCTTACGTTCTTGATTGATTTCTCTCACCAAATGAACTTCCTTCCTATTACTGAAGTTGGTAAGATCACCTGCAAGTGATAAAGCCTGAAAAACATTTATTCGCTCATTTGGTACATTAAAAGTACCCGGGTTATTGACCTCGCCTACAACTGTAATCTTGAAATTTAATAGATTGACCTGTACATATGGGTCATTCACATATTCGGAAAGTTGAGTCTGTATTTCTTGAACTATTTCTTGCCTGTATCGACCAGCAACACTAATTTCTCCAATGAATGGGATCGAGATATTTCCTTTTTCGTCCACCAAAAAACCTCCCTTTGATGGCACCCCTGAACTATATGTTACTAAGCCTTGCGAATTCTCAAATTTAGTTGTAAACAATTCATTGGCTTCTTTGTCTTTGGATATTAAAAGAATTTGTAGATAATCATTCCTCTCAATTTTAATATCATAGTTTTCATGAAGGTTCACATCTTTTGATATGCTACCATAATTTAGTAACAGCGCCTCTTTGTGATTTGAACACGACGAAATGAATAGAACAAATAAGAGATAAAACGTATATTTTAAATTTTTAATCATGAACTCCTTACTTTGTAAATCAATAAGTTTCTTAGTGCCTTAAAAAATAATATCAAATCAGTTGTGTAAGGTTTGCATGTTTTCAATTGAATATATTTTTTTTCTGCTTTTATAACTTCCTCTTTCGAGGATTTGTAATTTAACGCAACATATGGAGGGATACAGCCTGGTTTATGCTTTAATCGCTCATTCTGATAGTCAATTGACAAACCGTTGAAGTATGCCTCACTGAGTGGGCGCAATCCTAATAATTTCATTTCTCCTTTCAGTACATTAATTATTTGAGGTAATTCATCGAGGTAATACTTCCTCATCCATTTCCCCCATATTGTTACGCGAAAATCATTGTTAAGTTTCCCTTTTTCACTGTAGCCACTATTTTTTATCATAAAATCCTGTAGATATTCTGAATAGGGGTGCATTGTTCTGATCTTATAGACACCAATTTTACGTTTATTTTTTCCAAGTCTAGTCATCTTAAATAATGGGCCGTAGCTCGGTTTGGATAGGTTTTTAGGTTCCTTTGATTTTTTTAGTTCGGCATATAAAATAGAATTAAGCGACTTAATTTGGCGAATCGTAAATCCTGCATAAGCCATTCTGCCGAGGCCTTCAGCTTTTGATAGTATTTTAAATTTCCCTCTGAAAAGAATTGTATATACCCATTTAAACAAAAATAAGCGGGGAAGCAATCTTAGCAGTATAAATTCATTGATTACGATTAACGTAGCAAGCAATTTAAAGCTGTTTTTCTCGATTCTATTCAGTCTTGCCTTTAATGTTTCAAAGCTGACTATAACAGTTTGATTTTCTTTTGTATAAGCATATAGATTTTCTAATTTTTCTTGAAGTTGAATTACATCATTACATTTCGTAGTTATAAAGATGTACGGCTCAAATGTATTTTTGGGAAAATCTTTATTAAAATCAATATTTAAGACTTGATTTTCAACGATTTCATGCCCAGTTAAGGCATGTATGTTTTTTAACATAACTAAACCTTGTTGTTGTTATTGATTCAACTTCACAAGCCTGCTTTGGGTCCTTTGACCACTTTCATTGAAGATGTTTATCAGATAAACGCCATTGTTTAGCTCCTCAAACCGTTGACTTGTAATAAAGTCGGCGATACTACTATTCGAAGTAAAAAGTTTTTTTCCCGAAAAATCAAATAACTCGATAGTATTTATACCCTCAAATTCTTTTGAAACTCTTACATTCAATGAGTTAGAAAATGGATTTGGAAAAAATGTTACCGCATCATAGGCCGTAATTAGTTCTTCGATGTCTAACGTTGATTCTTCTGGTGTGTCGTCAATGTTTTCATCTAGTGTCGGATTATCTTGCACTGCCATGGAAGAAGGTGTCCTTACGAAACAAGGGGCGCCATAATCTCCAAAATTGGTTCTTACCCGAACCCTGAAAGTTGTATTGAATGCATTTGCCCAAGTACCGTCAATTCCTGCAGGAGTTGACGCTCCGAACATATTAATCCTCATTCCTCTTGCCATAGAACCATAAGTGGCTTTATCTCGAATAATGGTTAGTGTTTCAGCATCACCGCCGCTTGCATCTAGTCGTGTAACTTCATATTCGTATGTTGAGAAGCCATAGAGGTTGTATGCAAGTAGAATTGTAGAAACACTAGCCATATTGTATGGCGAGGCAAAGGTTCCACATTGTGAGCTTCCAGCAGCAGGGAAAAGACCATCTCTAATATTGACGGTAGGGCTAGAATTTACCGAAACAACGCGTTCAATCCCAAAAGGACTCCACACACCACCGGACTTGACTCTTACAGAAATCCTATAACTTTTACCGTATGGATTCCCGCCTGGAAAATTAGATATTGGACCAAAGTCCGACATAAATAGTGTAAGATCGGTTGGACTTTCTATAAATTCATTTCCCGCGCTTGCCGTTAAATATGTCGTTGACGAAGCGCCGACCCTATACCTAAATTGGTAATCTTCAACTGCACATGCGGCAGTTTCTGAAAGTATGGGGTCATAATAGACTAAATCAATTACTTTCCCATCCTCTGCGGCCTCAAGTTTTGAACCACATGGGGTGGTAATTTCACAGCTTGGTCCATATGCTCCCCATGTCCCATCAATGAAGGCAGAAACTCTCACGTCCACGGTCATTCCGTAGGTGACCCATGATATTGAGGCGGGAGTTCCGCTGTAAGTCGCCCATCCAACTGGCATTAGCACACAGCACTGGCTTGTAACCATATCAGGTGTTACAACTGTTGTGTTTATACCGTCTGTAACCTCATATCTGTAGGCAGTAGCCGAAGGTAAAGTCTGCGCACACAAAGAAGTGTTTAGAAAGGGTATGGAGGTATTACAATAGTTATCGAGCTGACTTACTGGAGGATTGGGAGTAGTGATGTTACAGCTAGCGCCATATGACCCATAAGTCCCATTTACCTTAACTTTCACTCGAACTGAATAGGTTGTTGCATAATCTGCAAAAGACGACGGGAAGTCACTCATTGCAAAGGCTCTAATTGTACCTGAATTTTTTTCAAATTCTTCGACGGCTAATGTTGTTTGATTCGTAAGTTCGAATGTAAATGCCTCGGCTCCTGAAATATTGTTGGCATACACTGGAGTATTGAATGCTGCCAAGATAGAATTACATTGGGAGGCTTGTACTTGTGTAACAGGTGATGGAGTTATTACAAAGCATTCTACACCACTTGGAACGCTATAATTAGTCGTTACACCTGTCCATGTTCTAACAGTAACTTTATACGTAGTACCGTATGTGATTCCCGCAAGCGGGAAACTAGACAAGTTTGCATAACGTCCTGCAACTCTACCAAAAGTAATTAAGGAGTCGGTTTGAAAAGTTGTCTGATTTTCAACATCAAAAATATAGCCCCCGATTCCTCCTTTCTTGATTGCAAAAAAATTTGAATTTATGGTTGGTAAATTATAGTTGAAGCAATAGGTGTTGGTCAATCTTGTTACTGGAGACTGTGAAAATAGCGCTTGTGACACCACAAAAAAGAAAAATAAACAAAGTCTACCCTGCATAATGAAGCTAATTTGGTAGTAAAGATAAGATATTCTATCCAATTACTCCAATTTACAATTAGGAAAAAGGACCAACACCTCTATGTTAATCCCTTATGAATTCTTTGATTTGAAAACAATTATCTTTTTGATGATATTTTTAAAGTTTTGAAAAATTAATTCTTGAAGCCAAAATATTGGGTTATTTGTCCATCTTTGGGGATGAAAATTAATCATTATTTGATCAGGTAAATTGCCTAAAGAAAGTGCTTGGATAATATCATCCGTGTGTCTAAAATTGTTATCGAAGGGTGTCTCGACTTTGTCACGGATACTGATTTTTTTGTTATTCCACGAACGACCAGTATCTGTGATGTACATTACTTTTTTAAAGTCTACATCGAAGTAGGGCTCGCCAATTATATCAAAATCGGCGTAAGTGTAATTTTTCCACAAATCCCTACTATCATACCT
Organism: uncultured Flavobacteriales bacterium; assembly: GCA_913020765.1. Classification (GTDB taxonomy): domain Bacteria; phylum Bacteroidota; class Bacteroidia; order Flavobacteriales_D; family Crocinitomicaceae; genus UBA952. Next base: position 9,360 of record CAJWAO010000021.1, on the reverse strand, counting down.
TGACATTGGGCTGCCATGCATACAAATAGTCTCAATTGATGCTATTTGTCTAAACTCATGTAAATCTTCTTCGAATTTTTTAATTGCTTCAGCCTCATTCCCTTTTTTTAGCGCCAAACACTCATAATGATATCCAATTTCATGGTTTAGTTTATTGATATTACTCATTATATGAGGTTTAAAACTTTTTTTGACGGATCGAAAATAATAAACGCCTTTAATGTTTTTTTTGGCCTGAATTTTCGCAAAAGTCAGCGAATTATTTGGCTTTAAATCTACATCGTGTCGCAGTATGATTGTTTTTTTTTGAGGTTTCTGAATGAATTCAGAAAAGGTTTGAAATGAATAGTCTGCTGCGATGAGCGCATCTATTAATTCTTCGTATTTCTTTATTGTGAAGTCCATTTTTTTATTAACTCAATCTCGGAGATTCATAAATCAACTCATTCTTTTTATTGGAATGTATATTGAAATTGGGGTTGTTCAGAATGAATTGTTTTACTTTGAGGATAGTTTTTAATGTACCAAACAAAAAAGTCACAAGCATTTATTTTATCCTGAAGGAGCTTATTTAATTTTTCACGATGTCGCATTTTTAAATCTTTTACCTGTAGCATCTCCCGAACTATTTGATATAATTTTTCTCGATCATTTGCCGCGATACCTTTTGTCAGTCCGTATTTTTTCTCCAATTCGTTTAACACACCAATTTGGTTGGCGAAATCATTAAATCTAATACCGGGGGTTCCAAGTAATGCGGATTCAACTGCCATTGACTGACTGTCTCCGATGTATATTTTAGCGCCACTCAATACTGTATGTATATGATTTGGATTTATTTTGAGTACGTATTTATGAAATTTATCGCTAATGGGTTTTTCCGAGGTAACAAAAATATTTCCATGTGGCTCAAGTATCTCGATAAGCCCTCCCAATATATCTTCGGATATACCCTTTTTATTTGTGTCATGATAGGCACTTAGATTTGTTGTTCTTATGATGAAGTAATCTTCGGGTAAACTCTCCTTCACTTTTTCGTTCGGTTGAAACTGTGAAGGATGCAAGTAGGTCAATTTATGAAATCCATCATAGGCTGTTTTTTTATGGCTCCATTTGCCTGCATCACATGAAATAGGAGATATTATTTCTGTTACAAAGGGGTAGGCTATTTTAGCAAATTGGGGAATAATATGCGTGTCGTCTTCACTAAAGACGAAGGAAGGTATTCCAAATAATTTACCGAGGTGCGGTAATGTCGGTTCTGAACCAATGAGTATTTCGGGCCGAAATTTTCGAATATTTTTACTGATCCCAATGTATTTAAAAAGAAAACTGATTAAAATTCCAAGTGTTGATTTTCTTCGTTCTTTTCTGTATATGTTTCTGAAGTTAATACCCTCATTCAGGCATAGTTCTTCTAATATATCTTTAGATTTTATCAATACTAAAGTTTCATCCCCATGTTCTTCAAGTTTTTTGATTATGTTTTTGAAAAGATGAAAATGAGCAGGGTGCCCAAGAAAAAATAGACATTTCATTGTCGAGTCTGAGGAATTTGCTTTAATATTTTTGCAGGAGTTCCGCCGGCTACAGTGAAAGCAGGTATATCATTCATAACTACAGAGTTCGTTGCTATGATGGAGTTTTCTCCAATAGTAACACCTGGCAATATTACTACATTTAGTGCAATCCAAGCTCCTCTCTTTATCGTTACTGGCTTAACGATATGGGATTCTGGCCCAAGAATTTCTCTCAACGGCAAGGTCGGATTGCTGTGTGTCAAAATATTGACGCCACCGGCAAGAGAGACATAATCTTCAATAGTAATTAAATCAGGACGGACCCTGTCAAGAATATTTCCTCCTCCTAAAAAAACATTTTTCCCGATTTTCACCCCCCTAAGCCTTTCTAATCTACATCTATTTTTTGCACCTATAGGAAGCCTGGTCATTGCAAAGCTTTGAATTAATTTTCCAAAAAAGGATTTAAATAGTTGTCTGATACTTTTTGACTCGAGGCTTGCGCTTCCGAGCTGATTTTGAGCCCATTTGAGAATTGGATTTTTCATAATCTCAGTTAATTATCAGCGTAATTTATACTGCTTGGGGGAATAACCACAGCTTCACCATCGATAACAATATTATTATCTTGATTCATACAGAGCGTTTTCAATTTCATTCTGTTGCTATTTGAGCCCTCTTGAACTTCTATAACTATGGTTATTTTGTCGTCTATAAACACGGGAGAGGTAAAGGTTAGGCTTTGTGAGATATATATGGTACCATGACCCGGAAATTCATTTCCCAATACGGCGGAAATAAAGCTACCAACGAGCAAGCCATGCGCAATTTTTCTTTTAAATTTTGATGCTTTAGCATAGTTGTCATTCAAATGAACTGGATTGTTGTCTCCTGTGCATAATGCGAAATCTTCAACCATTTTTTCGGTCACGAAAACTGATTTTTTATAGGTGAAACCCGCGCTTATTTTTTTTTCTTTCATTTATGACGTCTTATCCCCTTATGGCAGGACTTTTTCATGGTTACCAATGATAAACCTCTTTTATCATTATGCTAATATAGTATGATATAAATTAATTAATTTTTGGGCCACATCCGTTCCTTGTAAAGATAAGTGAATAAGTCTTTCTCTTCCTTTATTATTCTCTTTTTTTACTCTTAAAGCATTGGTAATTGCAGTGCTGATTTCGAGAGGATCAAATGTGCAGATTCGGTTGTACTTTTCTTTTCCAAATAAATATTTTACATCTCCAACATTCGTAGAAATAATATTGGCATTACATGCCATTGCCTCTTTAATTGTATTTGGTGATCCTTCCCATAGACTTGTTGAAAGAAATACATCACAAGCATTATAATACAGATTTAATTTTTCCTGATCTAAGTTTTTCATTTCCACGATTGTGATGTTGTTTTTACACAAATTGACCGCTTTTTCTGCTAAAGCATAGTTCTTTATGGGATTGGACTTGTGACCATTAAAAAGAATAATTTTTTCCTCAAAATTCCAATTTAAAATTGAACGAGCTTTTTTTTGGTTGATCGGATGAAAAGTATCAAAACTAACTCCATTTGGAACCACCTGTACCTTTTTGATTTTGAGTAAGTTTTTCATCTGATCTGATTTTACAATGATTTGACTCCAATCACATATACTGGATACAATTTTCAGGATTGATCTAGACAAAGAGCTTTTAATGACATCTGTTCCCAAAAGAGAAACTACAAGTGGTTTTTTCTTTGACAAACAAGCAACATATCCGGAGAAACTATAATGTGCATGATAAATGTCATATTCCCTACTTTTTGAATAATGAATCAATTCACGAATACTTTTTAAATATCCAAAAACCCCATTATTTTTAATTAAAAAAAAGTCAACTTTGATACCTTCCTTTATCAGTGCCTGTGCCTGCGATTTCACAAATGGTGAAACATTTGTCTTTGTTTTTTGTCGGCATATAAATAAAACCCTCAAAGCTTACTTTTGATTTGTTTAACTATGCTATCAACGTAAAATTCTTCAAGAATGATATTTTTTACATCATGGCATTGCCATGTCTCATCTGCAGACATTTTAAAGTAAAAAGGAGCACTCTCTATTGTTTTAGTCCCAAAGTAAAGCGCCTGAAATTCAAATGTAATCGGTTGGTCCTTGTATATGGCAATATCTAAAGACAATTGGGGTACATCCATTTGCTTTCTTAAGGCAATAGCGTGGTTCAATATTGAATCAGGAACCTCTCGTGTGTATTCGAATAAACCACTTCCACTTGCTCGAAAATCATTTTTGCGATTGTTTCTTTTCAGTACAAAAATTGTATCAAAATAAACCAAGACTTTATAATCATAGTCTATGCTCGGGATAAAATTTTGTATAATTGATTTCCCTCTAATTATTGACTCTTGAACATAATTTGAACGATGTCTTACCCTTCTAATAAGTTCATGAATTCTTAACTTAAGCGCGTCTTTTTTATTGATTTTCTTATAGCTTTGGATTAATTCGGTTTTATTTTTCGCCTTTAAAACAGTTTTGGATAATGCGCCAGTCGCGCCCTTTAGGATTACGGGGTATTTTAATTTTTTATTCTCTAATTCTTTAATTGTTGCCCCATAACTTGTTTGAAAAATAAAGTCATCGGAAAGTTTGAATGAAGATCTTAGGAGCTCCATATATACCTTATTATTGTGGGCTCGAAGAAACTTATATGAAGGGATACAAATGTGCCCAATATCCTGCAAAAATAATAAGACGTCTTCTATAAAACTCTTATATTTTCCGTCATGATCTTCAGATGATGTGTAAATGATATAACTAGGTTCTTTTTCTTTGAGGAGAAAAACCGATTCTGAGATATTTAGTATGTCAACTTTAAATTTTTTTTCTTCAAAATACATTTGAATTTTATCAAGATCCATACCTGATCGGTAAGTTGTCGATTTTTGCTTTGACCCAAATCTGTTGAGATAATCTACGAGTATGACAATACTATTCATGGATTCGTTTAATTGATTTTGCTGGGTTTCCTCCGGCGATGTGTTCTGCAGGAATAGGCTTATTTACTACACTGCCTGCCGCTATTATTGAATTTGAGCCAATTGAAACACCAGGTAATATAATTGAATTTGCACCAATCCAAACATTATCTCCGATTTTTATCTCTTTTGCTTCCCCATTACTTGTGTGTCGCTGATTCGCGGAAGAATGGTGTCCATTAGAGTCAAATATTTGGCAATTAGCTGCAATTAGGCAGTCATTTCCGATATGTATTTTTTTGAACGCATGAATACAACTTCCATGAATGCGCGTATTCTTTCCAATGTATATTTCCGCATCTTCCACGTCGCACATGATTTTGACCCTTGAATGCATATTGATATGGTATGAGTGATTAGATGAGTTGAGCAACACATTATCGCTTAAAATAATTGAAGCGTTTCTATGAACTCTTATCAAAGGCCATTTATTAATTCTGAGGCCATTATCGAGCTTTACGTTTTTACGAGGTGTATAAATCCATCTAAAAACAGTGGTGTTGATTGTGTTTCTGATTTTATTGAAGAATAGGATTAAATTCATCACCATGTCATGATTGTTTATAATTTATTGCTGTTTGACCTGCATATTCATAAAGAATTCTCAAAATACCTCCCATGAGGGCAACCCTTATTGAGTTGAAAAGAATTGCATTTATGCCTCCTGAAAGACTTATCAGATAACCCATAATTAATAAATTTAAGAACAAAACTGTCATAATATCGAAAAGTCGCTTGTCTTCAAAAGAGGGTTTTGCTAAAATTTTCATTTTTCTGTAAAATACATAGAGTGGTATTGGCCAGGTAATAAAAAGTAATAATCCAATAACACCTGAACCATGTAAGATCATATTGTAGTCATTGTGAATCATTCTTGGTCCAAACTTACCATTGGCATAGTTTCCTGGGGAATTAAATACTTCCTTCCCAAACAAAAAAAGTTTTAAATCATTTGAGAATATGGTTTCATTGAAGGCGTGAAACGTTTCTTGGTACCTTCCTTCTTCCTCAATATTTACTGTCGTTAACCGCCGCTCTCTTACCTTATATTGAACACTTAAAATACTCTCATAAATCGGAAATGCAACAAGCATAATTAATGCACTTGCAACAAGGCCGAAAACAAGTGAAATACGATTTTTACTGTAAAGAATTTGGATCATTAAGCCAGTAAGTATAGCGAGAATGGAAATTCTTTTCAGTTGAACAAAAACGAGAACAAAGATGATGATGGCAAGTATAAATATGAGTCGTTTGTGTTTAGGTCTAAAGTGAATAATTAGTGGGGTTGCAACGAGTACATAAGCCATGGAATTGAGCCCTTCTGTAAATAGGTTTCCAACTTGAAAAATCTCACGTGAGTAAGACTTTCCAGTGATACCAAAAACTGTTGAAACTATAATATTTACTACGTATAACACACCAATGAAGGCAATCGAGTTTACCAGTCTTCTAAATCGAGTCACGTTATTTATCAGAAAGAAAGAGATGGGTAATATTAACATCCAAATTGCTGCCGAAGCTATGTTAGATAAACTGTAAAGAAATTTTGAAGAAAATATCGATAGGAATGAGATGTAAAGTAAAAATGTCAGTAGAATATTAAATAGGTTCGTGGATTTATAATTGGTAACAAAGTGATAAAATGTCGTAATTAGTATAAGGGTTCCAATAAGTTGCGTGGCAATTGAACCTTTAGGTAGAATTACCCCGACACTCGCAATATAGATGAAGATGAAAGGAAAAAATCGATATAGAAAGATCGTTGAGGACATTTTACTTTGTAATTATTTTTTCTAGTTCCATAAATTGATTTTGTTTTGAAATCATTGACGATTTATTACTTGATGATTTTATTGGTTGCGCATTGTGGTATACATTTTCAAGAAAGTTTATTATTTCCGCTTTTTTTTGAAGCATTTTTCCACTGTAGGGTTCAATTAATTCGGACAATTCTTGATCAAAACCGATACTTAATATAGGTTTTTGCGCAGATATATATTCGAATATTTTTCCGCTCAAAATTCCTTTTTGACGGAGATCTGTCCACGCAAAGTGCAGGAGCAAAGAAGCTCTTTTTTGAATTTTCTTGACCTCTATATTGGATGTTTTTTTCAGAAAAATGCAATGATTTTCAATATTATAATGTTTTATTTTAGTGAGAATCAAATGATTCTTTGGCGTTCCTACAAATGTTACTTGAATTGGACGACTTCCCTTTTTCTGATTGTTTATAAATTCTTTTATGGATTGAAAAAACAAATCCAAATCATTGTATTTTCTTGAATAATTCCCGGTGTAAACAATATTGAAAACATCATTTTTTGTTGGTAAACCGATATATGAATCAAAATCACATCCGTTATAGAGTAGACTCACCTCTCTTTTCAGTCTTTTTTGCATCATCTCTTGTTGACCTTTAGATACTGTGAGAATCATATCAGATTCTTGAACAATTCGCTTTTCAAACTGAAAATGTACATTTTCCACAATTTTTTTTAGCCAGTTGTTTGAGGCCGAAAATGACCACAAGTCTCTATATTCTGCAATCCAATATATGTTTTTATGGTTTGATTTCAGTTTTTGACCAATTAAATGCGGGCTCGGGGGTGAAAAGGATGTATAAATATGTGATATTTCCTCTTTCTTTATCAATTCATTGGCACATCGTATTGCATTTTTTTTCCAAGATTTAAATCGGGTATCAGGTAACCAAATCGAAAGCTGTGGTACAATATAACTCATTGATTTTGTCAATACTTTCTTAAGGTATTTGTTTTTAATCTTATGAATCTTTACATAAGGGTCTTTCCAGGGTACATCTATAATTTTAAAAATACTCAGGTCAAACTCATCTGATATGTTTTGATCCTCCTGTGTACATGTTATCACATTGACTTTCCATCCATTTTCGTGAAATAATTTTGCGTAATTGTAAAGCCTCAAACTCGCTACCGACAATCTTGGAGGAAATGTTACAGTTATAAATAAAATGGACTTTGTATCGTTCATTCTATGCTTTCTTAGTTTTTCTCGTCAGAAGAGATTTTATTTTTGAAGTAAAGCCCATTTTTTTCATTTGCCAAAATGAAAAAACAACTGAAACCGAAGTTAAAATGATACCTAGTCCGGGATGCTTTATCAGTACAATTGAAAAAAATGCCAATGAAAGAATAATTGCACCAAGGAAAATTGCAATTTTTGACTGCTTATTGAAATCGATTTTATACCAGTGCCGGCATAGAAAATATGTTTGTAAACTGTAATAAAAGTAACCAATTGTAAAACCAATTCCCATGCCGTGCAGACCAAACTTGTTGTACAGAAAAATTGTAATAATCGTTGTAATAATGATGGAAGTGATTTCGTGCAAGGCGAATCTTTTGTTATCTCCTTTACTCAGAATAATAAAGGACTGTGTCCAGCTAATGAGTTTAAAAAACATACCTAAAACTGACCATGCAATCAATAGCTCTGCACCTTCAAATTTTGAATTAAACAATAGGATAATGATCCATTTATTGAGCAACAAAAATGCACAAACTAAAGGTACGATGAGCATCATTCCAAAAATTAATTGTTTATTGAATAAATCTGTGTACAATTTCTTGTCATGGATTTTTGTACTTAAATCGGGCAAATAATCCGTACTCATTATGGTGAAAATTATTCCTAGATAAGAGTTAATAATAATAAAACTCGAGTGGTATAAACCAACCTCTTCAATACCTCCAACGCGCTCGACATAAATCCTGAGAAAAAAAACCTTGGATAACGTCAATACCGATGTAATACTCAAAACAATACCCATAGTCAGCATTGGCTTAGAGGCATTAAAAGCATCTCTCAAACCAATAGCTACCCAATCTACCTCTACTTTATTTGCGAAATAAGCACTTCGAAGATATGCTGCGAGTGAACTAAAAATTATGGCTGGAACGATAGCATTTATTCCCCAAATAGCGTAAAGGGATACGGATATGATCAATCCGATTATTGCGCCAGTAGCATTAGAATTTGCCAAACTCTTATGTTTTCTCAATCCTCTCAATAAAATTGTATTCCCCTGTGTTAATTGATTTAAGATAACTGCAATTGAAAGCCACATTATAGCATATGTGAAATCAGAATTATTAAATATCATTTCACTTAAAAACGGTGACAAAAAGAAACAAATAAACCCACCTGAAATACCTGTAATCCAGACAATTTTGCGAACTATTGTTAAGGTTTTAATTACATCCTTTTTTTCATTGTTTTTATAATTTTCGGCGATTGATTTCGTCGCGGATGTATTTAATCCCAGATTAGAAAATGTACCGATAAGATTAACTGCCGCAGTGTAAAGAGAAAATATACCGTAACCTTGAGTCCCAAGAAAGTAAGCTACAAATTTCGTTTTAATGATCTTCGTAAGTACGATTACTATTTGTGAACTTCCAAATAGGGCTGAAGTTTTAGCGATATCTTTATATGACGTCATCTTATTTAACATGTGAAAAATCCATTGCTTTCCCAGTTTTTAAAACAGCCAATTTAATTAGCTCCATAGCTTATCATGATATAGGTCGAGAAGGAGTTTTGATGTGACTGCAATATCATGGTGCTCCTCTACGAATTTTCGCGATTTTAGGCTGATGTCATTTAGTTGTTCTGGTTTATTAATTAAACCTTCTAAAACCTCTTTAAAATTTAGTTTAGTTGCATTGATCACCGGTATTTTTGTTTCGTAATCAATGTATTTGAAATAACATTCATCAATAAAGGCAATTGTGGGTCGCCCAATGGCCATTGACTCAAG
>CAJWAO010000020.1 GCA_913020765.1 uncultured Flavobacteriales bacterium | reverse complement strand
TGAAATTTAAGGTTTTTTTGTGATTTCTGTAATTTTTAGAATCACTAAAAATGTAAGAATGTTTGCCAAACAAAATTTAAATGAAGGATCGAATAGATGTATGCCATTTATCTTTAATTACACTATTTTATAATCTACTGCATAAATAAATTATTTTAAATATTTCCTTGTGAATACTATGTTTTGAAAAAATAAATAGGTTTTGTTTAATCCATGACAGACTTTGTATAACAAAATCTGTACCAAATAAATTAGAAACATGACAATAAATAGCATTTATCTTATGTAAAAAATTAGGTTTTCAAGCGTATCTCATTGATTATGATAGTGGTTATTAAGTTATCAACTTTTGATGTTTAAAACAACTTAAATTTTTTTTTCAAATAGCATAAAATTAGAAGTAGATTCGTTAACACGTTTGTCGTGAAATAAAATTTGAAGAGTTAAATAAGTTAAGGAGAGATATGTTTAAAGAAGTACGAAAAAGAGATTACACAAAAGAAAAATTTGATTTAAATAAGATTACTGAAGCTGTATACAACGCAATGCAGTCCTCCAGTAACGGGACTAGAGAAGATGCAACTAATATATCATTAGAGGTATTTGAGGTTCTTTCTGAACGAAATGGTAGAATTGTAAATTACATACCGAGTATTGAAGAAATACAGGATGTTGTTGAGCAAAGGTTGATGCAGAGTCAGTTTTTGGATGTTGCAAAATCCTACATTTTGTACCGCAATGAACAAGCTCAAAAGCGTAAGCCAAATCTCTTTGAAAAGCGAATTAATTTAAAGCCTTACGAGTACCCTGATCTTTATGAGTATGTTTCGGCTATTCGCCATTCATATTGGATTCACTCTGAATTTAATTTCACAAGCGATATCCAAGATTTTAAGACAAAATTAACAGATAAGGAACGAAGCGCAATCAAGAATACAATGCTCGCTATCTCACAGATTGAAGTAGCAGTAAAAAGTTTTTGGGGTGACATTTACCAAAAGATTCCAAAACCAGAGGTTGGTTCTGTAGGGGCGACTTTTGGTGAAAGCGAAGTACGTCACGCTGATGCATATTCACACCTATTGGAAATACTTGGTCTGAATAAAGAGTTTCAAACGCTTAAAAAGAAACCTGTCATCATGAGAAGAGTTCAATATCTAGAAACAGCGCTCGCTGCCTCCAAAAGTGAAGATTCGCGTGAGTATTCTGAATCGGTTTTGCTATTCTCGTTGTTTATTGAGCATGTTTCATTGTTTTCTCAATTCTTGATTATTATGGCATTCAATAAACACCGAAATATGTTGAAAGGGGTTTCAAATGTTGTGGAGGCAACATCCAAAGAGGAACAAATTCATGGAGACTTCGGTATTGACTTGATTAAGATTATCAAATCAGAAAATCCAGATTGGTTTGATTCAGATTATGAAGAACGTATTCAAGACATGTGTCGAAAAGCTTTTAAAGCTGAAAGCGGTATTATTGATTGGATTTTCGAGCAAGGTGAATTGGAATTTTTACCAAAAACCCAAATCAATGAATTCATTAAGGATCGATTCAATCGTTCTTTGGAGAGTATAGGTGTAGAAAAGGTTTTTGAAACTGACGAAGAAATTTTAAAGGAAACGGAGTGGTTTAATGATGAGATTATTGGAACCAAGCATGGTGACTTTTTTGTCAAAAGATCAATCAATTACAGTAAAAGAACTCAAAGTATAACAGCAGACGACCTTTTTTAATATGGAAAATAAATTACAAAATATAGAAGATAAAATGCAGAAAGGACAGAAGGACCTTGACGCAGAGGTTTTATTAAAAGCAAGGCGTGAGACTTTAGACGCTCAAAATAAAAAAGAGTCTTTTGCATGGTTAACAGATCACAGTAGAAAATTTCTGGAAGCGGGATACTTGGTTCCTGGAGTATCACCAGAGCAGCGCATTAGAGAAATAGCAGAGCGAGCAGAGGACATTCTTGGCATTGAAGGATATGCCAATAAGTTCTATCATTATATGTCTGAAGGTTTCTTCTCGTTGGCTTCACCAGTGTGGTCGAATTTTGGTAAAGAGCGAGGGCTTCCAATAAGCTGTTTTGGTTCTAATGTTTCTGATGACATGGGGAATATATTGTACACCCAATCGGAGGTAGGTATGATGTCTAAGTTAGGTGGGGGGACTTCTGGTTTCTTTGGTAACATTCGTCACCGAGGCGCCCCAGTCAAAAATAATGGAAAGGCGTCAGGTGCTGTGCATATTATGCAGTTATTCGAAACAATGGTCGATGTTGTAAGTCAAGGTTCGGTTAGACGCGGACGCTTCTCACCCTATCTTCCAGTAGAGCACAATGATATTGATGAGTTTTTAGATATTGGAACAGAAGGAAATCCCATACAAGAGTTGACGCACGGTGTAACAGTTTCAGATGCATGGATGGAGGAAATGATAGCCGGTGATGCAAAGAAAAGAGCAATTTGGGCAAAAGTCATTCAGCGACGCGGAGAGATTGGATACCCATATATATTCTTCAATGATAAAGCAAACAAAGGGGCTCCTGAGGTATATAAAGAAAAGGACCTTAAAATATTGGCTAGCAACCTTTGTACGGAGATCATGTTGCCTTCTAATGAAAAATGGTCTTTTGTCTGTGTATTATCATCTCTCAACGTTTTGCATTACGATAAGTGGAAGGATACTGATGCTGTCGAAACTATGGTTTATTTCCTTGACGCTGTCATTACTGAGTTCTTAGACAAGTTAGATGTTTATCGTGATTCAGATGATCGCGAAGACCGACAGACTTTCTTGTTCATGGAGCGAGCATATAATTTCGCAAAAGAAAATCGCGCACTGGGACTAGGAGTTCTGGGTTGGCATTCTCTGCTACAGTCTAAAAAGCTAGCTTTTAATAGCCAAGGTTCATACGATCTGAATACTGAAATCTTTAAGTTTATTAAAGAGAAGTCTTATAAGGCTTCCGAAGAATTGGCGGTTAGGTTTGGAGAACCTGAGGTTATGAAAGGTTACGGACGACGCAATGCTACATTAAATGCGATTGCACCAACAACATCATCAGCGTTTATTCTAGGGCAGGTTTCGCAGGGTATTGAACCAATTTGGTCCAATATTTATGTAAAGGACATTGCCAAGATAAAAACCACCATCAAGAATCCATTCTTAATGGAGTTACTTGAAGAGAAAGGAAAGAATACAACAGATGTATGGCACTCAATACGAAATCAAGATGGTTCTGTTCAACATTTAGATTTTCTTACAGATGAAGAGAAAGATGTGTTCAAGACATATTCTGAAATCGATCAAATGGACATTGTTTATCAAGCTGGAAACAGACAAGAATATGTGGATCAGGGGCAGTCTTTAAATATCATAGTGCATCCTGATATGCCTATTAAAGATATTAACAAACTGTACATTACCGCATGGAAAATGGGCTTAAAGTCTCTTTACTATCAACATAGTATGAATGCTGCCCAGAAATTCAAGCAGAAAAAGGATTGTGTCTCATGCGAAGCATAGTATAAGAATGGTCTAAAAGAAGTGGAATATGGCTGTCCTGTAGGACGGCCATTTTTTTTCACAATAGTTTCATCGTTTTGAAAGCAATATAGTGATTTACATCTGGGATATATCCTATTATAATTAGGTTCATTACTATACTACAGTAATGCAGATGAATTTATTTTTTCTTACCCACAATACGTGCCCTTATGCGGCTTAATGAAACAGGCGTAATACCAAGTACATTCGCTAAATATTTATCTGGTACTCTATTACTGAGTGTTGGATTTTTTTTGATAAAGTCCTTGTATCTTTCCTCTGCATTCATCAAGACAAAAGTTTCTAAACGCTGTAGCATTTTTTTCATCGCGTTCCTTGCAAAAAATTTTCTATTTCGCTCTAATTTTGGATTGCTTTCAATGATGTTTTGAACTGTATTGAAATCAATAGAAAAGGTTTTCGTATCCTCAATGCATTCATAACAAAAACGAGAAGGTTGATTGTATAAAATGATATCAACATTCGTGAAAATCTGATTTTCTGAGATAAGCCCGAAGGTGACCTCGTCGCCTTTGTCATTGATACAATATGTTCTAACAAGTCCACTGCGAACAAAGTATACGTCTGTCTTAAGAGCGCCTTCATCAATAATTACCTCTCTCTTTTTGAAACTCTTTGACTTCGCAGATTTAATAAGTATTCCAGCATCTTCAAGACTAAGTTCCTTACCGAACTTATAAATATGACGAAGTTTATCAATGTCTACCATTCACCAATTTTATCGAGACTCAAAACATTGATTCTGCTGCCGTCCTTTAAGGTATAGCTCTTATTTACAAACTGTACAATAATTCTATTTTGACTTGAACCCATACTTCCATCGATATACTCAGTGACTGTTATAAAATATGTATCGTTAATTAGGGTATCGTCTATGGTGTAACTAACTTTTTGTTCGTTACCGCCGGGAAAAGGAATATTTGAATCCATACAACCTCTCAAGCTATTTCTTTCTAGGTAAATTGATGCTTGAGAATTATCACCATTTAAATCTGTCTTGAGTTGGGCAATACATCCGGGAGGAATTGGTTTTTTATTCACAAAAAACTGTCCATCCTTAATGCTGTAGTTTAACTTATATTTATAAAAAGGCTCTTTTTTGTATAGCTCCGTCATGGCTTCCTCTGAAAAGTCAATCAATGGCAGTATTAGCTCGAATTCTTGAGAAACAGCATCCTCTTCGGCTCTAAATCCATCATTCCACACGATATAATTTGCCATCGTATTTTTAATCATCTCTAATTCGTCTGAAAATAGATTTGTTCTATCTTGGTATTTTTTGATGCGCATTAGAAGAGCGTATTGCTCACCTGAACCTAAAGCGTTAAAACCAGGACAAGAACAGCATTCAACACTCTGAAAACTAGGTACATAATCTCGATGAATACCCCATACATCTGTGATAATTGTGATTCCGATATCATCATAGCTCGATATAGTTTTTCGGGCAGCATCAAGTATAATTGAATAATCAACAGACACATCAAATTCTGTGCATTCAGCGGCACATCCGAAGTCAAATCCGGGAATATCCATATCATTGAGAAATACAATAGCGTCCTCCATGTTGGCTTGATAAATGTAATAGGCATATTCTTCTTTCTCTGCTTCACTTAACTCGTCCTCCTCTGAACCACCATTATAGCTTCGGCTTAAATCAACCGAATAAGATAGCTCATCTGCTAAATCTGCCTGCTGGTAGAATAGCTCTTCAATATCTTTTTCATTTTCAACATTGTATAACAGTGCGTAAAAAGTAATCAATTGGGACTTAAGTAAACTGTCTCCTCCGTAATACATGTCAAACCATTTCCACGAATAATCCGTCGAGAGCGGGTTTTGCTGACCGTGAGATTGCGAAGCAGATGCAAGCAATATTAAAAACGTTAGAAGGAATTTCATATTTCGGTTCTTAAAGATGATAAAGCTATATGATAGCAATAGTTGTTCCAAAAGTTGATACTCAAATTATTTTTCTCCAGGGTTTTGCTGCGCATCAGATTTATGCATCTCTACCTTGATATTTTTTTATAACCTATGATGCAAACTAACTTGGAATTGGTTTTTACTCTGATTATCAGTAGTTTGGTTCATAATACCCAACTGAACGCTCAGTCCATTCTTGATGACATATCCAATAGCCGCGTACGCTCTGTTTCGGTCGAATATTTCAACGGAATTATTCTCGCCAATCTCTCTTTGACCATTAATGAATATTTCGTTGTAAAGGGCAATATATATGGCCTTTTTCTCTAAAGTCTTTTTGTTTAGAGGAACATTTATAAATAAATTATATCGATAACGTGTTCTCAAATCCTGCCCTTCAACAAATCTTTGCTCGTATCGAAAACGATGATTTGTGTAGATTCGATTTCCAAATTTTACCGGATATAATGCCTCTTGATAAATACGATGTTCTCCGGATGTGACATTACTGGATCCAATCATACCGGTAGTTATATTTCCATAACCTAGAGTGAATTTGATTTGTGCCTTTTTTGGTTGGTAGGTAATTCCACTGCGAATAAGCAGTTGTTCAAGGTCGCCGCCCAGATTCCAATTCCGATATTGCAGATCTCCTTGAATGCCCCAAGGACTTTCCTTAAAAGTAGTATTGTAGAAATACATATACCAAGCCCCGAGCTGGTCATTTTTTTCTTGGGCACTCGATGAAATGGGTGTAATGAGTGAAACTAATATGAAAGCGTTTATGATGTTTTTTTTCATGATTTTTTGCAGACAAATAAGATTGAAAATAAGGCTAAAATTATTGAAGTTATTCTTCTTCAAAACTAATAATTAGCGCATACTATTCCAAAGACTTCTGACCTTAATTGAATTGATAATGGAATCGATATTTACCGAAGGTTCAAGCTGAATAGCAACTGTTTTTTTTCCATTAATCGGTAGGTCAAAGAAGTTGTCCGAAAAGTTATGATTGCTGTTGCATGTGATATGAACTCCCTTTGCATAATTAATACTCTTAACAGTCACATATAAAGTATTTTCCTTGTGATATTCTGCTTCAAAGCTAAGGTTGGGGCGGGGGAGTACAAGGTCTTTGAAGGGCCTGAAATAGATGTTTTTTAAAGTACGAATTCCATTTTTATCGGTCAATGTCAATTGAAGATAGGTGTATAATTGATCATCAGCATTGGGGAGACCTTCTTTAGGAATAGTTAAAACAATCTTTGATTCATTTGCCGCAAGGTTTACCTTTTGATTCCAACTTATGATTTTTTCTATACCCTTGAATTCTGAAAGCGTGATTTTTAATTCCCCATGATATGGTGTATTTAAATCAGAAACCACCGATATTTCGAGATTGTCTTGTTTAAACTCATAGCTTACTATTACAGGGGCAAAACTTTGTCTCACTTTGTAGTGCAGTGCTTTCCATTTTCCATAATAATCAATACTTGACCAAGACGCGCCCGGCCAACAATCGTTTAGCTGCCAGTACAAAGACCCCATGCATCTATCTTTATTCCTTCTATGCGCCTCAATACCCATCTGAATCCCATCTGCTTGTAAAAGCTGACTCATGTACAATTGCGCTTCAAAATCGATAGGCTTGCCGAAGGATCGATTCATATATTCTTCAATGGTTGCATTTCCTATACTGGAGCGCTGATGCGCTTTCATTACCTCTGAATAAATGTCACGGTCCTTTCCTGCTGCAAATTTCTGAAAACTTGAATATTCGGGAAGTGATTGGAAACCATATTCACTCATAAAGCTTGAAATCTTGGTATTGAAATTTTCAAAAGGTTCTTTTCCCCACCAAACACCCCAATAATGTGTATCTCCATGGGTATATTCCTCAGGAATGCCCTCGGAGGCGCTTGGCGACGAAGCCCAATAATCTACCTCATTATGGTATTGACTGACTACAGAAGGTAGAATTTCATGAAACAAGGTATCGTAGCTTTGCCATATTTTTTGGGCAATTTCAGCAGATTGCTCTTGGATTGCTGTTTGTTCCCAGCCCCACCTTTTCCATGCCGCTAGGACTTCATTGTTTCCGCACCACAATGCGATTGAGGGATGCTTACTCAACCGCTTTACGTTATCAATGGCCTCTTGTTTTACATTCTCTAGAAATTCACTACTCCCTGGATACATCGCACATGCAAACATGAAATCCTGCCAAACCATTAAGCCAAGAGAATCACAAAGCTCGTAAAAATATTTGTCCTCATATACTCCACCTCCCCAAACGCGAATCATATTCATATTGGCGTCTGCTGCTGCAACTAAAATTCTTTCATAATCTGAACGTTTAACACGCGGAAGAAATATATCTTGGGGAATATAATTTACTCCTTTGGCAAATGTTGGAATGCCGTTGACCATGAAATAAAAATTGGGTTGATCTAATGAGCTGTCTGCTATCAGGGAAATATGTCGAATGCCAAAATTCTCAGACACAGTGCTCACGATTTCTTTACGCTTGAGATTTACTGTCAGGTTGTAAAGGTGTTGTTCGCCGAGACCATTGGGCCACCAAAGTTTGGGATTATCTATGTTAATCGGAATACTAAAGTGCTGTTTTCCTTTTTGAATACGGAGCTTGGAACTGCTAACTATTTCCTCGTCAAGTTTTAATTCAAGTAGCGTATTGATATTTTTAACAGTAGATTCTATTTCAACTTGAGCAATTGCAGTCGCTATATCTCCATTTAGGCTAGTATTTATTGTGAAATCTGAGATTCTAACATCATCCCATGAGCGTAATTTGATGGGTCTCCATATTCCGCAAGTTACCAATCTAGGCCCCCAGTCCCAACCATAGTGATAAGCTGCCTTTCTCGTATGAACGTTGATGCGTTTACCATCCGGGACCTCGCCTATTTCCGCTTGGTCATTTGCTGAAACCGGTAGGATATAGTCCAACGAGTCATAAAGTGCCAAACCTTTTCGAATTGGGGATTCTAATAAAATGCGTAAAACGTTTTTACCTTCGAGCAGGTAGGGTTTGACATTTACCGTGTACGTGCGGTGCATATTATCACACTTTAATATTCGGTTTTCATTCAGATAAATGGTAGCATAAGTATCAAGGCCTTCAAAATGTAATTCGTGATTTTCTCTATTGAAAGATGCTTCATCGAGATTAAATGTGGTTTCATAAAGCCAATCTTTTTTATCAATCCATTGTATTTTTTTCTCATTTAATCGATAGTATGGATCTTCAATTACACCGTTCGCTATAAGGTCTGTGTGTACTGTTCCAGGAACTTTAGCAGGAAGCCAGGAGTGATCATTAAGCTTTTTGAATTGCCATCCCGAGTCAATGTTTTGAATGGTTTGTATATTTTGCGAGAGCAGTAGCTTTACAGCGAACGATAAATATAAAATCAAAAGGGGCTTGACCATACCTCAAATATAGTAAGGGATTTGGATATGGTATTATTTAGACTAATTCTAAATACCCTCTTTGGGGTATTGACACGATAGGTATTTGGGACGTAATTTTGTCAAAAAAACGATATGAATAAAATAATACTTTTAATCAGCGGATTTGTAGTGTCTACTGTGATTTTTGCTCAAAACAGCCAAATGATTAGTCTAGGGGCGGGCTATAGCAATCAATCTTTTTACAGCTTTACAAATGGAGAGGTGGCCAATGTAGACAATACCAATTGGGATATTGCCTTCAGTGTTAGTGGAATGGGGTCAGCAGTTCGTATCAACGGAGGTTACGGAATGGAACTTTTCACGTATCCGAATGGAGATCTTAATGACTGGTCTACCTTGGATACTTCCGGCATGTCTTCTTGGACATCGCAAATAAACTCCGATGAGTCTTGGAGTCTTGGTGCATTTGATCAAAACGCAGATGAAAATGAAGCGTTTGATTTGGGATGGGGTATATACAGTATGATCACTCACTACATTACAGGAGATTCATTACATGTATTGAAATGGGCTGATGGTTCAGCAAAGAAATTTCAACTTATTCAACTCGCAAGTGGAACTTACAGCTTTAGATTTGCAGACATTGACGGGGCAAATGAAGTACAATCAAGTGTTGTGAAATCTGATTTTAGCGGGAAGAATTTCGCATATTATTCAATAACAAATGACGAGGTAATTGATCGAGAACCACTTTCAGAAAGCTGGGACCTCGTATTTACAAAATATGTAACTGAGTTGTATCCTGGGATGAATTACGGAGTGACCGGTGCTTTATCGAATGTTGGTTACTCAGTTGCGAAGGCAGAAGGTGTTCCGGTAGCTGACGCAGATTATACCGAGGAAACTTTTGAAGAAGCAATAAACACCATTGGTTATGATTGGAAGTCTTTCAACATGGATACTTATTTATATGACATAGAGGAGGATTTGAGTTATTTTGTTCGAAAAGATGCCACGGGTGAAATTTGGAAAATAAACTTCACCGGTTTTTCTGGTAGTTCGACTGGAGACATTGAATTCGACACTGAGGTCGTAAGCTCCCTCGGTATTGATGGGCTCTCATCTTCAAATACATTTACGCTATATCCGAACCCTTCCAAGCAAAGAGTGGTCAACCTAATCTATGAGATTTCTTCAGATGAATTGCTTGGAAAAGGTGCTGTACTCGACATGAACGGTCTTGTGGTCTATGACTTTTCATTGGAGAACGGTGGGTTGCGAAACAAGACGCTCAACCTTGAGCATCTTGCCTCTGGTGCTTATATCGTATGCTACAATTACGGCACTAAAATTCTTAGACAAAAACTGATTTTGAACTAGGATGCTTCGCAACTTTTGGATTTCAGTTGTTCTGTGCGTCAGCTTTTATGCTGGCGCTCAGAATACTGTTGAAAAGGAGCAAGAACTTGAGACTGTTGTTGTCACTGCGCAATACAAAAAAACAACAAAAGAAAAGGCGGTTCAAAAAATCAAAGTAATCGATCGAAAAACGATTGATGCTATGGCAGCAGTGACATTAAAAGATGTCCTTGTCAATCAAAATAACATTCGCGTTGCACAAGATAATGTACTTGGGAGTAGCATGTCGCTCCAGGGACTGTCCGGGCAAAACATAAAAATTCTCATTGATGGTATCCCTGTTATTGGCCGTTTGAACGGAAATATCGATATAAGCCAGATTAATCTAAATACCATTGAACAAATTGAAATT
Source organism: uncultured Flavobacteriales bacterium (assembly GCA_913020765.1). Lineage (GTDB taxonomy): Bacteria > Bacteroidota > Bacteroidia > Flavobacteriales_D > Crocinitomicaceae > UBA952. The sequence goes on along the minus strand of CAJWAO010000020.1, from coordinate 20,309 downwards.
GTTGAGGGTCCTTTGTCAGTAAATTATGGAACTGATGCGCTTGCAGGAACAGTGAATCTTATTTCAAAAAAAAATAAAAAGGACGGAGTATCATCAACTTTGAATTCTTATTACGAAAGTATTGGTCAATACAATGTGGATGGTTCCGTTTCAATCAAAGCAGGAAATAGTGGTGTTACACTATCCTTGGGCCGAAACTTTTTCGATGGTTGGAATGCCTATGATTACTTCTTTGAATTCCCTCAGTCAAGACCAGCCGATACATTGCGTTACAAACAGTGGAAACCGAAAGAACAATATTTTTCAAGATTAAGCTATAATTTAAAGAAAGGTAACTTTTCTTTCGCCCCGTATTTATCCTACTTTAACGAGAAAATAACAAATAGGGGTATGCCTCGACCTCCCTATGAGGAAACTGCCTTTGATGATTATTATAATTCTTGGAGAATCGATGGTGGATTTGACCTGAGGTACACTTTTACGAATCGAAGTGCGTTAAATATAAAAGCCGCATACAATGATTTTAAGCGCATTAAAAACACATTTGTTAAGGACCTTACTACATTAGATCAGGAGTTGAGTCAAACAACAGGATCGCAGGATACGACTCGATTTGACCTCATGATGAGTCGTGGTACTTGGAATACGAATCATTCGAAACGCTTTTATAATTTTCAATTAGGGTACGACGTTGCTATAGAAACCGCCTCAGGAAAGCGTATTGAAGGTTTAAATAAAGAACAGATCGATTTTGCAATGTTTGGAAGCTCTGAAATTACACTTTTTGACGACTTGGTTATTCGGCCAGCCGTCAGAGTTGCTTATAATTCTCAATACGATGCACCGGTTGTACCTTCAGTCAACCTGAAATATAATTTAAACTCATTTATATTTAGAGCATCATATGCCAAAGGTTTTAGAGCTCCAGCTTTAAAAGAATTGTATTTTGATTTTGTAGATATAAATCATAATATCGTGGGCAACCAGGACTTGAATGCCGAATTTTCAGATAATTTCACAGCTGATATTTCGTACAGTAAAAAACGATCAGGATTGGATTTAAATGTGGATATTGGATTATTCTACAATGATCTTGATAATTTAATAACCCTCGCTATCTCACCAACTGATCCTCAACAGTACACCTATATCAATATAGGTGAATACAGCACCTTTGGAAACCAAGTCAATGCAGGAATGAACTACAAAGGCCTCACCATAAATGCGGGTATTTCATACATTGGTCGGTTTAACAATTTAGCCAGAGATTACGATGATGTTCCCTCATATAATTTTAGCCCTGAATGCCGTTTCAACACTACTTACAATAATACCAAACACAATTATAGTTTAGCTTTGTTCTTTAAGTATAACGGTAAACGTAATGGCTTTTTCATCAGCGGGGATGAAATATCACAGTCACTAATCGAGGCATATAATCAGATGGACTTTAATGTGACGAAAAAATTTATGGATAATAAATTTATATTGACCGTAGGTATTAAAAACATTTTAAATGTTCAAGATGTTGTTAGTACATATGGCACAGGCGGGGTTCATTCTGACAATAGCGGTTCGATTTCGATGAATTGGGGAAGGAGTGTGTTTTGTGTCTTAAAGTTCAAAATATGAAAGCAATAAAGCATATTTGCTTTTTATTTACGGTTGTTGTTTTGCTCAGTGGATGTCTCAAGGAAGAGCTTCCAGTTCCCCCTCATGTTCAAGGAGATTTGATGGTTGGACAGGTCGAGCTCGGAACTACTTATGGTCTGCAAATTTACTATGATTTGGCGTCAAATAGTATTGTTAGTTCGAATCAAAAGACTGATTGGGATTTGTCATTTGAATGTGCAGTAGGAGGGTGGCATGTGCTTTTAAACAGCTCACTTGCTGCTGCTGCTGCTGATTTAGGAGAAGTTGATTTCGAGTCGGTAAGCAATACGGACAATGCAGTTTGGAATTGGGATCTACAAACTGGCTTACTTGATAGTTCGGCAATAGGAGACTATCGCAACTTAAACCATGTTTATCTCATTGACCGAGGATATAATGAAGCAGGTGTTCCACTAGGATTCAAAAAAATAATGCTCGAGTTCAATGAAGATGAAACTTTCTATTTGCGTTCCGCAAATTTGGATGGTTCTGAAGATGAAACCGTTACGATCAGTAAAAATCCAAATATTAACTTCCAGTCGTATTCTTTTAACTCCCATTCGGTTGTTGATATTGAGCCAAACAAAAATGACTGGGACCTGCTGTTTTCGCAATACACACATGTTTTTCAAAACCCGACCTTACCATACCTTGTAACGGGCGTTTTACTCAATCGATTTAACACGGTCTGCGCTCAGGAGGAGGCAATTCCATTTGACGAGATAAATTATGAAAATGCCGCCGATTTTGCATTTTCATCCGATATAAATACGATTGGATACGATTGGAAATCCTATGATTTTAACTTGAGTCAGTTTACGATTGTTGAAAACTTAAGTTATGTGATTACAACAAACGATGGTATTTATTTTAAACTTCGATTCATTGATTTTTACAATGACTCTGGTGAAAAAGGAGCTCCTAAATTTGAACTACAAGATTTATGATTAAAAAGACCGTCTTTATATTTGCCACTTTTTTGCTGGCTCTTACATGTTTAGGACAAGATGAAAATATTTTTTTATCAAGGGCTTACTGGAAAGAAAAGCCTACTCTTGAAAAAGTAAAACTCGATATTGCAGAAGGACATAATCCATCTGAGCTTGACCGCTATGATTTTGATGCGATCGGTTGGGCTATTTTGGAGGATACAGATGATGAAATCATTAAGTTTCTTTTAACGCAAGAGGGTAACGGTGTAAACAAACTCACACATGATGGGAGAACCTATATATTCTGGGCAGCCTACAAAAACAAGTTAGCATTGATGAAATTTCTTTTGGAGAAAGGTGCAAGAACTGATATTATTGATAGCCATGGGTATAGTTTAGTGAACTTTTGTGCCGTTACAGGACAGCTAAATACAGCAATCTATGACTTGTGTATTCAACAGGGCAGTAAGCTTTCAGAAGAGTTCAATAATGATGGAGCAAATCCATTGTTGTTACTTTCTTCATTTATTGAGAATGCGCAACAAATCGCATATTTTACAAACAAAGGGTTGAACTTAAACACCACAGACCGAGAAGGGAATAATGCTTTTGTTTATGCTGCGAAATCAGGAAATATGTTCATGATGGAGTATCTTTTGGAACTGGATTTGGATCCAAGAGTTAACAATGATGCGGCATTTTTTTATGCGGCTAAGGGAATGCGCCGAAAACCAAATAAGCTTCCCCTCTATAAATACTTAGAATCTCTTGGTTTAGATATTAATGCAAAGAATAAAGACGATCAAAACTTACTACACCATCTTCTTAAGTCGAATAAAGATACTTTACTTTTAAGTTATCTTATCGAAAATGGAGTTTCGTTAAACCATAAGGACAAACAAGGAATGAGCCCACTGACAGTAGCTGTACAGAGAAAAAATTTTCCAGCATTGGCCCTGTGCGAAATACATCAAGCTGATTTTAGTGTGAAGGACCTTGAGGGAGCTAGTTTAATTCATAGAGCGGTAGAGCATGAGGATTGGGATCTGATGGAAATACTACTGAAGTATGATATTGACATAAATGCGAAAAATAACGATGGTATGACCGCATTGCACTTAGCGGCGATGAGCGGGGAAAGTATAAATTTTATTAGTAGTTTATTGGCGGTAGGTGCAGATAAGCGTATACGAACGGATTTCGGTGAAAATGCATACGAATTAGCCATGGAAAATGAGCTTATGAATAAGAATTCGAAAGATTTGAAAATTTTAATCCCATAAAATGAAAAAGTTATTTATTTATTTCAGTTTGGCAATATTTATATCTATGCTCACGGCAAGTGATATGCCAACAGGAGAGGTGCAATATAAATGCATGATTCAAATTAAGAACTATAAAGGTGAGGGCGCCTATGTAATTGTATCACTAATTAACCCTAAGGGTAATTACGAAAAAACATTATATGTTTTAGGTGACGACTCCGAGTGGTACTACGAGATGAGTTCTTGGTGGAAGTTTTATGGAAAAAAAAGGACAAAGCTAGATGGCATCACAGGTGCCACAGTAGGTGGTGGAGAAAGGGCAATGTGCATTTTGAATCTTGACAAGGATAAGATTAATAGAGGGTACCGTCTGAGGTTTGAAAGTGCAGTCGAGAACCAAGAATATCATGAAAAAGACCTCGAAATAAGATTGAACAAGTCTAACCTCTCAAAAAAACTTGAAGGTAAGGGTTACGTTCGATATGTTAGATTTATCGCGGTTCAATGATCCTTTCTATTTGGAGGTTCAGTCATTTTTTTTTGGCTTGCATTAGTGTATTTTTTCTAATAGGAGCCTCTGTAAGCGGAGCAATATTGTCCTTCTCATCTATTGAACAAGTAAACAGAAATAATCAATTTGGTGATTTAGAATCATTTTCTGTTGCCCAACTATGTGATTCATTGGAAAATAAGTACAAGGAAACTTATTCAATTGAAATGAAACAAGGCCTTGCACAGGTTTCGCTTCTCACGAATGATGGTAAGGCAGAAACAATTTATGTCAATCCAACCAATGCGGAAAGGGTGTCACCACCAAAAAAAGAATCTCGCCTTTTCAGTTTAACTCGGATATTTCACCGTTCACTATTATTAAAGAAAACAGGTCGAATTCTTGTTGGGATTTCTTCACTTCTTTTATTCTTTATTGCAGTCACTGGATTGGCCTTACTGGTTCGGCGTCAAGGAAGCTTTGTAAATATTTTCAAAAAGATTAGTAAAGAGGATTTTTATACCTACTGGCATGCCCAGCTCTCAAGATTTTTTGTACTTGCAATCGTTTTAATTGCATTATCTGGAGTTTACCTGAGTTTAGAGCGATTCGAGATTGTTCCTGGGGAGCAGGCTCCTGTGCATTCGGCAGTCCAAAATGACTTAGATCAATTTAATCCTGTCAAGGCCTCAGACGTGGCTCTTTTTAAGAATATCGCTTTAGCTGAGCTAGAGTCCTTGGTTTTCCCATTTTCACCATTTCCTGAAGATGGAGACCATTTCCAAATCAAAACAAAAGATAGCGATGTAGTTATAAACCAGTTCACAGGGGAGGTCATCAGCACATTTAATTTTGGTTTTCAGCAAAAGTTTAGAGTTTGGAGTTATGCTGTTCATACCGGAAAGGGAAGTATTTCTTGGTCTGTCATACTTTGTATGGCTTGCTGTAGTATTTTATTTTTCATTTTCTCCGGATTACAGATTAGCCTAAAAAGACTCAAACATAAAAAACTAATTGCCTCAAAAAATAGTGAAAGTGAATTCATCATATTGGTCGGCTCTGAAAATGGAAATACAATGCGCTTTGCGCGATCGATTTATGACCTCCTTATTTTGAATGGAAAGTCAGTATTTTTAGACTATCTCAACAACTATAAATCACAACAACACGAACACCATCTTCTTGTAGTTACCTCTACTTATGGCCTAGGCGAAGCTCCAGCGAATGCCAATAAATTTTTAAAAAAACTCCATAAAGCTAAACATAGTGTCGCATTTGATTTTTCAGTTCTAGGTTTCGGCTCTCGAAATTATCCAGATTTTTGCCAGTTTGCTATTGATGTTGAAGAAGCATTACACAAGCAAACAAATGCTACCAAGAAAACTAGTATTGGACTTGTAAATCAGCAATCCAAATTAGATTTTGATACTTGGAAACAACGCTGGTGCAAAGACAATGAGCTCTCAAATTATTCCGAAACGACTAAGAATAGTGATACATATGAACAATTTGAAGTATTATCTATCACGGATGCAGCGTTCCACCCAAAGCTTACTTTTCGATTGAGTCTTAGAGGAAACTCAAGTATTAAATTTGTTTCGGGAGATTTACTTGCCATTAGACCAAAAGAAGGTGAACAGGAGCGTTTATATTCAATTGGTGTTGGTTCGGAAGGAGAAATTGTTCTATACATCAAGAAGCATTTTTTCGGAGTATGTTCTCAGCAGCTTTCAGAATTAAGTGAAAATGATAAAATCGATGCGAGAATTGTGACGAATAAGAAATTTCATGTCCCAGAGGATTATCGTAACCTAATTCTTGTTTCCAACGGAACTGGAATAGCTCCATTTATTGGAATAGCAAATGAAAATAAATCAAAAGCGAATATTGAATTGTTTTGGGGTGGTAAATCAGCAGATGATTATAATTTGTATAAATCTGAAATTCAGCACTTGCAAAGTGAGCAAAAATTAAATCAGGTATTTACGATTTATTCAGAAGACAAAAAACAATATGTCCAAAAGCTTATTTCAGATAATGACAAAATCATTTGTAATGCGCTGGAAAATGGCGATACAATTATGATCTGTGGATCAATAGCAATGGGGAAGGCCGTATTGAATGAAATTAACTCAATTTGTAAAAGCCACGCATTGAAAAAGCTAGACTTTTACAAAGATAACGGTCAAATAAAAATGGACTGCTATTAGAGGATTACTTTACGTATGATTTGATAATATCAACGATGGTTTTTTCATCCGTTGTGTTCGGCATGAAGAATAACTTTTCGTAAAGTCTTTTACCATCAACCTTCTCAGCTAGTTTTAGGTTTTTATTTTTGCCGTAAATATCGGCCCAAGATGCTCTTACGAGTGACCAATAATCTTTATTTTCTTCCCACCACCTCATGGCACCTTCACATCTTTTATCATCAACCCTTCGATAAGTATTGATTCCTTTTTCCTCAGCAAGAATAAAGCTGTCTTTGCGCTTCTCACGAATTATTTTATCATTATCTTGGTCGTGCACCCATCCCTCTTCGACAATTATATGTTTATTTCTTCTGTATGTAATATTATAGTCACTTCGTTGGGTGTACTCTCTCCTCGGAAGTGGTGCATTCGTCTCACTTTCCCAGTAGGTTTTACCATCAACATATACCCATGAACCGTCCCCTTCATACCTCGGACTGTCATCAACCTGATATACTTTTTGTGTCCAAGTACCAGCAACCTCCTCTTCCTTTTTCTTGATGAAATCCCATCTATTATCTCCTTCATAGTTGTAAAATTCCCGGTTTTCGAAAAGCCAATCTTGTCTCCAGTGCTTTATAATATATGGACTCGACTCATCACCAACTAATAAAAGATGCTGGATAACGACACGATCATCATCTTCCTCTACGAGTTGAGCGTACTCTAAAGCACCCGCAATTTTATTCGGAGAAGGCATATACATACTATCGCTAGAGTAGTTAAACGTTTCCGAAAATTTGAATTCTACCTCAAAACATCCACACATTTTTTTTATTGAACTACGGTCTAATTCTTTTTTGGACGATTGGGCAAAAGCTGAACTTGTCGCTAATAAAAAAATAAGAAGAAATAGTCTATTTATTTGAGTCATTTTTTTTTTGATTTTAGCAAACCTAACAAAGTTGAAATCGAATAGGAAAATAGGTTGACATTTTTTTTATTTACAAGTGTTAAAATACCTTTTTTATGGTAGTGGTAAAAATAAATTTACATTTTTAGCGCATTTATTTGGTAACGAACTTTTTTGATTTGCTCTTCCGCAGTGTATGTTTGCACAAATCTAAAACCAAAGTTCTCATATAGCTTGCGGGCAGGAATATTATCCTTGCCTGTCTCAACAGTAAACTGGCTTATGTCGTAATAATTAAATACGAATTCGATTAGACCATTTGCAATTCCTTTTCGGAAGTGAGCCGGATCAACTACGAGGCTCTGAATATGCATTGAATTTTCTTCCGCTTTCATTTCAATGACAGCCACTAATTTATCCTCAGCATAATATCCAAAAAAGTCATTTGAGCTTTCTTTAAATTGTACTATTGGCCTTTGTAAAGGTGGGAATTTTTTAGCACCAAGCAGTTCTGCTTCGATTTTGTATGAAATCTGAAAAATACGTCGTATCTCCCGTGCATTCATTATTACACTCTGTTCTATCCTCTGAATCACAGTCCTATTATTTTACCTTCTTTTACGACGGAAACCAATATTTTGTGCACCCCTTTTTTTATTTCTGCTGGCAAAAAACTCCTGTTTTCTACGTTGTTTCTGCTTTTCAAATTCTTTCTTTTCTGCAATGGTCATCGGTTTATCTGTTTGCGGAAAAGGGTGATCCTCTACAATAGCTATTTTTTGCTTGGTCAGTTTTTCAATATCACGGATGTAAGCCAGTTCTTCTGCATCACAAATTGAAATGGAAACACCTTCTTCTCCAGCTCGCCCGCATCGCCCAATTCGATGAACATATGTTTCAGATTCGTTGGGAATATCATAATTTATGACATGCTGAAGCTTTTCAATATCAATCCCACGAGCTGCAATGTCAGTGGCGACAAGAACATTAATTTTACCTAGTTTAAACTCCTTTAGTGCACGTTGTCTTTGGTTTTGTGACTTGTTACCATGAATAGCGACACTATTAATGTTTTTCTTTCTGAGGTTTCTTACAATTCGATCTGAACCGTGCTTTGTACGGGAGAAGACCAAAACTTGCTCAATATTGGGATCTTTAAGAATATGTAGAAGTAATGCCGGTTTGTTTGACTTATTCGTCCTGTATAAAAATTGTTGAATTGTTTCGGCCGTTGAAGAAACTGGGTTAACCGCAATTTTTTTGGGATTTCTTAAAATTTGTCGAGAAAGCTCAATGATATTTTTTGGCATGGTGGCCGAAAAGAACAAAGATTGCCTTTGCTTTGGAAGTTTTGCAATAATCTTTTTGATATCATGTATAAAGCCCATGTCTAACATTCGATCGGCCTCGTCTAACACGAAATATTCAACCTCGCTCAATGAAATAAAACCCTGATTCATGAGGTCTAACAAACGTCCAGGTGTGGCTATAAGAACATTAACACCTCTATGAAGGGAATTAACTTGACTGCCTTGTTTAACACCACCAAAAATTACTGTGTTTTTGATCTGGGTATACTTTGCATACGCAGTAAAGCTTTCTCCAATCTGAATCGCAAGTTCTCTCGTAGGTGTAACTATCAATGATTTTATACGTCTTTTACCACTCGTATTTTTATTGTCTTTTACTAAATGTTGTATAATTGGTATCGCAAAGGCAGCAGTTTTACCTGTTCCAGTTTGTGCACTACCTAATACGTCTTCCTTCTTGAGAACTAGAGGTATTGCTTTTTCTTGAATGGAAGTAGGGTGGGTGTAATTTTGTTCTTCCAAAGCTTTAATTATGGAAGGAATTAAATTTAGATTTTCAAATTTCATAAGAGATTTTACCTAGAAAGGAGTGTTAAATGCGTCGTAAATGTAAGTATATTAAAAAAATCGCTCAATTTCTTTCATATCGTTTCTTCTAATCGCACGTAAAGGCTCAGACATCTGCCTTAAAAAGAACTTAATAATCCCCCTAAAGGGAATTGACAGGTATTTTCTGATAATTGGAACCGCCTCGCTATTCATCCTGTAATAATCGACAAGTGTATGTTTTCTATATTGGAGGATGTCTTCAAGTTCATCGCTGTCCATCATATATCCACAATGAAAGTTTTTTTCTGCAAAAGTCTTTTCCGGGAAGTTCAATTTACCCAATCCATTAATTTTAAAATTCTCGGTAAGCAATTCTCGGTAAGTGGTTCGAAAAGCTGCCCCACCTCCAAGATTAAAGATCTTTTGAGCTAGCAAATGTTTTTTCTCGATGCCATTCACGAAAGCTCTCGCCGCATCTGATGGAGTTGTAATTTCCATTGGTGTATCCAGTGGCATGTGAAACATAAGCCCAGTTATTTTATGGTTGTTCACGCCCAGTATCGCAGTTAACCTGAAAATCGTCCATGAGAGTTTGGATTGCTCAACAATTTTCTCAGCATTAATTTTGGATTGTACATAAAAATCGGGATCATTCTTATCAAGTGCATCAGAGACCCTTATCTCAGGGTTTTTTAACCGATCACCGTATATAGCCACTGAAGAACTATACAAGAAAAAAGCCTCTGGACAATAAGACTCTAAATGACGAAGCAGTAATTGGGTTCCTAAAACATTGACTTTCAATGTTGTTTCTTGAGATTTGTATGCAATAGGAGGGATGATTGCTGCGAGATGGATAACCGCATCATATGGCTTACATATTTGTTTTAAATCCTCACTACTTGTGAGGTCGCCATAAATAATATCAACCTGACTTTTATATGGTTCGAAGCGTTTTATATTTTTTTTACTTGCCCGAATAAAAATACTTAGTTTATGATTTTTGGCCTCTAAAATCTGATGAAACACTTCGAAGCCAATACCCCCGCTTGCACCTGTTAGAAGAACACTTTTTATCATTTTTAAAAAATATATGGAAGAACAGCTCTTCTATTTTTTGGATAGTCACTAAAGTATTGTTTATACCAATCATGATGATTTCGAGAACGTGGGCTGAGATTACAAAATGTCCAAATTGCAAATGTCAACGCCGGAAGATTCCATGCAATTATTGCAAAACCCATCCATTCAACAATTTCCCCAAAGTGATTTGGGCATGAAATATATTCAAATAATCCTCCTCTCGGTATTTGATACCCTTGCTTACTCTCTCTTAATCTAATCAATGAGTTGTCTGCCCACCGGTTGATTACCATACCCGAAATAAAAACAAGTGAACCGATAATGACATGATACGATGTCACGTCAATAAGGTACAGGTCCATAAAGCCAAGGGCATAACCATTAAGAAAACCATTCATCGCATTAAATCCAATCGCACTGAATACGATTATAAGCGGCATTTTTTTATTTTTCGTATTCAACTTAAAAGGAAAAATCAGGGTCCGGTATACGTAGTGGATTACCCAAAGTGAAATCAATACATAACTGGTCTCGTTCTTTTCTGATGGTCCAATTATGGCGATTATAGGCATCACCATTAGCGCAGGAAGTTCCATGAAAAACCATCCCCATTTATTTGAAATCATTCTACCCCATGAATCATTTGAGTGTCTTCCGTAAGGAGCCTTGATGTTGAAAAAAAGCAAAGAAAAAAAAGTAAGCAGGGCTACGGCTATCCAAATGTAATTGAGGAATTCAAAACTCATTAATTAAAGATAGCATTTTCTAAAGGAAGTCATTTAAAATAACCTTTTCATTGCAAATATTTCATTTATCTTGGAATCACAAATATGGTATTCGTCAAGATAAAATACCTAAAAAAGGGTACTCACGTGATGCCTCTTCAGCCTTCTAAATGCGTAAATTTGGCAAAAAAAAACCATGTCTGGGAATACAGATTATTACAATTTACAGATTCACCTGAGTGAGGAACAAAAACTAATACAAATGGCGACCCGCGATTGGGTTAATAAATTTGTAAAACCAATCATTGAGGATCATTTTCAGAAGGAGGAAACACCACACAATTTAATTGAAGAGCTTTCCAATATCGGGGCCTTTGGAATGATTCTACCAGAAGAATACGGAGGAATTGGTGCGGATTATATTTCATTTGGCTTGATGATGCAGGAATTAGAACGTGGAGATAGCTCAATTAGAGTCGTAAGCTCTATTCAAACTTCCCTCGTAATGTATGCTATTTATAAATTCGGATCTGAGGAGCAACGGAAAAAATATCTCCCCAAATTGGCAACAGGCGAAATATTAGGCGCTTTTGGACTATCAGAACCAAGCTTTGGATCAAATCCATCTGGTATGCATACTTACTTCAAAGAGCAAGGGGACAACCTAGTCATCAATGGGAGTAAAATGTGGATTGGCAACGCCACGGCTGCTGATATATCGATTGTTTGGGCAAAAGGACCAACCGGTGAGGTTCAAGGATTGATTATAGAAACAGAAAACATCACAAATTTTACGACAACAGTAATAAAAGAGAAATGGTCGTTTCGTGCCTCCAAAACAGGGGAGTTGGTTTTTAGTGATTCTGTCATTTCCAAAGCTCAATTATTACAAAAAAGTACCTCAATAAAGGATGCCTATGAGTGCTTAAATATCGGTCGTTACGCCGTTGCTTGGGGAAGTCTAGGTATCGCCATGGAGTGCTACGAGACCGCGTTGCAGTATTCAATGGAAAGATTACAATTTGGCAAGCCCATAGCGAGTAAGCAGCTCATTCAAAAAAAACTAACAGCTATGATTACGGAGATTACAAAATCTCAATGCCTAACACATCAACTAGGTATACTGATGAACACGGGAAAGGCGAGTTTTCAGCAAATATCCATGGCAAAAAGAAGTAATGTAAAAATGGCACAAGATGTAGCACGCGAGGCAAGACAAGTTCTCGGAGGAATGGGAATCACAAGTGATTACCCGATTATGCGACACATGATCAATATAGAAACGCTCATTACGTATCAAGGAACGAATGAAATTCATGAGTTAATAACCGGAAGGGACATCACCGGAATAGATGCCATTTAATATGCTTTTATGTGTTTGTTTGAGCAGTATATGATGTCATTTAAATTAGGAATGGCCACATTAAATTTGCAAATAATACAATGAGGGTAAATCCAACACTAAGGGCATGAAGAAGTTTAAATTTCTTCGTATCTCCCAAATCTGTAGCCCGGTTTGTTGCTGGAACCATAATATAGCAAACAAATGACAGCACGGCGGTTGTTATGCAAACTGAAAGATTTATCACACTCTGAACATTACCAAATATATTGATGCTTGTAGATAAGCATCCTAGAACAAACATAAGCGCAAATATTTTAGGAAAAATCTTTCTTATGTAAATACTTGACTGCTCCTTTATCAAATATTTAAATACGATAGGTGCTGAGAGTGCTGTTTGAAAAAATATAATACCTATAATAAATCCAGAAATTAAAAACTCAATAATTAAAAATTGGCTCATTTTACTGATTATTTTTTGTCTTTATGAAAAAGAAAACCAAAACCTATTCGACTTAAAAACTTCTTTTCAAAATTCCAAAAAAATTTAAATTGACCAAAAACGAATCCGACGATTGGCAGTGTTAATTGATAGATTGGAAAAATTAAAAGGATTCGAAGTAGCCAATATAACGTTGTATTCATATCATCGGGGTTTAAGCCAAAGAAAGAAGTAACTGGTACTGCTACCCACGCTGCAAATGATCCATTAATGGCAAAAACAATGCAAATCAGTAAAATTTGGAAATTGGATTTTATCCCCCAACGTTTTTTTAGTTTTTCCATGGAAAATGGTAAGAATTATTTTTGTCTTTACGCCCGTGAAGATATTACTTTTTCCGATTCAATGCGAAATTTTTGGTTCATTTGAATTGTTTGTTTTCCTTATTCTTATTATGACATATTAGAATCCTTAAATGGGCTATGAAATGATCAATTTTTGAGATAAAATTATTTTAGCAGAAGGAATAAAAAAACCCACTCGCATGAGTAGGTTTCTTTTAGTGGGCAATGAGGGACTCGAACCCCCGACTTCCTCCTTGTAAGGGAGGCACTCTGAACCAACTGAGTTAATCGCCCAAATCGAGGGCAAATATAAATACTAATTTTAGAAAAACGCGAGTAATTCGAAATTTATTGACTTTTTAACTCTTCAATTTTATTTAATACATCATCCAAGCCATCCTTAAATTTTTCAAAATCCTCTTTGTAAAGAAAAATTTTGTGTTTTTGGTAGGAGCCTTCACCATCCTCATTAAAGGTTTTTTTACTCTCGGTAAGTGTCAAATATAAATCGTTGCCCTTTGTTGCTTTCACATCAAAGAAGTACGTTCTTTTTCCGGCGCGAACAACTTTTGAATAAATCTCTTTTTGATCATGTCCCATATGATACGGATTTACATAAATAAACGAAAAATAATGCAAAATATCAAATTTATAAATCATTGAAACCCTCGGTCTCATTATGCGTAAAGGGTAAACCTACAAATTAGGGTCGCCATGCGCAAAACGATTGGACCAATTTTATTACTTTCTCTTTTTATGTTGACCTGTAAGTCAAGTAATGATGGAGGAGAAATACCTAAGCGACCACCACTGCGGGACATTGAGGCAATTCAGGAGCGCGGTACTTTAAAAATACTTACTGAAAACGGAGCTGTATCATTCTATAAATACAAGGATAAATATTTAGGGTTTGAATATGATATCCTTGATACATTTGCACGCTCAATCGGTGTGGAATTAGAGGTTGAAATGATTTCAAATCCCGAAGATTTTGTAAGAAAACTTAATTCATATGAGGGTGATATAATTGCGTGTAATAAACCAATTACCATGAGTTCTAAGGAGCTACATGCTTTCTCTTTGCCTTACAATCATTCTTTTCAAGTACTTGTGCAGCGAAATGATCCTGACAGTATTGTCAGAGATATAAGTGAGCTTAAAAACAAGTCATTACACATTCGAAATAAATCCGCTTTTGTAAAGCGTATACTACATCTGGAGGATGAAATTGGAGCCAATATTGATTTACAAACCTTACCTAATTATCCAATTGCCGAGGATTTAATCGAAAAAGTATCTAATGGAGAAATCGACTTTACAATTGCTATGGAAAACACAGCACGGATTGAACAGTCGTGTGTCACTAATATAGATATTTCAACCTTACTTTCAGTTCGACAAAATATTGCTTTTGGATTGCGAAAGTCTGATATTAAGCTAAAGAAGAAGCTTGATTATTTTTTGGAAGATTTTTTATACAGCAATGCATACAAAGTATTACGTAAAAAGTATTTTGATTACATGGAAGAGACTGATTTTTTTATTCGACAGCAAGATACAATCGAAAAAGTTCAAATTCAGCTTTCGGAGTATGACGAACTCTTTAAGGCTTCTGCTTTAAGGAGAAATTGGGACTGGAGGTTTTTAGCATCTATTGCGTATCAGGAATCTAGATACAATCCAAATGCACGGGGTTTTGGAGGAGCTTACGGAATGATGCAGTTTATGCCAAATACAGGTCCTAGTTTTGATGTATATCCGGATTCACCTCCGGAGGTTCAAATTGAAGGTGGTATGCGCTACATTGATCAACTTTATAATTCTTGGAAGAATATAGAATCGCGCGAACAAAGACTGAAGTTTACTTTGGCCTCCTACAATGCAGGAAAAGGACACATTGAGGATGCTGTGAGGTTGGCAGAAAGGCTTGGGTATAATCCAACAATATGGGATGACAATGTAGAGCTCATGATAAAGTTGCTTTCAGATCCACTTTATTATCGCAAGCCCCCTGTAAAATATGGCGCATATAGAGGACCTGCAAAATCTTATGTAAATTCTATATATTCGCGATACATGATCTGGCGAGAAAATGAGTAGCTTAATAATTATACAAGGCCCGACAGCCTCTGGTAAGTCTTCGCTTGCATTGTCTATTGCCCAAGAATTAAATGCGCCCATTATTTCAGCTGATTCAAGACAATTTTATAAAGAGCTCAATATCGGCACTGCCAAACCTTCAAATGAAGAATTGCATGCAGTAAAGCATTACTTTATCAATACGCATTCCATTCATGAATTATCCTTCACTAGTGCGGGGTTTATGAAAGCTGCCCGCAAAGAGATTAAGTCGCTGATGTCTCAAGGAAACGAACAAATTATTATTTCTGGAGGTTCAGGGATGTTCATTGATGCACTCATCGATGGGCTTCATCCTTCTCCGAGCGATCCTAAAATTCGAGAAGAACTCCTAAATACATGGCGGGAACATGGTATCCATCCTTTACTCAAGGAATTGAAAAGTACTGATATTGAAACTTATGAACGCATCGATATAAACAATCCAATGAGAATATTGAGAAGCCTTGAAATCATAAAAGTTTCTGGAAAGACCATTAAAGAGAACAGAGAAGTCCCAAAAAAAGCATTGGACCTTCCTTATAAAAGATATAGTATCGCATGGAACCGTGAAGATCTTTACACTCGAATTAACCTACGTGTTGAAGCGATGCTCGAATTCGGATTATTTGAGGAGGTAAGCCAATTACCAATTAAAAATAATCTTCTCTTGCAAAACACGGTAGGCTACAAGGAATGGATTCCTTATTTCGAAAATAATGCGTCCTATGAAGATACAATTGCGCTCATTCAGAAAAACTCAAGGAATTACGCCAAGCGCCAGGAGACCTGGTTGAGAAGGTACAAGGATCTTATTTGTTTAAACCCATACGACCGTTTATCTTTGAAAGATCAAGTATTCACACATTTAGAGGCAAGTGCAGAATGAAAATCCAATTTAAAAACGTTTGCCCCAATATTTTTATTGAAACACCATTAAAAAGTGATGTTTGGAACCAGGACTTTACTGTTCATGACGGCATGCGCTATCAATTTCGCGGACAAAGCGGTAAGGGTAAAACATCGCTTTTGTCATTTCTTCTCGGCTACAGGAGCGATTATAGAGGAGAGATATTCATAAATGACAAGGCCATTTTTGAATTAAGTATTGATGAATGGATAAAACTGCGAAGAGAAAAAGTAGCCTCAATTTTTCAGGATCTTCAGCTCATCGACCAATTAAGTGTAGAAGAGAACATGTCGCTTATACCTAAATTTCAGTCTGGATATGGCTTATCAGAAGGAAAAAAAATGCTCGAAAACCTTGGAATGGGAGAGAAATGGGAGCAAAAGGTTGAAACTTTATCATTTGGACAGAAACAGAGAGTAGCAATTGTAAGAGCTTTGTGTAAGCCTTTTGAGCTATTGATATGCGACGAGCCATTCTCCCATTTGGACAAAATGCATAAATCCAAATGTATTAAATTGATCGAAAAACGAATATCGGATGCTAATGCAGGTATCATTTTGACCTCTTTAGATGGTGAGGATAACCTTGGACTAAAATCAATTTATTTATAGCATGCAAAAGCTTCTATTTAACCATCGTAATAAATTTCAGCTTTTAATTGCGAGCATTGGCATTATCATTGGTTTGATTTTGTTGCTCATTAGCCTCGAGTTATACCATAAAGGAAAATTTTACAACGAGTCGTCAAAAATCTTAGATGAGCATACTTTAATTGTTCAAAAGAAAGTGAGTAGAGCGGCCCATTTAGGACTTGGATCACCAGGTTTTTCGGCCGCAGAAATAGATGAGCTTCAAAAACAAAAATTCATCTCAGCATGCAGTCCAATTATGAGTAATCAATTTGAAGTCATTGTGGAAATAAATGACCCTATTATTCCTGCATTTAATTCAAATATATTTCTACAGGCTATTGAAAATGACTTGATAGATATTTCTTCAAATGAATTTAAGTGGGAAGATTCAAATGATTATGTTCCTGTTATAATGCCGCGAAATTTTTTAATGATGTTAAATACCTTTTTGTCAGCCAGCAAGTTACCGCAATTATCCGAATCGCTGATTTCAAATGTCCAGATGAATTTAACCCTCGGGCCAAAATCGAAAAGATCTGTTGTGCCTGCTAGAATCGTCGGATTTACAAATGATTTTTCATCTATCTTGGTGCCTAGTGCTTTCCTGAAAATGGCCAATTTGAAATTTGCAAACACCAAAGATGAATTTCAAAGCCAACTCGTAATTAAAGCTGTAGATAATAAGCTAGGCTTGCTTGAATCATATCTTGAAGATAAGGGATACGAAAGTGGCGAGGATCAAATTTTTATTTCAAGATTAAAGAGTACAATATTTATCACCCTAATCTGCACGACGAGTTTAGCTTTACTAACGTTATTCCTCTCTGTGGTGATTACGATTCAATACCTTCAAATGATGCTCAGCGAATTGACTTTTGAGATTCGTCTTATGCTTCGATTAGGGCACTCAATTCAAGCGCTAAAAAATATTTTTTTGCGCTTCTTCATGCTTGTATTTTCTGCAAATTCACTGATTTCATTTGTTTGCTTTTATTTTCTGAATGTGGCGATTAATAATAGGCTAATCCGCTCAGGAATTATAATTAATGAATCAATTTCCTTGTGGAGCATATCGGCTCTATTTATTGCGTTTATTATTTTTACAATCCTAGTAAACTTTTTTACTGTTCGAAGAATCAAAAGCCAATTTCATAGCTAATGGTTAAAGAATTGTTAAAAGGATTTAAAAAATGAGTAAGGGTTGCTCAAATGACCTAAATTAACCTCAAAATTCAAATATGAAATCAGGATTTATATTGCTTCTTCTGCTGATTAGTTCAATTTCTTTCGGGCAAAAATTACGATTTAAGGTGAACAATCAAAAGGATACCATTGTGCACCTTATCAAATACTTTGGTACTAAAAAGTTCTATGCCGATACGGCGGAAATAAAAAATGGTATTGTTGAGTTTGATGGTCGTAAGCAAGTTAGTGGAATCCTTGGTTTACTAATGCCTGGTCAAAAATATTTTGAATTCATATACAATAATGAGGATGTGGATTTAGAGACTGAAGGACCGGATTATGCAGGTAATTTGATTGTTAAAAAGTCCACTGAGAACAATCTATTTATTCCCTATATAAGGTTTATTGGCAGTCAAAAAGCAAAGATGGGCAGGCTAGGCCAGGAGCGAGGGAAGCTGGCAGATACAGACCCTAGGTATGCCGAATTGACGGAAGAAATTAAAACAGTGAATTCGGGGGTTCTAAAATATCAAGAAGACCTAATCAATCAAAACAAAGGTACGCTGGTGGCAAAAATTGTAAAAATGTCAATGGAGGTTGAAATCCCCGAAGCACCTTTGGATGAAAACGGAGTCGTTATCGATTCGAATTTTAGATTTTTATTTTACAGAGAACATTACTGGGATAATGTTGATTTAAATGATGATGCCTTGGTAAACAATCCTATATTTCACAATAAACTAGAATACTTTTTCGGACAAAAAATGATGATACAGCATTGGGATACCGTTACAAAATATGCGTTTCGTTTTTGTGACCAACTCAATCCGAAATCTAAAATGTTTGAATACAGCGTTGGTTGGATTACTTCTTCTTTCGGAAAAAGTAAGATTATGGGGATGGACAAGGTTTATTTAGAAATGCTCAACAGATACTATTGTACTGACAATCTTGAAGGCAATTCACCTGCTTTTTGGGTTGGTGAAGACAAGTTCGAAGAGTTATGTGATAATCTCAAGAATAAACTAAGACTGACTATGGGTTCTGTTCCTTTTAATTTAAAGCTTCGAGATACAACTGATGTAAATTGGGTGGATTTCTACAGCCTAGATTCAGAGTATACCATTCTTTACTTTTGGGATCCGGAATGCGGCCATTGCAAAAAGACAACACCTAAACTAGAAACCTTATATAAAAAGAAGTTCAAAGACAGAAATATTGAGATATTCTCGGTTGGGAAAGCAATCGGTGAAGATTTTGATAAATGGAAAAAGTTTATTCGAGAAAATGACTTAACCTTTATAAATGCAGCTGTGACTGACCGCTTATATAACGAAGCTAAAGATGCACCTGAAAAGTTTGTTGAGCTTTACCCAGGGGAGCCAAACAAAGTAACCACACTTGAATCGTTGAATTACCAAAACACATACGATATATTCAGTACACCTAAGGTCTTTCTTTTGGATAAAGACAAAAAAATAATCGCCAAAAGTATCTCCATATCACAATTGGAAGATATGCTTGATCGACTCCAAGGCAAAGAAGGGTTGCCAAAACTTTTTCCGCCTGACCCTGAAGAAGATGCTCAAATGCAAAAGAAAGAGTAATTTTAGCGCATGACAAATGCCTTTAAGTCACTTCTTGATAGTGCCAATAATATATTGATTACTACCCATAAATCACCAGATGGAGATGCGATCGGAAGCAGCGTTGCATTTTCAAGATTTCTGACTGCATATGGAAAGAGCAATCATATACTGCTACCTGATTCACCACCGGATAATCTCATGTCCTTTTTAGCGGGTATTCCATATTCATATTTCGAGGATTTTAACATTTCAAATACCAATTTTGATCTCATGATTTGTCTTGATTACAACCATCCTTATCGCGTAGGTAGTGAAATGGAATCCCTAGTATCAGACATGGAGGTGTCAAAGATTATGATTGATCACCACCCTAATCCCACTGAATTTTGTGATCTTACAATATCACGACCAGAGGTATGCTCCACAGCACAGCTTCTTTTCGAAGTGCTGAATGAATGTCATATTGATAAATATCTAAAAAAGGAGGCCTGTGAGGCGCTTTATTTAGGCATAATGATGGATACAGGATCCTTTAGGTTTCCGAGTGTTACGGCCAAAACACATGATGTGTTAGGAGAACTTTTACACAGAGGCGTTGAACCTCATGTCATTCACGAGAAGGTATTCGATCAAAA
>CAJWAO010000019.1 GCA_913020765.1 uncultured Flavobacteriales bacterium | reverse complement strand
TAAAATCTGATGTATACTCCGAACAGACGAAGAATGAATTGGCGGTAAGTCTATTTTCCCATTACATTAAATGCGGTTCATTTCTTGCCTTCAAAACAGCTTTTGAGAAGCACGCCGCGTTACTTGAAAATAAACCAATACTGAAAACGTATTGGAAAACAATTTCACTAGAATTTAGCGAACAATACAAAGCGATGTTCAAGAGCGCTGAGATGCTTTTACGGCAGTCAAAGAAAGCTGGAGACAATCAAAATATTAGCGATGCTTATCGATTGATAGCCAGATCAAAAATGTACTTGAACGAAAAAGATTCTTCTTTTTTTTATGCTAATCTATCTCTAAATTTTGCAAAGAGGTCTGACTCAAAAATAGCAGTAGGCAATACCTTTAAAGATCTTTCCGATATTCAAGCTTATTTCGATATGATTGGTAAAAGCACCTCAACCTTACTGAAACTAAATCAGGAAGCTGAGCGAATCAAGGATTATTATTTGCTATGCTGGTCTACGTTGATGATTGCTGAGCGATCGTTTCAGGTGAACTCATTTAATGAGGCAAAAACTTATTACCGTAAAGCCTTGAATATCGCAGAGAAAAATAATCTAAATACGTTCAGAGTAAGAATATTTAGAGGCCTAGCGGAGATTGAGCTTTCAACAAATAAATTAAATGCAGCTCTTTCAAATATTAATAAAGGATACAATAGTTTCTACGAGGGTAACAAAAGCATATTTTATCTTGACTTCAAATCGACACATGTCAAATATTTAATTGAAATTGACTCTTTAGCTCAAGCCAAAATAATTCTATCAGACATCCTCGAGGATTATTCGAAATACAAATCATCCAATGGATTAGGGAAAACCCATCATTTGATTGGAAGAATGCATTTTTCTCAAAAAAAATGGGAAAAAGCGAAGGCCGCTTTTAAACAATCTCAGTCCATCTTAAATAAGCTGCCTGATTCGGAATATAGTTTAGGAAATTACAAGTTTCTTGCTCAAGTTTTTGCAAAGCAAAATCAATTTCAGCAAGCGTTCGAAAATCTTGATAACT
The DNA here is from genome assembly GCA_913020765.1 of uncultured Flavobacteriales bacterium. Lineage (GTDB taxonomy): Bacteria > Bacteroidota > Bacteroidia > Flavobacteriales_D > Crocinitomicaceae > UBA952. The sequence continues at coordinate 30,056 of CAJWAO010000019.1, read as the reverse complement.
TTCAAAAACACGTTGATAATAATTCGCATTTAAGCAGTAGTAAGGCAATCAATGAGCTGACTCAAATGTATTCGAGAGAACTGCGAGAATATCGCATTAAAGAGCAAGAAAGAGTAATTAAAGACCAACAAAAAGAAAAGGAACTACTTTCGCTCAAGGGAGAAAAGCAAATGGCAACTACTGTATTGATTATAATCATTCTAGTATCAACGATTATAATTGTACTGTTCTACCTGAGACAGGCAAAAATAAATCAAAATACCAAAGAAATTGAGATGTCACAGACACTACTTAGAACACAAATGAATCCACACTTCATTTTTAATGCAATGTCAGTTATACAAAGCTCTCTGTACGAAAACAACCCAGCGAAATCATCAAAGTTTCTTGTAAGCTTTTCGAGACTTATTCGGCTAATTTTAGAAAACTCTCCAAAAGAATTTATCACCTTAGAAACTGAAATTGAGATACTCGAAAAATATCTAAAAACACAAAAATTAAGATTTGAAAATAGATTTAACTATCAAATCAATGTTCCCGAAGAATTAATATTTAAAAAGGTTCTCATCCCACCAATGATTACCCAACCATTTGTCGAAAATTCGATAGAGCACGGACAATTAAACATCATAGACAATGGAAATATATCCATTGATTTTTCGGAGAAAAATAATATGCTCTACATCGAAATCATAGATAATGGTGTTGGTAGAGCTGAGTCCGGAAAGAAAAAGAATTCAATGAAAGAGCACAAAAGTATGGCCCTAGATATCACAAATAGAAGGGTTGAAATCATCAATAAAAAATACAAATCAAAAGCCAGCATAACGATCAGCAATCTTACTGAAGAAAAATACACCGGTACACGCGTACAAATATTCTTACCATTACTTAACGAAAACCTTAACTTTGATTCTGAATGAAAAAAGTACTCATAATAGACGACGAAAATAAAACGAAAGAATTCATAAAGAGACTCCTTATTTCTTTTGGACATAACTTCGATATATACACGGATGGTTCTAACGTAGAAAGCGGAATAAATGCCATTAATAAAATAAAACCTGACCTCGTTTTCCTAGACATCCAAATGCCAGATGGAAACGGATTCGATGTACTAAAAGGGGTTAAATACAAGGAATTCGAAATTGTATTTATCACAGCATATCAGGAATATGCAATTCAAGCGATTAAATTCAGTGCACTTGCATATATATTGAAGCCCATTGACGTAGAAGAACTAGAGGATGCTGTAGATAAGGCCCTTTCAACATTGCAAAAGAAGAAGAACGAAGTTCAATTTGACGCATTGGCAAATAATATAGAGCGCGGGGAAAAAAAGAAGCTTGTTTTAAAAACACAAGAAAGTGTGTATGTCCTGGAGCTGAAAGAAATAATACGTTGTGAAGCAGATAAAAACTATACCTCATTTTATCTAGAGTCAGGCAAGCGTATATTGGTATCTAAAACGTTAAAAGAATACGACTTATTACTTTCTGGTCATTCCTTTTTTCGAGTGCAGCAATCGCACCTCGTTAATCTTAACCATATCAATCGATATGACAAGGCAGATGGTGGCGCGGTGATTATGAAAGATGGTAGCTCAGTACCCCTATCTCCCGCAAAGAAAGAGCAGTTTTTCCAAATATTAGAGAATCTCTAGCGCTTGTCTCAAGTCTTGGATAAGATCTTCTGAGTCCTCTAGACCGACGCTCAAACGAATCAAGCTATCAACTATTCCGCTTTTCTCTCTAATTTCTTTTGGAATAGTCGCATGGGTCATGGTCGCAGGGTGACCGATTAAAGACTCCACTCCTCCTAATGATTCTGCGAGTGAAAACAGTTTAAGACGTCTAAAAACTGCTTGAGCATCTTTTAATTTATTCCCCTTTAGAGTGAATGAGAGCATTCCTCCATAGTCGCGCATCTGATGCTTTGCGATTAAATGATTTGAATGGGATTCGAAACCGGGCCAGTACACTTTCTCCACTGCAGAATGAGCTTGGAGAAAGGAAGCTATTTCAGCGCCATTTTCGCAATGCCGTTGCATTCGGAGGTGGAGTGTTTTAATGCCCCTCAAAACAAGAAAACAATCCAGTGGCCCAGGAACAGCTCCTGAAGAATTTTGGATTCGATACATCTCTTTTGCAATACAATCATTTGAAGTAACCAAAGCACCCATAATTACATCAGAATGTCCTCCGAGGTATTTCGTGACAGAATGCATCACAATATCTGCCCCAAAATCTAAGGGGTTCTGAAGATAAGGCGTTGCAAAAGTATTATCCACACAAAGCCATGCATTACATGAATCTGCCAACTTAACCAAGCTAGGAATATCAATAATATTAATCATTGGATTTGTTGGCGTTTCAGCCCAAATAAGTCTTGTATTTTTATTGACAATCGCACTAATCTTTTCAATATCAGACATCTCTACAAAATGAAATTTAATGCCATATTTCTCAAAGATGGTCGTAAAAAGTCGGTATGACCCACCATATAAATCATTTGTGGAGATTACCTCGTCACCAGGATTCAACATTTTCATAACACAGTCGATGGCGGCAAGACCCGAACCAAAACAAGCACCGTGAGCACCATTTTCGAGTGCCGCAATATTTTTCTGAAGTGCATCTCTTGTAGGATTTTGCGTTCTAGAATATTGATACCCTTTATGGACACCTGCATCCTCTTGGACATATGTAGAAGTTTGGTATATCGGGGTCATAATTGCACCCGTTGATGGATCAGGTTCTATCCCCGCATGAATTGCTTTTGTTCCGAATTTCATAATACTTATTTGGACCAAAAATAATAGATTCAACTAAGGTATTTCTAATTCTATTGACGGATCCCAAAATAATCTTTCGAAGTCGAGAACTTGGTCTTCATAAATAACAATTCCCTCACTTTCCAAAAGTAGCCTCATCTTATCCGAGGTTTCAAAATGATTTTTTCCCGTAAGTAGGCCAATTCTATTAACTACACGATGTGCTGGAACGTCTTCTTTATCATGAGATGCATTCATTGCCCACCCCACCATGCGAGCGGACTGCTTTGAGCCTAGGTAGTTTGCAATAGCACCATATGATGTAACTCTACCCTCGGGAATCAGCTTTACCACATCATAAACGTCCAAAAAGAAATCAGAATTTTTCAAAATATTTAGTTTATTCTTTAAAATTAAAGAAATTATGGCCCACAAAAAAAGCCCTCTGAGAGGGCTTCTATAAATTTATACGCCAGATATTGATTCTATTTTGAACCTATCCAACTGCCATTTTCATCATATTTTGAAAGACAAGCTGCAGTTTCTACATCACTACAACCTTTCTCTATACACATTGCTGCACATTCCTCTTTCGTCATTTTAGAACATTCTGTCATATCGCACATATTTACTGATGCCGACATATTTTTTTTGACCTCACCCTCTGTTTCACAGCAAGCATCTTTTTCTGTTTCATCTGCACAACATTCTGTAACGGCAGCACTCTTTAAATTCGTTTCATCGCCGTGGCTGCCACCAAGAATTGGTGCAATCACCAAGCCAATTAGGCAAGTAAGCTTAATCAAAATATTCATTGACGGACCTGAAGTATCTTTAAACGGGTCACCTACAGTATCACCTGTAACTGCCGCTTTATGTGCATCAGAACCTTTATAGGTCATCTCACCATTAATTTCTACCCCTGCCTCGAAAGACTTCTTAGCATTGTCCCATGCACCACCAGCATTATTTTGGAATATTGCCCAAAGGACTCCAGAAACAGTTACACCAGCCATGTAGCCTCCTAACATCTCAGCGATAATTAAATTGTTGTCAGGATAAACCACTTTGCCTAGTAAAACGATAACTATTGGAAATCCTATGGTAAGAATTCCAGGAAGCATCATTTCTTTTAAGGAAGCTTTCGTAGATATATCGACACATTTGGCATAATCAGGCTTACCTTTACCTTCCATAATCCCAGGTATTTCCTTGAACTGTCGCCTCACCTCGTAAACCATTTCCATTGCTGCTTTACCGACAGAATTCATGGCAAGTGCAGAAAATACAACGGGAATCATCCCTCCTACAAATAACATTGCAAGCACTGGTGCTTTAAAAATGTTAATTCCGTCAATTCCAGTAAAAGTTACATAAGCTGCAAACAAAGCCAATGAAGTAAGTGCGGCTGATGCGATGGCAAAACCTTTACCCGTAGCAGCAGTGGTATTACCAACTGAATCTAAAATGTCCGTCCTTTCTCGGACTATAGGATCTTGTTCACTCATTTCTGCAATTCCTCCCGCGTTGTCAGAGATTGGTCCAAATGCATCTATTGCAAGCTGCATAGCGGTTGTGGCCATCATAGCTGAGGCGGAAAGAGCTACACCATAAAAACCTGCAAAAGCATAAGAGGTCCAAATAGCTGCTGCGAACAAAAGTACGGAGGAGAAAGTAGAGATCATACCCGTAGCTAACCCTGCAATGATATTCGTACCGGCACCTGTAGAGGATTGCTGCACGATTTTTAAAATAGGTTTTTTACCCAATCCTGTATAATACTCTGTAAAAGATGAAATTGCTGCACCCACAACCAAACCAACTAAAGTGGCATAGAAAACGTTTATAGAAGAAATAGTTTGTAATCCTTCACCATAGAATGTCATTTGCATTTCAGCAGGCAGCATCCATTTCACGAGAAGAAAGCAAGATATTGCAACCAAGGCAATTGAAGTCCAATTTCCAATATTTAATGCAGTTTGAACCTCGGCTTCTTTTGCATCGTTAGATGAAATCTTAACCAATAGTGTTCCTATAATAGATATGATGATACCAAAGCCCGCAATCGCCATTGGTAAAAGAATCGGACCGATACCTCCAAAAGCATCGTTGATTGCTCCTCCCATATCCTCAATCACATAGTTTCCTAATACCATTGCAGCAAGAACAGTTGCAACATAGGACCCAAATAAGTCAGCACCCATTCCAGCAACATCGCCTACATTGTCTCCGACATTATCTGCGATTGTAGCAGGATTTCGTGGGTCATCCTCAGGAATTCCTGCTTCTACTTTACCAACTAAATCGGCTCCTACATCGGCTGCCTTGGTATATATACCACCACCTACTCGAGCAAATAAAGCAATAGATTCGGCACCTAATGAAAAACCAGCCAATGTTTCTAATACAATTGTCATATCAGCCGTATTCGTCCAAACACCACCCATTACGTTGTGGAAAAAGAATATAAAGAACGCCGTTAAACCAAGCACTGCAAGTCCAGCGACTCCCAACCCCATAACGGTTCCACCGCCAAATGACACTTTTAATGCATTCGGTAAACTTGTTTTTGCCGCTTGGGTGGTCCTTACATTTGTTTTGGTGGCAATTTTCATCCCCATATTTCCTGCGAGAGCAGAAAAAATAGCGCCGATAATAAAAGCAACAATAATTAAATATCCTGTAGTCGGGACCAAGTATGCAACACCAGCTAGCACAAGGCTAGATCCCAAAACGAAAAAGGTTAGAAGTTTATATTCTGCTTTCAAAAAAGCCAACGCTCCCTCATAAATGTGGTCAGATATTTCTTTCATTTTACCGTCTCCGGCGTCTTGTTTCATGACCCATGCTTTTTTCAAAAACATGTATAATAAACCAGCAACAGCTAATATGATTGGTAAATAAATTGCAATTGATTCCATAATTCTAATTATATAGTATTTTAAGGCGCCAAAAGTAGACTATTCTTTCAATCTTTGCAAACCTAAGACATAAAAAAAAGGAGTGTGGTTCACTCCTTTTTTAATTAATCGTATACGATTATCTACTGTAAGTCGCCTGACAAGTACCAGAGCCACCAGTTAACGGGGTTGTATTCTGCCAAGTAAAGGTTATTGTAAAGCTCACCCCATCAGAATTCATGGATCCGAAACCCTCGTAGATAATATCACCCAATCCACCTGGTGCGCCATCTGAGGCTGAGGCTATTGTTATGTTTTCAGCATCAATTTGGCAGATTGCAGTTCCGTATGAACCCGTGATTCCATTGAAAAAATCTGTTATTAAAATTTGGTCACTACTTCCTCCAGCAATAACATTAGGAGACCCATTTAATGCCAGTCCAGTTCCGCCTCCACAGTTGTCACTTACACTCCAATCACCAAGCCATGTATCTTGATTGATGACAACATGTACGGTACGAACCACTGTAGTTGTTCCATTATTATTTGTAGCACTGTATGTGATAGAATAATCTCCCACCTGACTCGCATCAACATCACTCACATCTGAAACCATAACGATTGAGCCATCATAGTTCGCAGCCGTTGCGTAAGGATCAGTCCATGTTGTTGCGACACTTATGGTTGTATCTGAAGCACCGTTAATCGTAATAAAAGGCGTGTAAACACAACTCCCATCATCAATATTAGCGTCAGGATTATAGTTTACAGACAGCGTATCCATACAACCCATAATATCATAATTACAGCTCCCATCATCCTTTTTAGCTTCAGGATTATAATTGGTAGCAGCGGGATCTGTACAACCCTTCTTTCTGCATGAAATAGAAAATATTAAACAAATTAATACAGCAAAAATGGCATAAAATTTAGTTCTTCTCATAAAATCGTTTTTGTCAAATTTAACTAAATTATAATTAAAAAAAAACGGCGCCGTAGCGCCGTTCTTCCAAACGATTTGCTCTTAATCTTGTGCGACCTCGGCTGCGACCTCGGGCGACGCAAGAGCATCTTTTATTTTTTTCTCGAGCTCCTCAGTAAGCTCTGGATTATCTAGCAAGAGGTTTTTAATCGAATCCCTTCCTTGGCCAAGTCTGGTCTCTCCATACGAAAACCAAGAACCACTTTTCTTCAAAATATTTAATTCGACTCCTAAATCTAGGATCTCACCAATTTTAGAAATACCTTTTCCATACATTACGTCAAATTCAGCTCTTCGAAAAGGGGGAGCAACTTTATTCTTAACAACCTTTACTTTTACTCGATTTCCTTTAACCTCATCGCCATCCTTGAGCTGGGTTGATCTTCTGATATCCAACCGAATTGAAGAATAAAATTTCAATGCATTTCCACCCGTTGTAGTTTCCGGGTTTCCGAACATAACACCAATTTTTTCTCTGAGCTGATTGATAAAAATACAACAACATCCAGCCTTATTGATTGAGCTCGTCAACTTTCGCAAAGCCTTCGACATTAATCTTGCTTGCAAGCCCATTTGAGAATCACCCATCTCTCCTTCAATTTCAGCCTTCGGTGTCAACGCCGCGACAGAATCCACGATGATTAAATCAATTGCACCAGAGCGAATCAAATTATCAGCTATTTCTAATGCTTGCTCACCATTGTCTGGCTGGGAAATAAGTAGGTTTGCCACATCAACACCTAAACTCTTCGCATAAAATTGATCGAAAGCATGCTCAGCATCGATAAAAGCGGCAATACCTCCTTGCTTCTGAACTTCTGCAATTGCATGAATTGCGAGCGTTGTCTTACCTGAAGATTCTGGACCATAAATTTCAATGACCCTACCCTTAGGATATCCCTGAACACCCAAAGCCAAATCAAGGGTTAAAGAGCCAGTTGGTATGACGTCCATTTTTTCTACGGGTGCATCTCCTAATTTCATCACGGATCCTTTTCCATATGTTTTGTCCAACTTTTCCATTGTCAACTGGAGTGCTTTCAATTTTTCTTTGTTTTGTTCTTTATTTGGCATATCGTTTGTTTTTTTAGGCCTTCGACCTGAGTTATTTAATAAATCAAAAGTAAAGCTATAAGTTCGTAAACAAATTACGTTCTACTTTAAGTCTAATAATTTTAAGATTTCATTGGCGTGGTCTTTTGTTTTCGGCTTGTGAACAACATGTGTAACTTCGTTATGCTCGTTGATCACAAAAGTAATTCTGTGTATTCCATCGTATTCACGACCCATAAACTTTTTTGGACCCCAAACCCCAAAAAGATTAATCACCTCTTTTGATTCGTCAGACAATAATGGGAAAGGCAGTGAAAATTTTGTCGAAAATTTATCATGACTTTTAACCGAATCAGCACTGACCCCCAAAACTTTAATACCGTTCGAGAGAAGCTCGTCATAACCTTCTTTTAGGCTACAAGCTTGTGCAGTGCAGCCCGGGGTATTGTCTTTGGGATAAAAGTAAACTACCCATTTACCACCAATAAAATCACTTGAAGAAATTTTTTCATTGTTTTGATCAACCCCTTCAAAAGATGGAACTTGATCTCCAATATTTAATGTTTTCATTTGTTTATATTTTAATCTTTATAAATGACGTAATTTTAATCAAATATAATTATAATTATGTCCGAATCAATCTTTGAACAAAAAAAAATAAAGAAAGTTTGAAAATCTCGCTGGCTTTATTCCACCTAATTTATCTCGGTCGATTACTCAATCAAACTTTAATCATCAATGTAATTTAGGTTAATTCAGCTCTTATTCAATTCTACTTCTTAATTTTGCAGAAAATAAATGTTATGGCATTATTCAATGACTTCAATTTCAAAGATAGAAAAGCAATTCTTCGAGTTGATTTTAATGTCCCTCTCAATAAAGAAACATTTGAAATCACGGATGATAAGAGAATGCAAGCCGCATTACCCACAATTAATAAGATTATTTCTGATGGAGGTTCGGTTATTATTATTTCACATCTCGGAAGACCGAAAAATGGACCTGACCTGTCGTTTTCGCTGAAGCACCTTACAAATCATCTAGAAAAAATTACAAAGCGAAAAGTACTCTTTGCTGATGACTGTATTGGAGAACAAGCCAAAACACTCTCAAAAAATTTAAATATCGGCGAAATTCTATTACTTGAAAATGTTCGATTTTATAAAGAGGAAACGAAAGGTGATATAAATTTCGCACAACAACTTGCTGTTCTCGGTGATTGTTATGTAAATGATGCTTTTGGAACAGCTCATCGGGCACATGCAAGCACGGCTCACATCGCGTCATGTTTTTCACTCGAGAATAAAATGTGTGGCTTACTTATGACTGCAGAAATTGAAAGTGCAAGAAAAGTCATGGAGGAAACACAAAGACCTTTTACGGCTATTGTAGGAGGCGCGAAAGTTTCGGATAAAGTATTGATCGTAGAAAACCTAATGAAAGTAGCGGATCATATCATTATTGGTGGAGGTATGGCGTATACTTTTAAAAAAGCTCTCGGGGGAAAAATTGGTGCATCTCTTTGTGAGAATGACCGCATAGAAACCTGCAAAGAAATTCTTTCCAAAGCCGCTGATTTGGATGTCGAGATTCATCTTCCAGTAGATTCTATCGTTGCCAATGCATTCAGTGCGGATGCAAAAATTGACGTCGCAAATAGTGACGAGATCGCTGAAGATTGGATGGGATTAGATATTGGTCCCACAGCAGCGCAACACTTTACACAAATCATTGAGCATTCTAAAACCATCTTATGGAATGGCCCCATGGGAGTCTTTGAACTAAAGCCATTTCAAGAAGGTACCAGGTCTATTGCAAATGCTGTGGCCAGAGCAACAAAAAAAGGCGGATATAGTCTGATTGGTGGAGGTGATAGTGCTGCTGCTGCAAAAAAATTCGAGGTTGTAAAAAGAATAAGCCACGTAAGTACTGGAGGGGGTGCGTTACTTGAATATTTTGAAGGGAAAGAGTTACCGGGTATCGCAGCTATAAATAAATAAAAAAAGGGAACCGAGGCTCCCTTCTTGTTTGTGCGCATACTCAATCACCTTTGCACTGTAATTTCTTTGGTGTATAGAATCTTACCTTCAGATTTAAAATGAATCAAATAAACCCCATTTGTAAGGTCATGCAAATGCAAAGCATCGGCATCTAAAACCGGAATAGAAGGAATTACTTGACCGTTATTAGAGATAATCTCTATGTAATCAATGTCCTTATCGAACCACTTAACCGTGGCATTACCTTGATCAATAGAGGATGTTATTACTTTCACATTTACATTGTCTTTTGGGTCATCATCATTATTTGCAAATGAGTATGACGATAGCATAAGTAAAGAGAAAGAAAATAGAATTGTAAAAATTTTGCTCGCGTTCATAAATTAGTGGTTTTGTGTCCTCAAATATGTCAAGAACGAACGATTCCCACAAAGTACTTTAGATACAAAGACTGAAAATGGACACCAACACCTAATTGGTCTTACGTGTTTTCCTATCTCTACTAAGTATAATTACTTAGTAATAAGTATCAGTGGACTCTTTTTACTAATTCTAATAGACGGTGGGAGTATCCTGATTCATTATCGTACCAAGCCACAATTTTAATGACCTTTCCGTAAGACTTCGAGAGCTCGGAATCGTAAGCTGAACTTAGAGAAGACCCCACAATATCAATTGAAACAATCGGGTCACTAATTATACCGAGCACTCCCTTTAGCTCTCCCTTTGAACTTTTTGTCATTGCTTCATGAATTGCATCAATTGAAATAGCCTCTGCTACATTAAAAGTAATTTCAGACATAGAGCCGTTAGAAACAGGAACACGAATTGCTCCGCCCTGTATTTTTCCCTCAAGGTCTGGGAATATCTTTGTGATTGCCTTGGCTGCGCCTGTTGTTGTAGGGATTATGGAGTGTGCAGCCGCCCTCGCCCTCCTCATGTCCTTGTGCGGTGCATCATGCAGTCTTTGGTCGGAAGTGTAGCTATGAATTGTTGAGATATAACATAGCTCAATGTCAACAAGAGATTTTATCACTTTGACAATTGGAGCAACATTGTTTGTAGTGCAAGAAGCATTTGAAACGACCAATTCTTTGGAAGTAAGAATGTGGTCATTCACCCCTAAAACGACGGTTTTGATTTGTTTATCTTTCGCCGGTGCAGAAAGTACTACTTTTTTTACTCCACCATTCAAATGCTGAGAGGCCAAAGGTTCTGTTAAAAATTGACCTGTACACTCAACCACAGTACTCACATTGTTTTCGGACCAAGCAATATTTGAAGGATCTCGCTGCTGAGAAAAACACATAGTTTTGCCATTCGAGAAAAGCACTGTATCTCCGTCAATTTCGAAATCTAGATCAAATCCTCCGTGAACACTGTCATACTTGAAAAGATGCATTAGTGTATGAATGTCTGCAAGGTCATTCACCAAGCCTATCTCAACTTCAGAATCGAGAATGGCCAACCTAGTGAAATAGCGACCAATTCGCCCAAAGCCGTTAATCCCGATTTTTTGTTTATGCTGCATTGAATTTAAAATAGTTCAACAACCAGATAATTATAATTGTTTTGAATTGAGCATGCGTAATTTATCATAATTCCTTACGCTATCTTCACTTATTGACAAACCGTTACAAGCCAATCTTTGTACGAAGCTGGTCCTGAATCGCCTCCTTGTGCAAATAGATATTAATTGTTTTGAGTTTGAAATAGGCCTCAGAAACGTAAAGATAACCCTCTGGATAATTTGAGGTGCCCCAGGAGTTTTTCACCAAGAAAAAATAGCGTCCTTTTCGATCCAGACTGTAACCTATAATATGCATTCCATGATCGTCAGTAGTTTGTTTCTCGTCGTAAGCCTTTTGTCGCATTTCTTGAGTGACCTCAACCTCGCGTACGGGATTCAGAAATGCTGCAGAGTATTTATCAGCACCAGCATCAGAGAAATTTTTATTGTCCTTACCTTCAACTTTAATCTGGGCGTCTGACGCAGGAACAATTGCTATCCCATTTCGGAAACTAAATCCATCTTCAGATACATCAGCTCCCCAAGCTACCGTGTACCCACTTTTTAAGGCATGTAATGTGCTTTCAAATAACTCATTTAATCTTACATTATAACTTTCATCCCACAACCAATTATCAGGAATCTGTAGCATACATTTTTGATACATTTGATGGTTGGTGAAAGAAGTTAGTGAAACATAATTATTCATATCAATTCCCAATGAATTATAAAATGTCTGTGGCGTGTAATTCGACCCTTTGTATTTAAAGTTTGTGGGAAGTACTCCAATACCATTATCGAGTTCTGCATTGTAGGCAGCAAGCCACTCTGCTTGAATACCTTTCCCCGATAGATTTGCCTGCTGAACAATCGAATCCAAGCGATCAAACATCCTACCATGATTGTAAACATCTTTCCTTTTCTTCAAACCGGAATATACGGACCGGGGGACAATTCCAAAATTTTTAATTACAAACGGAATATCATGAAAGGCACCACCCTCGCCAAAATTTGTTCTACCATCCATTCTAACATATTTTTTTGCCTTTTCCTCGTATGCCTTTCTCACGATAAACATCTCTGAAAGCACAATTGGATCATCACTCTTTTTGATTCTCATAATTTCAGACTCTAAAAAAGACAATGCTGAGAAACTCCAACACGTGCCTGTTCTCCCCTGACTCTCCACAGGAGAGGCAGCTAGCCGCTGCACTTGTTTGAAGTTGTACTTACTTTCTTTAGCGTTTTTAAAGCTTTGAGCGTTTGCGCCTAGGGCAACACCAAGACACATGGATAGGATAAATTTTAATTTCATAAAAGATTATTGTTTTAAGGTCCAGCCTTTGTAGCCCATGGATGCGGCACTGGCTTGCAAACGATCATATTCCTCTTTGGAATATGTGAGACCCATAGATACTCTATGCAGTTTTCCTCCTTTTAAAATTAGCGGAACAAATCCATCCGCTGCGATTTTGTTTTTAAAATTGATTGCGTTTTTTTTCACTGAAAAGCAGCCTACAATGTATTGTTTTGAATACGGAGCTTGCACATTTTCAGAGGCGGCTACCTGAACTTTTGGTTCCTCTGGTGATTGAGGTTTGATTGACTCAATGTCTTTCTTATTCTCAATTGAAATGACCTCTTCTGTAGACTCATTATCTAAAATAATTTTGGTCTCTTTCATACCTAGGTCCGGGACTGCTTCATGACTAATAGTTGAAGCGGTAGGTTCATACAAGCCAACTTCTTTTGTATAAAACGGATCGAAATCATTTATCGATATCAAACCGGAAGTGAAGAAATCCGACTTGAAAGGGATCCAAAATGTATACAGCATCAGCGGTAATAGACATGCGGCGGCGGCATATCTCAACATCCTTTTCCTTCTTAAGGACTTATCATTAGCATTTACTGTTACGCTTTCTGTATTTACCGCAAGAACCTCCTCAACTGAAGGTTTTTCTTTATTCACTTTTACAGCCTCAAATTCAAGCTTCGTCAAACCATAGGCGTCCGATAGAAGGTTAAATTCCTTGTCTTGAGAGAAGGCGTAAAAACCTTCTGCAGAGCGCTTTAAAACACCAATTCTAGGAAACACAAGCTCTTTCCCTGCAGATAATTCTCTCTGAAAATTTTGAACCGTTTCTTTGAGCTTTTCCTCTGCGCCAATATAACTCAAGCCGTTCTGTTCTGCATAAGCTGCGAGAAAAAGACCGTCATTTGCCGTTAAATGTTTATTGAATAATAAATGCTTTGATGGAGGGATAATAATGCCATTATCAAAATCAATTTTACTAGAAACTCTTTTAGAAACAAACCCCCCAAAATCGGGAACAATCACACAGTTGTGTTTGACAAGAAGATCGAATAAAATAGTGTCGAACGATACCATAACCCAAAGTTAAAAAGAAAATCGAATCTTTCTAGCCTATGTATTGAGGAGTCTTAGAACTTTATCCACATCTTCTGGAGAATCTATATTTGGCGTCTCCGTGTAGGTTTCCACTACCCTTATTTTCTTTCCATGATACATCCAACGCAACTGCTCAAGTGACTCAGAAAGTTCCAGTGCACAAGGCTCCATATTTTGGGTCTCAAGCAAAATTTCTCTGCGGAAGGCATAAATACCGATATGCTTATAAAACGACACTGAATTTTTAGTTTTAGACTGATTTGGAATAGGGCTGCGAGAAAAATAAAGTGCATTGCTTTGCTCATCCAGCACCACCTTAATTCGATTTTTATTTAAAAAGTCAGTTTCGCAAGAACTAGCAATTGCCAATGTGGAAATATCAACAGAATTATCTTGAAAAGAATGAATCAATGCATCGAGCTGTTCAGAACGAATTAATGGTTCATCACCCTGCACGTTAATGACCAAATCAAAAGAATCTAGAGAGGATGCCAATTCAACGCACCGACCAGTTCCATTTACATGATGCGCACCCGTCATGGCTGCTTCTCCACCAAATGAAGCCACCTCATCTACAATTCGTTGGTCATCAGTCGCGACAATAATCTTGGAGATTAAATTGGAATTTTCAACTCCTTCGTATACTCTTCGAATCATACTTTTACCTGCTAAATCAATTAAGGGCTTCCCTGGATATCTGGTAGATTCATATCTCGCCGGAATAACTGCTAGTACACGCATTAAAATTTCATTTGAACTTGAAGAGAAAAATTACGAGGAGGCTGTATATCTCCCGGGCGACTTGTGTATTCGGAATTAAATAAATTGTTCACCATAAATCCAAATCGATAGGTATCGTTTAACTTATACCCAAGTCTTGCATCAAACACCAAATTTCCTTTGTTGTATTTCTCTCTATATTCTTTAAGACCAGGAAGAATAAATAACTCCCCCTCAGTAGCGTCAAGATCTCCTTCAAAAATAACGTCAATATTTCTCATAAAGCCACCATATCGCATGGATATTCCGGCACTATACTTTTTGTAGGATACCTCAACATCTAATTTTGCCAAATGCTTAAATCTATATTTAAGAATATTATCTGTCGTATCCGAAAATGTCAACCGATACAAGGAATCTGTATTTAGACTAATCGGATTCATGTAGGTATATCCGATTAACGATACGATTTCAAAATCTCCTATTTTGCCCATACTATTGAATGAAAAGTCAATTCCCGTAATTCTAGCCGCCTCAGCATTTTGGGCCCTAAAACCAACCCAATTCGTAACATAATTTGGATCACTTTGGTCAAAATACTCAACAACAACGTCATCAGGATTGTAAATCCCAAAGGTGAATTCAATCATGTTTTTATATTCATTGATAAACCCAGAAACATCGAGCATTCCTTTCCAATCACCGATACGCACACCTTGCTTGATACCAATTTCACCTGCCCAACCAATTTCAGGTCTCAGCTCTGCATTTGGGAAAATATTTAATGCCCCAACACTAGTTTGTATGAAACGTTCACCCACTGCAGGATAACGTATTCCTTGACCAATGGAAGCACGAAGGTGCGTATATTCTGCTAGCTTGAAATGAAATCCAGAACGTGCTACCGGGTAAAAAGGCAAAACCGTTGAGTCTTTTTTTGCGATTAAAAAGTCGCTATCTCCACGTTCTCCATCCATTTCAAAATATTCCAAACGCAAGCCAGCAGTAAAATCGAACTTCCCTATATGGTGCTCAATCTGTGTAAAAATGGCTGAATTCCAAGAAGTGTGATCCCCAAAAAGTGCTGAATTCACGACGTTATACAAACTCGATACTCCTGAAATCAATGTCATACCGTTGGCATATGACTTTTGAAATTGGTAATCATTGTTATAAATGGTACCGATACTATTTTGAGATTCATTTCCAAGAATAATATTTTTTACGTAATACATTCTATTTTTAAAGGTGTGCCGATTGTTATGCCTATCGATGATCTTTAAATAAGGATCAACAAACAACCTATGACCGAGTGTATAGGTTAAGGTTGAAGCCGCATCACTTGTATCAATTCCGCCCTGTGGCGTATAACCCAAAGAATCACTCTCCCAAAGCAAAAAATTTCCTGTTTTTTGAATCTGATAATTGTACCCAATTCCTGCCTTTACTTTTTTCCATTTTTTGGGTCGATAATACAGTGTTCCGCTCACTCGCCCTCGATATTCAAATTCTCTATTTTTATAACCGCCATCATGGAATAAGGTAGAGGAGATCGTATAACCTACATTCTTGAACATTTGACTTCTATAGAACTCAATCTGCTGAGTCATTGGGTTGGTATCCCACCATTTTAAAGAAGCCCGTCTTGGGTTATCATAGACACCATACTGAACCTTAAGCTTCGTAACTGGGGTCGTTCCCGGTTCGCGCTCCCGAATGGCAATAATACCATTCAATGCCCCACTTCCATAAAGTACAGATGAAGCTCCTTTCATTACCTCAATTTGAGCAGCTTGTTCTATCGGTATTGCATTCCATTGTGTGTCTCCCGCGTACGCGGACAGGAGAGGCATTCCATTCCAAAGCAATAAGACTCGACTCCCTGCACCATATGAAAAACCACTTCCTCCGCGAATACTTACCTGGCCATCAAACGTAGAAACTCCCGGGGTCTGCTCTATGGCCTGGTCTAAACTTGTAATACCCTTGTTATCGATTAGCTCGGGTTTAATGATTTCAATCGATACAGGGACCTCTTCGATGGCTTGTTTTCTTCGACCAGCAGAAACGACAACCATTTGTAAATCCGTTACAGGTTCTCCTAATTCTATTTTTACCTTACCCGAGGAGTTAACGACGGTTGAGTCAGTTGTATATTGTAACATTTTAGTGACTAAGGTAACGGGAAAAGATGAGGTCTTCAATGTAAACTCTCCGTCGAAATTGGTAATCGCTTTATTTCCGTCTGAAGCAAAAACTTTGGCGCCAATAATGGCTTCTCCGGAATTCATATCAGTCACAACACCCATTACCTGACTAAAGGAATACAAGGGTAACGCACCCAAACAAAGAATGAATAAAATTTTCCGCATGTGATTTCTTTTTAAAATTGAAACTGAAGCTGCAAAACAAAACTCCTTGGAGGCTGTATATCTCCAGGTCTTGTTACATATTCGGCGTTTAAAAGGTTATTGGCAATGAAATTAATTTTCATGGCATCATTAATTTTAAAACCCATTCGCGTATCCACTACAAAGCTACCCCTGTTGTATAAAGATCTATATTTCGCCAAGCCTGGTAAAATGTATAGTTCGGCATCTGTTGGATCAACATCTTGCTCGAAGACAGCATCTATATTTTGCATGAAGCTGTTATATCTGCAACTAAATCCAACAAAGAACTTTTTGTAAGTCGCCTGAATATCGACCTTGGCCAAATGTCTGAAGCGATACTTTAGGAGGTTTACACTTGTATCTGAAAAAGTTTGTCTGTAAATAGAATCTTGATTTAAGCTAACTGGGTCCATGTAGGTATATCCAAGCAAGGAGTTTAGCTCAACATCCCCAATTTTGCCCATACTATTGAAAGAAAATTCCAGACCTGCAATTCTTGCTCGTTCTGCATTTTGCGCCTGAAAACCAACCCAGTTCAAAATATAACCCAAATTGTCATTCGGATCGGTAGATAAAGCGATGGTATCTGGATTATAAATACCGAAAGTAAACTCGACCATATTACTGTACTGATTGAGAAATCCTGAAACATCAAAATAACCCTTCCAATCCCCCATTTTTAAAATTTGCTTATAGCCCACCTCGGCAGCCCACCCCTTCTCAGGTTTGAGCTCTGGATTGTTGAAAATAATTAATCCTCCCACAGAGGTTGAAACAAATCTTTCAGCAACAGAAGGAAAACGAATTCCTTGCCCCAGAGATGCCCTTATGTGTGAGCTTGGTGCCAGCTCATAATGCCAACCAGCGCGAAAAACAGGATAAATAGGAACTGCCACTGAGTCCAACACCTCATCCCTATTTAAATAATTAAAGTAGATGTTCGAATCGAAATCTAAGGTATCAATCTTATAACACTCTAAACGCATCCCAAGGGATAAGTCCATTTTTCTAAATTTACTTTCAAGCTGTGCATAAGCGGCTGCATTTTCGGATAAATGATCACCAAATACACCACTAACCACTCTGTTATTTGTATTCGAAAAACCTGCCGTCAATGTGTTTCCTGCACTAAGATTTCGCTGAAATTGGTAATCAAAATAATACATCTCCGCCAAGGAGCTGGCATAGATGTTTTTTGTATTTCCCGTGGTAACAAGATAGTAACGAGATCTAAAGTAGTGCTTGTTTTTAAATTTATCATAGAGCTTAACATAAGGATCTACACTGAGCCTAATTGACTTTTGACGGTCAATGGTATTGTCCTGTGGTTCAAGACCCATTGAATCATTCTTCCAAAGCACAAATACTCCAAGATCTTGGTACTGCATGTTGTATGATAAACCAGCCTTAAGATTTTTATTTTTTTTAGGTTTAAAGTAGAAAGTCCCATTTAGGCGATAGCGCTCCTCATTTTCTTCTTTTCTAAAACCTGAATCGATGTAAGCGTTAGCGCCAATTGTAAAACCTGTATTTTTTCCAGATTTACCATAGTAAATATCGGCCAAATGAAAGGTTGGATTTTTATCCCACCATCTCATCGAACTTCGCCTCGGATTGTCATAAATCCCTGACTGAATTTTCGCTTTAAAAGTCCCTTTTGGGCTTGGCTCCTTCTCGCTTAACGATATTACGCCGTTCAAAGCTCCACTCCCATAAAGCACCGATGAGGCACCTTTCATAATTTCAATTTGAGATGCTTGCTCCATCGGAATAGAGTTCCACTTTGCATCTCCTACATCAGGAGACATCATAGGAATACCATTCCATAATAATAAAACTCTACTTCCAGCACCATAGGCATATCCACCACCACCCCGAATACTTACTTGACCATCCATGGCATACACTCCTGGGCTTTGGTCGACCACCTGCTCGAGATTGGAATAACCCTTATTATTTATGAGCTCTGGTGTAATGATTTCCATAGAGACAGAAACATCCTCAATATTTTGATTTCGCCTACCAGCAGAGACAACAACCGTTCTTATTTCTAGAACCTGCTCAAAAAGCTCAAAAGAAAGCACTTGAGCTGAATTAATTTGGATTGAATCCGGCATATATCCTGAAATTGAACATTTTATCCAAGCGGGATATTCATTTACGTCAAGTGAAAATTCGCCGTTGACATCGCAAGCAGTCTTTGGACCACCTCCCATAACTTCAACTCTGGCACCAACCAATCGTTCTCGAGAGTTGCCGTCTTTGACAACACCGCTAACTTGCGAATAAGAATTAAATGTGATGAAATAAAAGGAAAATAAAAGAAGGAATTGGAAGCTAAATCTCATCTAAAATTTTGTTATCTTAATATAACGAAACTAATAAAATTTTGGAGAATCAAACGGAACTGTATAAAATCGCTGCTGCCTACCTGCACGGATTCAAAAAAAGTAAACTCAAAATATTACTCAATCAAATAGGAAGTCTAGATTCAATTTTTGAATACTCCTATTCCAAATTAAAGGATGCTTCTGGACTTTCTTTGGACATTCTCAAAAAAACAGAAAGAGAAAAAGCACTTAAGCAGGCGCAGCTTAATTTAGAATTTAACCAATCACATGACATTCGCTCTCTATTTTATACAGACAAGGCATATCCATACCAACTGAAAGAATGTAAAGATGGCCCTATTCAGTTAAATATTTTAGGGAAATTAAACCTACAAAACAAAAAAATAGTATCCGTGGTTGGGACCAGAAAGCGTTCCCCGGCAAGCAAACAAATCGTTGAACAATTGATTTCCTCGCTCAAAGGTTCAGGTGTTATAGTTGTAAGCGGTTTGGCCTCAGGAATTGACACACTCGTCCATCAATACTGTATAAAACATAAAGTACCAACAATTGCTATACTTGGACATGGGTTAAAAATGATTTATCCGAGAGAGAACAGAACTTTAGCAAAGGAAATTATTGCGTCAGGAGGCGCATTAATTAGTGAATTTCATTTCAATCAAAAACCAAGTAAATATACTTTTCCTCAAAGGAATAGAATTATCGCAGGTGTGGCCGATGCAACGATTGTAATCGAATCACCTTTAAAAGGAGGTTCAATGATTACCGCTAGACTCGCGAATAGTTATTCAAGAGAGGTTATGGCCTTCCCAAATTCAATAACACAAGATGATCTAGCAGGATGTAACCAACTCATTAAAACAAATTTGGCACATATCATCACAGCACCTTCAGATTTATTTGAACTTATGAATTGGAAAATAAATCAACAAGAAGAAAAAGCAATAAGTCATTTAACACTATCCAAGGAGGAGAGGGGCCTGATGCAAACCATCAAAGAACACAAGGAAGTTCATATTGATAGGTTATTTGATTCATCACAACTACACCCCTCAATCGTTCAGTCACTTCTCATGCAATTAGAACTCAAAAATTATATTTTTAACTCTTCTGGGCTATTTTATTCCTCGAGGGTTTGAAACCGCCGTAATGAAAAAACTTTTTAATTAAATTTTAGGGTTGAAAAACTATTTGCCTTAATTTTACACAAAGTTCTTTTTTATAAACTTATGAAGAAAGGATGAGGGAATGGCCCTTTGACTCCTTGGCAACCTGTTCATCGTAAATAAGGTGCCAATTCCAGCGGATGTATTCCGATAGATAAGTTAGTGTGATGTACTCACCCTTCTTCACTTAATTTTATACATGAAAACAAATATTGAATCCCTTTTGGAAGACCGTATTTTAGTACTTGATGGAGCAATGGGAACCATGATTCAAAGACATAATTTTGAAGAATTTGACTTTCGGGAGGGAGCGTTTGAAGAACACCATAAACCTTTAAAAGGAAACAACGACCTTTTATCGATAACACGACCTGAAACGATTAAAGATATCCACCGTGCTTACTTTGATGCTGGCGCAGATATTGTTGAGACCAATACCTTTTCGGGAACAAGCATTGCTCAAGCCGATTACGATTTAGAGTACGCCGTCTTTGACATTAACTATCAAAGTGCACGTATTGCAAAAGAGGTAGCGAATGAATATTCAGATAAACCGCGTTTTGTTGCAGGTTCAATAGGGCCAACCAACAGAACAGCTTCTATTTCTCCGGATGTTAATGACCCTGGATATAGGGCAATTACATTTGATGCCTTGAAAGTTGCTTATAAAGAACAAGTAATTGCCCTTATTGACGGAGGAGTTGACTTATTACTCGTAGAAACAGTTTTTGATACACTGAATGCAAAAGCAGCGCTATTCTCAATTCAAGAGGTTTTTGGAGAAAAGGGAATAACACTTCCCATAATGGTTTCAGGGACCATCACGGACCAAAGTGGTCGTACCTTAACTGGTCAGACAACAGAAGCATTTTTGATATCATTGTCACATATCCCATTGTTGAGTATTGGTTTAAATTGTGCCCTTGGCGCCAATATGATGCGCCCCTATCTGCAAATTCTAAATAAAAAATCAACTTTCCCCGTAAGCGCACATCCCAATGCTGGGCTACCCAATGAATTTGGGGAATATGAGGAATCTCCCGAAATAATGCGAGAGCAAATCAGAGTATTTTTAGAGGAAGGGCTGGTCAATATTATTGGTGGTTGTTGCGGAACAACACCTGAACATATTCAAGAAATAGCTGAGATGGCCCAACAATATAAACCAAGAAAGTTTTGAACATGGAAAATCTTACACTTCAGCTTTCAGGCCTAGAACCTCTCATCGTATCGAAAGAGAGCAATTTCGTGAATATTGGAGAAAGAACAAATGTTACAGGTTCAAGAGCATTTCTTAGACTAATTCAAGCGGGAGACTATGAATCTGCTGTTGCTGTTGCTTTAGAGCAAGTCAATGGTGGGGCACAAATTATCGACATCAATATGGATGAAGGTATGATTGATGGTAAAGAAGCGATGGTCACTTTTTTAAACCTTATCGCCGCAGAGCCAGATATTGCCAGAGTGCCAATAATGATTGATAGCTCAAAGTGGGAAATTATTGAGGCTGGTCTAAAGTGTATTCAAGGAAAAGGAGTGGTGAACTCCATATCTCTCAAAGAGGGTGTTGAAAAATTCAAGGAGCAGGCAAAAACGATTAAAAATTTTGGAGCCGCTGTAATCGTCATGGCTTTTGACGAACAAGGACAAGCAGATTCATACGAGAGGCGAATAGAAATTTGCGAAAGGTCATACAATATTCTTGTTCAAGAGGTCGGCTTCAATAAGCAAGATATTATTTTCGATCCGAATATATTCCCCGTTGCAACAGGAATGGAAGAACATAAAACCAATGCTCTAGATTTCTTTCGCGCTACAAAATGGATCACAGAAAACCTTCCAGGGGCGCACGTGAGCGGTGGTGTCTCGAATGTTTCTTTTTCATTTCGTGGGAATAATAAAGTAAGAGAGGCGATGCACTCTGCTTTCCTTTACCATGCCATAAAAAATGGGATGGGTATGGGTATTGTAAACCCTTCAATGTTAGAAATATACTCGGATATTGACCCTGTCTTATTAGAATATGTCGAGGACGTTCTGCTCAATAGAAGGGATGACTCTACTGAGAGGTTACTGGAATATGCAGAGACAGTAAAAGGGTCAGGAAAGAAGAAAGCCATCGATCTATCATGGAGAGATCAAAATATTGAAGCCCGACTCACTCACGCACTTGTCAAGGGAATTGTAGAGTTTATCGATGAAGATGTTGAAGCATGCAGAGCCAATTATGAGCGTCCAATTGAAGTAATTGAAGGGCCTTTGATGGATGGGATGAACGTTGTTGGAGATTTATTTGGAAGTGGTAAAATGTTTCTTCCGCAAGTTGTAAAATCTGCACGTGTCATGAAAAAAGCAGTAGCATATCTTCTTCCTTTTATCGAGGCAGAGAAAGGTGGAAAGGTAGAATCTTCCGGTAAAATATTGATGGCAACGGTTAAAGGGGATGTTCACGACATTGGTAAAAATATAGTGGGTGTTGTACTCGGATGCAATAACTATGAAATCCTAGACCTAGGAGTCATGGTTCCAGCGGAAAAAATTATCGCTGTTGCCAAGGAAGAAAATGTAGACATCATTGGACTGAGTGGATTAATTACACCATCACTTGATGAAATGGTACATGTTGCACAAGAACTAGAGAAAGCTAAGTTGAATATCCCTTTACTCATTGGTGGTGCTACAACCTCTAAGGTGCATACAGCTGTTAAAATTGATGAGCACTATAACCGAGGACAGACAGTCCATGTATTAGATGCTTCCCGATCCGTAACGGTGGCTGAAAGTTTGCTGGGAGAGAAAAAAGAAACATTCATTAAGGAGCTTCAAACAGATTATGACAAACTGCGAATGCAACATGAAAAGCATTTAAAAGCCAAAAAACTGATTCCTATAGCAGAGGCTCGAGCCAATGCACTTCAGTTAAGTTTTGACAACGGCAGAATTCAAGAACCAAAAAAATTAGGCACCACCATAATTGATAATGTCACTATTTCAGACCTGATTCCCTTCATAGATTGGACGCCATTTTTTCAAACATGGGAGCTCCATGGCCGCTACCCAAATATCCTCAAAGATGAGATTGTTGGCGAGGAAGCCGTAAAATTATTTAAGGACGCACAAGAAATGCTCGAAAAAATCCAAAAAGAAAATTGGATGCAAGCAAAAGGAGTCCTAGGGTTGTTTCCAGCAAATTCAGTAGGAGATGACATAGAAATATATTCAGATATTGAAAGATCAAAAACACTTTATATCCAAAGAACGCTTCGACAACAAGCGAAGAAAGCCAAAGGTCAACCAAACTTAGCTCTCGCCGATTTTATTGCACCAAAATCTAATGATATTATAGACTTCATCGGAGCATTTGCAGTGACAAGTGGTCTCGGTATTGAAAAATACATCAACCGATTTGAAGCCGATAACGACGATTACAATTCTATTTTACTCAAAGCGCTTGCCGATCGTCTTGCAGAAGCCTTTGCGGAATATCTTCATCATGAGGTTCGGACCAAGCTATGGGCTTATTCCCCAAATGAAAACTTATCTAACGACGAGCTTATTAAAGAAAAATATTCTGGAATACGTCCAGCTCCCGGTTATCCAGCTTGTCCAGACCATACTGAGAAAATTGGTCTTTTTGAGCTACTTGATGTTTCTAAAAACATTGGTGTTAACTTAACGGAAAGCTTAGCAATGATGCCTGCATCCTCCGTAAGCGGTTGGTATTTCGCGCACCCAAATTCGAAATACTTTGGTCTGGGTAAGGTCAATGAGGAACAAATTCGTGATATCTGTGAACGAAAACAGGTAGATTATGATTCGAACAAAAAATGGTATTCTTCAATATTAATTTGAGGTAAATGCGTCTTATTCCATAAAAAATACGTCAATTTCATATCTTTAGTTGCCTAAACATCTTATGTCTATAAAAAGAACTCTCCTTTGTATTGCGCTGCTCATCTGTTTTTTTAGCAGAACACAAGCACCAATTGCTGACTTCTCAGCAAGTCCTTTGGTGGCATGCGTAGGAGAAACAATAGCTTTTACAAGTACATCATCGGCCAACGGAGGCGCTCCGCTGCAGGAATTTGTTTGGGACTTTGGTGACGGTAATTCAGCCTCAGAAGAAGCTGTCGTTCATTCGTATTCATTGCCAGGCACCTATACAGTTGTTTTGGTAGTTACCAATGCGAGCGGGGTGGCAGATCCAGAAGTTAAAGATAGCTACATTACTATTTTACCTACACCTAATGCGGATTTTGATCCAATGGGCTTGGGCTGTACAGTTCCTTTAACCTTGAGTTTTGAAATGAACGGTAGTACGCAGGCCAATTACAGTTATTTATGGGATTTTGGCAATGGGAATACTGAAAATGTTGCAAACCCACCTGACCAAACCTACAATACGGTAGGTAATTATGACATCTCATTTATTGTAACTGATACAGATAATGGATGTGCGGATACCGTGATTGAAAACATAAGTGTATCAAACTATCAAGCCGATTTTATTTTTCCCGAAACCGTTTGTGTGGGGGAAGCAGTTGAATTTCAGGACAACTCAACTGCAGGGGTCAATCAATGGGAATGGAACTTCGGAGGACTTGGGAGCAGTAATGAAGAAAATCCCTCTTTCACCTTCTCGGGCGCTGGAACCTATAATATTCAGCTTGCCACAAATAATACAACCTCAGGATGTTCTGGTAGCTTGAGTGGTGAGATTGTCGTAGAAGCTACACCAGTACCGTCATTTGTAGCAGACATCACGACGGATTGTGCTCCAGCTAGTGTCAACTTCATAAACACCTCACCGGTCGGGGAAACTTTTAATTGGATTTTCGGAAATGGAGAAACATTTAGTGGACAAAATCCACCTAGCCAAATATACAGCTCAGCAGGTTCTTACAATGTAAGCTTAACCATGACAACAGCAAACGGCTGTACGGGCGCGTTCACAGAATTGGGATATATTAATGTGGAGGACTTACTTATCGGTTTTGACGCTGATCCAACCGGAGGATGCGACCCTCTAACTGTTGCCTTTACCGATACTTCATCCTCACCTAATCCAGCAAATCCAATCAATAGCTGGGAATGGGACTTTGGAAATGGGAATTCTTTCTCTGGAGAAAACCCTCCTGAGCAGACATACTCAATCGGTTTGTATGACATTAGCTTAACAGTTGAGACAGTTTCAGGATGTACGGGAACACTCAGTTTATCAGAACACATCACCGTTGGAGATCTTTTATCTGTTGACTTTTCAGTTGATACAACGCAAAACTGTGTAAAGCGAGACTTTGCCTTTACCTCTTCTATTGAAACAAACCCCAGCAACCCGGATTCCTCTGAAATATCATATTTCTGGGATTTTACGGATGGTAGTTCTACAGAGGCCAATCCAATGTACCAATTCACGACGGATACAGGTTATTTCGATGTGCTTTTAGTTGTAGACTATCGGGGTTGCAAGGATTCTTTACAGATTGATTCGCTGATATATATTTTCGCACCAATATCCGAATTTGAACCGGACAACATTTTATTCTGTAACCCAAATTCGTTACCAGTTACTGTTGATGTATCCGATAACTCAAATCATGGCGTCCCCTCAGACGATGTTTTAATGATTTGGAAATGGGGAGATGGTACAGCGAACACAGTGATAGACGAACCTCAACTTGATGGTTTAAATGTGGGCAACAGCAGCCACAATTATACTGACTATGGAAGCTACACGATAGAGCAAGTCATTTACAACTTGACAACGGGATGTGGTGATAGTACCACAAAAAACATTGACATCTCACTTGTTGAACCAATATTTAGCCTTTCAAATGATTCGGTTTGTGCAGGAGATTCGCTTCAGATGTTAGATGCGAGTCTGACGTGGGATCAACCACCCTCTCCACATCCGTTGGCCTCATGGTCCTTCGATATGGGCAATGGAGATGTGATAAACAACGGTCCAGAAGTAGGATATGCGTATGCAAACCCTGGTACCTATGATATTACTTTAACCGCCACAAATAGCGTTAATTGTGCTGCTTCGGCGGTACTACCAATATCCGTTTTAGCCAATCCATTTGCCGTTATAGCCCCTGACAATACGGTTGGTTGTTCTCCTTTTCTTGTGAATTTTAGTAATAACTCCATTTCGTTAAATGGTCTTGATTTAAGTACATTCGATTTTAGTTTTACAGATGACTCAACTAGTGTCACTGTATCAGACAATGGCCCTATAAGTCATACTTTTAACGGTGTTGGTACCTTTTACGGTCAACTTATAGCAACAGATGAATTTGGTTGCCAATCCTCCCCTGCCTCGATTCCAATTACCATAACACAACCAAATGCTTTTTTCTCTGTAGAAAATGTTATCTGTAACGGTGGTAATATCATTGCCAATAATGCGTCAAATGGCCTTTTCCCAATTACTTATGAATGGTTAATTGATGATGATTTATTTTCAACCGAACAAAATTTAAATACCATTTTTAATGAAGCCAACATTCCCGAGAATACTTCCAATATATTACATGAATTAAGTTTAATTGCAACGGATGGAAATGGTTGTACAGACACTGTCAGTAATTTAATTACGGTTTCTATCCCTACAGCAATTCCAAACTATTCCTTCACTGGGGCAGCTGTGAACGCAGATGGGTCCTTTGTATGTCCACCTATTTTTGGGAGTTTTCAAGACTCCTCTCTTTCATACGGACCCATTCAGTCATGGATCTGGAATTTCGGTAATGGAAATCAATCTGTATTGGAGGACCCGAGTAGCACCTATGCGTTACCTGGAGTTTTCTCTTTAAGTTTAACCATAACTGATACATATGGTTGTACTGATGATACAGTTCTAACGGATTATTTAACAATTGGCGGGCCAAGTGCCACCGCGAACTGGTTCCAGACCGACGGTG
This sequence comes from uncultured Flavobacteriales bacterium, assembly GCA_913020765.1. GTDB lineage: Bacteria > Bacteroidota > Bacteroidia > Flavobacteriales_D > Crocinitomicaceae > UBA952. The sequence goes on along the minus strand of CAJWAO010000019.1, from coordinate 2,869 downwards.
AATGTACCCAAGGAGCAAATTTCTCCTTGAACAATCCCGTTAATGTAAGTAATATCACATGGAATCTTGGAGATGGAAATACCCTTTTCGATACCCTAAACTTCTTTTACAATTACCCCGAAAGCAATACCTATACCCCTGAGGTAATTATTTCGGATGACTTAGGATGTGAGTTGATTATTCCGCTTGATGAAATCACCGTTGGAGACGATGGATTAAGCGCATTTTTTACAGCAGGTCCGAACCCTGCAGATCAAAATGATATCATCAATTTTATTGATGAATCCAGTGCCCAAAGTACAAGCATCGTTAGTTGGTCATGGGATTTTGGTGATGGAACAACAGCATTCAGCGCGATAAGTGAAGACCAAACGAATGCTTACGGAATTTCAGGTGAGTATCCTGTCACACTAACAATTATTGATGATATAGGCTGTACGGACAGCTACGAAATACTCATAGATATAAATGATCCCATTATATGGGTTCCTAATGTGCTAACGCCCAATGGGGATGGTACAAATGACATTTTAAGTCTTCCATATGACGCTTTTGAAAAATTCAATATTGTTATTCTAAATAGATGGGGCAATGTAATGTGGAACAGAACGGATCAAACAGGTACTTTTCTTTGGGATGGAACAGATAATGGGCAAGAGAAGTGCACTGATGGCGTGTATTTCTATAAATTATCAGGTACCATGTTTGGCGGAACACAGCAGGATCTACATGGATTTGTGACAGTTATTGGCTCACAATAAACGATTGTCCTCGTCAGATTCTTCGTAGGCCTTGTCGATTTCAAGATTATCCTTTTTTGACGCCTCGACGGCCAAGACATCACAGCGCTCATTTTTTGGATTTCCAGCATGGCCCTTCACCCACTCAAAAGTAATATTAAATGGTTTTGAGCAAGTATGATAACGCATCCATAGGTCCTGATTTTTTTTTCCTTTAAATCGTTTTACAATCCAAGACTCTAACCAGCCTTTTGTAATGGCATCAATTACATATTTCGAATCTGAATATACCTTTACAGGGATGTTGGTACTCTTTAAACTTTCAATAGCAACAATAACAGCAAGCAGTTCCATTCTGTTGTTTGTTGTTTTGCGAAAACCCTGAGAAATTTCTTTTTCATTTCCCTTAAAAGACAGCACAATACCATACCCACCTGGACCGGGATTGCCGCGAGAGCTGCCATCTGTATATATCTCAATCAAACTCATTTCTTTAACCTTTTTGGGTTTGTTTGAATAAAGCCTGCCCAGCTACTCGACTTGTTTTTATTGTTTTCCCCCTTCCCTCTTGAGTAGTGATGACAGAGTGCAACCGCAAGACCATCGGTGGCATCAAGATATTTTGGCATTTCGTCAAACTCAAGAATACTTTGAAGCATTGCAGCCACCTGTTCTTTTGAGGCACCACCTTTCCCCGTAATCGCCTGCTTAATCCGCCTGGGTGAGTACTCCTCATATGGGATATTATGATTCAACGCCGCTGCTATTGCAACACCTTGAGCTCTTCCTAGCTTCAGCATGGACTGCACATTTTTACCGAAAAAAGGGGCTTCAATGGCCATCTCATCGGGCTTAAATTCTAGAATTAAGCCATTTAATCGGTCTAGAATTCTTTTGAGTTTATCTGCATGATTGTCAAGTTTTTTGAGCTGAATGATCCCAAAATTCACCATGGTGATTTCCTGCTTTTTTATATGAATTAAACCGTACCCCATGACTGTAGTCCCCGGGTCAATTCCTAGAATTATCTTATCTTCAGACACTAAATTGACATTTGTGATTAAAACTAAACAATTTCGTTCGATTTTGTTCCTGATCCTAAAATTTGGTGTGTTTTGCGCCGTTGCTTTTTTACTGTTCAAAAAAATTAATGCCTTCCCGCAAGGTTTTGAATTGCCTGAAAATATCAATTTTATTCTAGCTATTTTATTCATGAGTTTTATGCCTATCAATTGGTTCATTGAATGGCTAAAATGGGAAGCTATTGTAGCCTCAAAGAAGATGAACACTTCAGATCGATGGCATTCCTTTTTATCTGGAATCGTTTCTGGTGTTGTTACGCCTGCATATGCAGGAAACTTCATTGGTCGAATGTTTTATTTTGATAAAAAAGACCGAAAAGAAATCATCTTGAACACACTCGTTGGAAATGCATCCCAGTTCATGGTTAGCATTTCACTTGGCATCGGATCATTCGCCATATTATACAGCACTGATATTTCGGGATTTGAACATCTTTTGATGACCGCTATCCTATGCATTGGTTTTGGGTTATACTTTTTTGGGGATGCCATATTATGCAAAATTCCATTAAAATTTTTTAGAGAGCTAGATTTGGTTCTTGTGTCAAAAACCTTGCGTGCCAAATTACTTGGGCTATCTTTTTTAAGGTACCTTACCTTTATCATTCAATTTTTTATCGTGTTACTTGTATTTGACGTAAGATTTGACATACAGCTATTTTTATGGATTGCCCTCATGTACGGTGCAATAACGGCTGCCCCATCACTATTCTTTGGAAAGATTATCGTTCGTGAAACCATCGCTTTGAGTATACTTACACTGGCAGGAATAGCTGGACCTGTTATCTTATTGGCAGCCTTCTCCACATGGGTAATCAATCAAATCTTACCCGTGCTGCTTGCGACCCTATTGCTCAAAAAAAGACAAAAGCATGTTTTGGTGTAATGGCTTTATAATTGCTTACAGCTGCTTTCTTTTGTTTTTACTTTTGAGTTATGCTTACGGCAGATACAAAAGAGGCAAAGCAGAAAAAACAGCGCCCATAATAGGACTTGATGAAGTCACTGTGGTCATTCCCTTTCGAGACGAAAAAGAAAATCTCAACC